>JALGVQ010000003.1 GCA_025774615.1 bacterium
AGTCAGGTCGTTCCCATCGACATGGAGCCTGATCGAGTTGATGTCGAGCTGCCGCTCTGAGTCGATGAAGGAGATCGAGATCATCGAGGTGGTTTGTGGTACCGTCTCTCCCGGTTCGGGGGAGAGGATGAGGGTATTGAACACAGGTTCCTGGGCCGAGGCATTCCACAGGGGAACGACGATCAGCGCGACCAGCACTCCCCGGAGAAGGAGCCGCGCGGGCTGAAATCGTGATGTAATACGCATGGCGATTCTCCCTTCCCTCTCAGTTCAGGCCTGGTGGAATGAGCTGTGCAACCTGTGACTTCGGCAGTGTGATGACCATCGTCTTCAAGTTTCCGTCCTCATCCATGAACGGGATCTCGATTTCAATCATCTCTTCCCCTGCCTCGGTGGATTCTTCCTCGCTCCCAAGCGCTCTGAACGAGGTCACTTCTTCAGGATCGGTCTTGTTCACCTCGGGGGCAGCCGAGGCCTCAGTGATCGTTCCGGTAAAACCCGCTGGAATCTCAACGGTACCGATATCGTTGAAGAAGTCGAGTACGCCGTCGATGGTGATGATCGTGGTCGCCCCGTCCGGAGCGACCCGTACATAGAATTCAGTGCCCTTGACCGCCGCGACAGCGGTGGGTGTCTCGATCCGGTATTCGGCGTTCTCCCGGCGATTGATCCGAGCCCACAGTTCACCGATCTCGATCGTCAGGGTCTTGCGCATCGCGGTGCGCTCTCCCTCTGCCCGGATCTGAAGATCACAGCTTCCATTCATCCGCATGATCGATCCGTCATCGGTGAACCGGATGGCCGCCCTGGTGTTGTCTGAAGTGTACAGGTTGTCACCATGGTTCAGGATATCCCCCATCGCGCCCTCCCGTGTCTGACCTGACTCAGGCGTGACGGCAAGTCGCTGGTCGAGAAGCAGCCGGTAAACGATGGCGATGTTCTGGTTCTGCGCGTATGTGGCTGTCGTAAGGATCCCGGCAAGGAGGATCCCGATCACAGCGCCTTTCAGTATCTGTCTCATCGGCCTCCTCCTATCTGATGATGATGGATACGACCTGGAGCTGACCGTTCAACACCTGCTCCAGGAGGTTTCTGAGTGAGTTCAGGTTCATCGGCTGGCCATCCACGATCACCTGCCCGGTGGGCTGGAATCCTTCGAGCTGGCTCCCCACACCCTGCATCTCCTGGATCTGGTCGATCATCTGGTTGACCTCTTCATCGACCGTTGCTCCGACAACGCCGGCCGAGGGGTCCTCCATCTTGAACCAGAAGATCGGGCTCTCGATCTCGACCGTTCCGCTCGATGTCTCAATCTGCCGATTCACCTGCCAGGCATAAGTGGCACCCGATTCGAGCTGAATCGCTGAGATCGAAGAGGGGTAGATAGCGGTCATCTGATCGGTGATCTGAGACTCCCAGACCGCGAAACCGGATATCGCCTCTTCGGCTGATGAAGCGCCTTCTGCTTTCACTACCCGTATCTGGAACCGGGTAGTTATTCCGGCCGCGGCGGCGTCGGTACTCCAGAAGAACTGTGGCGTGCTGGTTGCGACAACGGGAAGGGTCTGTCCGAATTCATCCCCCGGCCCGAGCAGGTCGACACGGGTAGGATTGCTCACCCAAATGCTAAATGGCATAGGAGACGGGAGCAACTGCCCATATTCATCGAGGAGTTCGAACTCGAAGATGTACTGTCCCGTCGGCAGCAGACCGGTCTGCAGGATGAGGTCCTGAAGCTCATCGGTCGCGGCATCATCGTAATCGGATTCCCGGATCCTGATGTCGCTCCCCTGATCAGCGATATCGCGGTTTGTGAAGATCCGACCGGCCGGGGGAACCCCGAAGACCGTGGTCTCGATCGAGGCCAGGTTGGGATAGCTGTCCGAGAGGGCACCGGCACTCAGATTTTCAATTCCAAATTTAATTCGCACCGCAACATACTGTGTGTCCGCTGATGTGTTCGTAAGTAAGGCGGTGAAAAGATCAGGATGAGAGCTGGTGTCAAATGTTTCCTGGGCCAGGTTGATGAAATCGGCCACAAAGAACGTCTGCATATTCGGCTGACTCCAGGTGAACACCATGCTTACCTGCGCCCTGCCGGCGGATGGTGATAGAACCATCATGGCTACAACACCGACGGCCAGATACCGTCGTGAACCTGAGTTCATGACACATACCTCCACGAGGTTTGTACTGCAGCTCTTCTGGAGCGGGGAAGAGCAGCCCGAAGCGGCGGCCCTGTAAGTGTAACGCAACAGTCGACAAAACCGCCAGCAAAAGCCACATTTCAGGTTATATTACCTTGTACTGCTGAATCTCACCTGATCAGGGTCGCTCAGAGCCCGAAGAAGCGCTGAATACGTCTCAGCAGCACCCGGTCACCGCTCTCACTCTCTTCCGGTGTACCTGATTCCTCGGTAGCCCGCTCCCGTGTTTCAGTCAGTTCCTGCGTCCGCTGGTAGTAGATCGCTGCCATCTCGGCCGCGACTTCCGGATGCTCCAGGATGATCCTCGCGAAGGCTTCCTTGTCGATGATCACGATCCGGACATCCTCGATAGCTTTCACTGTCGCCGTGCGCCGGTCTCCGGCAAGCAGACTCATCTCACCGAAGAAGTCCCTCGGTCCCAGAACCGCCACCGACGCCTCCACACCCCCCTCTTCAGAGGCCAGGAGTACCTCTACCCGCCCCTGTTCGATGACATAGAAGGATTCACCCTCATCACCCTGCTTGACCAGAACCTCTCCACGTCCGAAGAATTTGGGCACCAACCCCTCTGACAGGCTTTCCAGTTGCTGACGCGTCAGCGGCGTGAAGATATCCACCTGGCGCAGCAGATCGGTAATGGAGTCGGCCGTCTCCTCGATAGTCAGCGTCTCCTCCTGGCGCATGTAGACGTTCCGGATCGGCCAGGGGATGGTGATGTTGTACCGCTTGAAGACGTACCAGATGTTGGTCAGCACCTCATCGGCGGTCCTCTGCATCTTCTGGTAATCCTTCACCCAGAACCGGAGCCGGTAGATGATGGCGCTGCTCCCGTATTCATGGGTCAGAACACGTGGAGGCGGTTGCCGAAGGGCGTCCCCGCACATCAGAATCCCCTCCATGATGGCACCCTTGACCCGGTTCGGCGGCTCCTTGTACTCGGTACGCACGTAGAGGTCGATCGCAGCGCTCGGTGTGGCCAGGTTGAAGTTGCGGATCTCGGCTTTGGCGATCACCGAGTTCGGGATGACAACGCCGACATGCTGACGTGTTTTCAGCCGGATCGCCCGCCAGTTGAGTTCCACGACCTCTCCCTCATGATCGTCGATCTCCACCCAGTCTCCCTGCCTGAACGGGCGTTCGAACTGGAGCACCACTCCCGAAAAAAGGTCACCAAGTATATTCTGCAGGGCCAGACCCAGAACGACGGTGATAACTGCGGCGCTTCCTCCCACCGCGACCGCATTGACGTCAAAGACCTCCACCAGGATAAGGACCAGCGCCAGGACGATGATCACCAGGCGGAGGGCATCCCTGAGAAGCTTCGGAACGGCTTCATCCCGGTTAACGAGATAAATCTCGAAAATCAGGGTGTCGATGAGTCGAGCGAAGAGGAAGGCAGCGACCAGAATAACGGCTGCATCAGCCAACCGTGTCAGAATCACTATCGTTTCACCAGGATCACCAACGGGGCCGATCAGAACCTGCAAGCCAGCCATAGCCTCCTTCCCCCCGGAACCGAAGAAGATGATGGCGGTGATCAGGATGATGAAGAGGCGGATGGAGCGTTCAAAAAGCCCGAGCCACTCCTTGCGCAACAGCCAGCGGAGAAGTGCCCAGGCGGGAACCGCAAAAAGGGCGGTGTAGAGGAGAGCCAGCAGGCCCGGCTTCAGTATCTCCAACCAGCTGTTCATCCGCGCAATCCGATAGAGCGAAGGAAGCGTATCGACTGGACTGCATTATCCCGGTGCATCTCCAGTACTACGGTCGAATCAAGACACGCCCCACAGAGCTCCGGCAGGATGGTCGCATAGGGGATCTCACCCTCCCCCAGCGCGAGGTGATCATCACTCTTTCCTTCATTGTCATTGAGATGGAGGTGGGTAATCAGGTGCCCCATGGTGATGACCCACGCTGACTGGCCATCCCGGCTGTAGAGATGCACATGGGCGGGATCGAAGCACATCCGGGTACGGGCATCGGCGAAGGTATTGAAAATATCGGTAAAGAACTCGACTGTCGGTTCGTAACTGTTCTCGATACAGACCTCTACTCCCTCCTCCTCAGCGACCCCGTTCAGTTCCGCCCATACCGGCTTTGAGCGCTCCTTCCAGCCCGGGAGCACACCCGCCGGCAACAGTGGATTATGGAACGTGTGGTATACGATCTTCTGCCCGCCCAGAGCGGCGCAGACCTCCACACCCTGGATAAAGCAATTCCTGGTATAGTCACGGATAGTCGGATCGAGACTGCCGGGATTGAGGTCGAAGAGTGGTCCGTGCGTTGTCACTGCACCCGCCCGGTCTTCCAGAGTTTTCCTGATCTTCTCCGCGTCGTCGAGTGCTCCCTTCCCCATCAACCAACTGGTATCATAGAGGGTTACCTCGAGCCCCAGACCTTCCTCCTCCACCCAATCGAGCACTGATTCCACCTCATCGAAGGAAACACTCAGCAATAATTGCCCGATCATGGGAGTCCCTGCTTTCCCCCGGTCGAATCAGGAGGTCGGACCTTGAACAACATCTGCCACATTGAATATCTGTTCATGTCGGCAAGAAGCCGGTGCAGTTCATCGAGTACGGCTTCCATCTGTTCCAGGTTCCTGTCGATCCGGGGACCTGTTGAATCGAGCATCGAGTCGGCGTTCCTGGTCAGGGCACTGAGGTTGCCGATCAGGGTCAGCGTCGTGTCGAGTGTCGCCGAAAAGCGCGGACGATTCTCATCGATGACACTGTTGACAAGATCGAGCGAGTGAGCCGCCGATCGCATCGCGTATCGCAGGCTGTCAGCGAGTACGACAAGTTCATATTCGAGCAGCGCGAACGTCTCCCTGGCGAACACCATGGTGTTGGTGAACTCATCGATCAGATTCCCCGCTCTCTCAGGATCGAGTATCTCAGCCAGATTGCTTGCCACGAGTTCGACCGTCTGGGCGAGTGTGTCGGCCCGGCTGATCATCTGGGCGAGTCCGGGAGAGGTGATCTGGGGAAGTATCGCTCCATCCATGAGACGGGCCCCGGGGAGTTCAGGGATCCGCAGATCCACGACAGCATCACCCACGAGTCCGCCCACGGCGCCGATCGAAGCTGCCGTTCCTTCGAAGAGGGGAAAATCGGCATCTACCGCCAGGGTCAGATCGAAATAAAAGGGGGTTTCATCAACCACCGGGGTTATCAGCGTGAGCTCACCGACCCGGTATCCCGATACGTACACGGCGGTGCCCCGACGTACAGCCGGGAGAGTATCCACCTGGATGTGCAGATTGATCTTCTCTTTTTCAAGGATTCCCGCGACCGTGATGAGCGCGGCTACCACCGCCGCAATGGCCCCGAGAACGAAGAGTCCCAGCGCGAAATCCTGACGCTCGAAATTCATATTCAGGACGCCTCTTTCTGTTCCAGAATGTCAGTCGGGTGGCTCATTCCCCTCCGGTCGTACTCCCGGGGGTTCTCATTGAAGACCACCCTGCCTTGATCGATGATGATAAGTCGGTCCACGTATCTGAATAAACCCTCATGCAGTCCCTGTGAAGTGATAAGTACCCCGGGGTTCGCCGGTCTCGGATCATGGCCGATCCACTCGGGAGGCGTGGGACCGAATGCGAGATCGAGCAGTTCACTCCCCGACGAGCTGTCTATATCCATCAGGGGGTCTTCCAGAATCAGGAAGGGCGGCCGCATGGCCCATGCCCGGGCCAGCGCGACCCGCTTGCGGGATGCTTCATCCAGTTCCGCGGGACGGAGTTGACAGATTTCTCTGAGACGACAGCGGTCGATCAGCGGTTCAATGCGTTCCGTTACTCCCTGTACGTCGGTGAAGCGGGTATGGTAGAGCGCCGGGAGCGCCACATTATACCAGACGGTGAGGTTGTGTATCAGACCACTGTTGTGGAAGAGGTAGCCAACCATATGACGTAGTGCCAGTCGCTGACGCTCACTGAGGTCGTGATGGATCGTGCCCAGCAGTTCCATCTCCCCTTCATCCTGGGTTTCCACACCGATAGCGATCCTGGGCACCAGGCGGGCACACCACTCCGATTCGACGATAAGCGCCACGATCTCTCCACCGATGACCTCGAAATTCAGTCCTTCGAACAGAATCTCGTCTCCATGTGAGGCCCGGAGATCTCTGCAGGTGAGAACCGGCCGCCCCTCGAACGCCGATCCACCGTCACCGATCACTTCTGATAATGTGGTATCCCGTTTCACCTATTCGACCTCATCAGTAGTAAAAGAGCACCGAGACGATCGCGGATGCCAGGAACACGAGCGCAAGACATTCCACGACGGCACGCGTCGTCGCCTTCGGTACATCGGTTGGGGCGCCCCTGACCACCAGCCCGTGGAAGGACGGGAGCAGCGCGATGATCGCCCCGAAGAGCATCCCTTTCAGACCGGTGACCCAGAGATCGGCAATAGTCGCCTGATCGATGATGTAGGTGAGATAGGTACCCAGACTCATGCTGGTGGTCATCTGCGCGGCGAGAAATCCAAAGAGGATCGCGACGACATCGAAATAGACCACCAGGCACATGGTAGCCAGGGTTACACCTACGAGCCGCGGAAACACCACGTAGTGAAGCGGATCGATCCCCATCGTCTCCAGGGCGGTTATCTCCTCCATCACCTGATTGGTGCCGAGTTCGGCGGCGATTGCGGTCCCTGATCGTCCGATTACCACCACAGCTGTCATCAGGGGACCGAGTTCCCTGATCACGGCGGCGACGAAGACCATACCGATGATCCCCTCGAATCCGACCTTCGAGGCCTGACTCAGTGTCTGGATGACGATCAGCGCGGAGATGGCGGCAGAGATAAAGGTCAGGAAGGGCAGCGCCTGCAGTCCGGTGAACTTGAGCTGATTGAGAATGACGCGCCAGGTGTATCCGATACCGTGAGAGCCGAGCCGGAAAAGCACGCCTCCCACCTGAGCGGCGAATCTGACCTTGTTGGAGATCCGCTTCAGAGAGGTTCGGGTTCGGGTTCCCACCCTCCCCACAAAACCGGTAATTCCGTTTGCTGAAACAGGTGCGCTGGACATGGAGCGATAGTATAGGGACGCTCAGGAGACCTCGGCAACCCTCAGGTCATATGAACCGGATACCCTGAACTGCAACTGATGGCCTGGAACTGCAATAATCTGTGTGAGAAGAGTGGCATTTGCCTGAAACCGGACAGACCGTTAAAGTAATATGATACCCCTTGTATGATGACAGAGGAGGAAGCTCCTGATCGAAGAACAGTACACCAGGACGTACACGAATGTACTCATAGAGGCTCTCTCTCATCTCTATGAAAAGGGAGACGTACGGGCACTTCTCGGGCAGTTCCTCAGCGACACCGAGAATCTCTTCCGCGCCATGGCCGTGACCTGGTGGGAATACGAACGTTCTGATGAGACACTTCTCCTGTCTGCTGTCTCCGAAGGCTTCGGTGCGCCCGGCACCAATATCTCAATCTCCGCCAAAGATGGACTGGCCGGCGCAGTCCTGAGGGATGGCGGGATCCAGATCCTTGAAGGCACGGCAATGGCCGGAAACCTTCCCGACATCATCTCCTCTCTGGAGGACCTGGAAACAGCACTCGTCATCAGAGTGGGAACGGATATCCGCCCTCTGGGGATACTCATCGCTCTCTATCCCTCTTCTGCTTCACTCGCCATGCAGCAGAAAGAGATAATCGAGCTCATCGCTTCTGCCCTTGGACGGGCGCTGGAAGCAAATCTGCTCAGCGAGGAAGTGGAGATCCAGTACCAGCGACTGCTCCTGCTGCAGAATTTCAGCCAGCTGCTTCAGTCAGGACAGCCGATGGAGGTCCGGCTGAAGCGGCTCGTCGACAACCTCACCGAAGCGTTCAGAGCCCGATTCGGTCACATCATCCTGTCTGAGGAACGTGGAGAGCGGCTGCGGTTTCTGGCTATCTCCGGCCTCAGCATGACTGAACTGGGTGATCCCGATGTCGGACCGGGGCAGGGAGTCATCGGCAAGGTATTCGAGAGCGGTGAGCCGAAACTGGTCTCTGATGTCACCCTGGACCAGGATTACATATCAGGCCACCGTGATGTCCGCAGCGAGATGGCTGTGCCGATCAAAGCAGAGGGCGAGGTCATCGGTGTCCTCAATCTCGAATCGGATCAGCTGGACTGGTTCTCTCAAGACGATCTCCGTCTCGCCACTATTGTGGCATCGCACACCGGAGTGGCCCTGCAGCACGCGCTCGCATATGAGTCGGCACTGACCCGGATGCGTGAGCTGGAACTGCTGAATCGTGTCATGCAGGTCATCGAGCGGATCGATGACTTCGGTGAACTCCTCCAGGAGATCACGGTTGAAATCCAGACATTCCTGCAGGTCGCTGTGGCCGGGATCATCCTTCTGGAGGAAAACCGAGTGGATATGCGCATTCACGCAACCGCCGGAGGAGACCAGGAAACGCTAGCGAACCTCAAGCTCAAAGTCGGCAAAGGTATCACCGGTGCCGCGGCACTCACCGGTACCGTGCAGTATGTTCCGGATGTGACCCTGGATGATCGCTACATCCCCATCGACCCGCGGATCAGGTGCGAGCTGGCTGTACCCCTCACAGAGAAGGGTTCGGTGATTGGACTTCTCAATATCGAGAGTGAAGTCCGGGACGCGTTTTCCGAGGAGGACATAAGGGTGGTCGAGATCGTGGCTGCCCAGATATCACAACTGCTTTCCAAGGCCCTGCTGTATGAAGAACTTGCCACGATGGCAGTGACTGATGGACTCACCGGACTTTTCAATCATCGTCACTGTTTTGTACGGTTGGAAGCTGAGTTCAAGCGGGCCCTGCGATACTCCTACCCTCTTTCACTCATCATGATGGATATCGATCACTTCAAAGATTTCAATGACACCTACGGGCATCTGCAGGGAGATGATGTGCTGCGGAAGATCGCCGACATCATCACACTGACAATGCGTGAAACCGATGTTGTCGCGAGATATGGCGGTGAGGAATTCGTCGCCATCCTGCCGCTCTGTCACGAATCTACCGCAAAGGAAGTTGCAGACCGACTCCGGCAGAGGGTGGAGGACGCCAATCTCACCGGAGACGGCGACTCCGCCCCGATCACCATCAGCCTCGGCATCTGCACCGCACCCCAGAACGCTTCCACATATGAAGCGCTGGTCAGAAGAGCTGACGATGCCATGTATTTCAGCAAGAAATCCGGCAGGAACCGCTGCACCATCTGGCGTGAGGAACTGGGCGAGGAAACCGACGGATAAAACATGAAAACCTCTTCAGCACCCCGGTAGAGCCCTCTGGCGCTGCATCTTCTGTTCATCTGGATTGTGTGTCGTTCGAATGACGAGCATATCGTACGTTTCATTCGGCTGATTTCCGATTCGCGTCAAGTCGAAGGACTCTGGTGATGACTGGAGGATGGAATGACAACTCGATCGGCTGTTGATCAGTTTCTTTCCCGGAAACATATAGCCCTGGCAGGTGCCTCCAGGAGCGGGAAGAAATTTGGCAATGCCATCGTGAAGGAGCTGGGCAAGAAGGGGTATTCCTTCTCCCTGGTTCATCCTGAAGCCGATGAGATTGCCGGTCAGCAATGTTACTCGTCGTTGTCGGATCTGCCTGATGACATCGAAAGCCTGCTGTTGGTCGTACCCCCTGAGCAGACAGAAAAGCTGGTCAGGGAAGCTGCTGCTGCCGGGATCAGGAACGTCTGGATGCAGCAGGGATCGGAATCAACTGAAGCGGTAGATTTCTGCTCTGAGAATGGAATCAATGTCGTCCACGGGGAATGCATCCTGATGTTCGCCGATCCGGGTGGCCTGCACAAATTCCATCACTGGCTCTGGGGCCTGTTCGGTAAACTTCCGGAGGAAGGCTCCTGATTCCCACCGGATGCTACATTCAGGATGATATGATCGGGTTTTCCCGTGGCTGAAGAACCGAATTCCGGCCCCACTGAATCTATCCTTACCCACGGCAACCTGAACCGCGCGATCCGGATCCTGGCCGTTCCCATGGTCCTGGAGATGTCCATGGAATCGGTCTTCGCCGTGGCCGATGTCTTCTTCGTCAGCCGGATCGGTACTGATGCCGTGGCTGTGGTGGGACTGACGGAGGCATTCCTCTACCTGGTCTATGCTGTCAGCTTCGGTCTTGCGATAGGCACTACCGCCCTGGTGGCACGCCGTATCGGAGAACAGAAGCCCGACGTGGCAGCCAGGGCTGCGGTCCAGGCCAACTGGCTGGGATTGCTGGTCTCGATCCCGATCGCGGTCATTGGTGTGCTGACCGCTGAAAAGCTCCTGCTGGTCATGGGAGCATCGACCGAACTGGCGTCATATGGCCGGGTATATCTGGGAATTGCCCTGGGCGGCAACCTCGTGGTCATGCTCCTCTTCATCAACAACGCGGTGTTCCGGGGCGCCGGTGATGCAAAAATGGCCATGTGGTCCCTCTGGATCGCCAACGGCATGAACCTGATCCTCGATCCCTGTCTGATCTTCGGACTGGGACCGTTCCCCGAACTCGGGCTGAAGGGAGCCGCAATTGCTACGGTGATCGGTCGCGGTACCGGGGTGGCTTATCAGGTGTTCAGACTGTTCAGGGGGAGGGGACGGATCCGGCTGGCTGGCACCACTCTTCGTCCTCGACTGGATGTCATGAAACGGCTTGGGCGGCTGTCGATGGGCGGATTGGCCCAGCAACTGGTGGAAACCACCAGCTGGCTGATCCTGGTCAGGATTGTGGCGACGTTCGGGGCGACAGCGGTAGCTGGATATACGATCGCGATGAGGGTTCTGGCCTTCGTCTTCCTGCCTGCATGGGGACTGGCCAATGCAGCAGCTACCCTGACAGGTCAGAATCTGGGAGCGGGGAAGCCGGAGCGGGCGGAACGGGCGGTATGGATCACCGCCGGATACGCGGCGGGATTCCTGTTTGCTGTCATGCTTACATTCATTCCTCTGGCTGAAGCACTGATCCGACTGTTCACATCTGAACCGGAGGTGGTCAAGATCGGTGAACAATGCCTCAGGATCATCAGTTATGGGTATGTTTTCTTCGGTTTCGGTATGGTGATGACCGAAGCTTTCAACGGTGCCGGTGATACCATGACGCCGGCCTGGCTTCATGTGGTCACACTATGGCTCATCAAACTCCCGCTCGCTCTGATCCTGGCCAACACTCTGGGATTCGGTCCAACCGGTGTGTTTTCTGCCGTGACCATATCGTACGGGATCCTGGCGGTCTTAGCGGTCTTCATATTCCGGCGAGGCAAATGGAAGGATCGTGTCGTCTGAGACTGCGCGGAGATGTACTGCGGGTACGTCGCACGAGCAGGAACGAAGCATGACGCTGAGATGACGTGGAAGGCCCGCGGTCACCCGCAGAGGACGGCACCTCCGTTCACATTGAGTATCTCCCCCGTGATATGCACTGCCCCGTCCGAGGCCAGGAACGCGACCGGGCGGGCGATATCTTCAGGATGGGCCATACTGCCCCGGGGAATGATCTTCTCCACCTCGGCTATCTCCTCATCGGAGAGGGCATCGGATACCATGTCGGTGAGGACCCAGCCCGGCGCGAGCGCATTGACGGTGATCCTGTCCGGTGCCAGTTCCACCGCCAGCGACTTGGTCAGGCTCTGGAGCGCTCCCTTGCTCGCCGCGTAGTGGCTGTGCTCCGCTTCACCCCGTTGCGCGGCAGTCGAAGTGATATAGATGATCCTTCCATGAGATCGTTCGCGGAGGTGCCCGACAGCGGCGCGGGTCAGGTAAAAAGCGGAATCGAGATTGACCTGCATGGTCTCACGCCAGATCTCGTCCGGCATCGCTTCGATGGAACCTCCCGTCCAGATACCGGCGTTATGCACGAGGATATCAAGTCCTCCGAGCTGAGAGGCCGCCTCACTGACAAGGTGTTCACAACCCTTACGCGATCCCAGGTCTGCCTGGATTGCGTGAGCTGACTTCCCGGCCTCTTCCAGTTCCGCCACCAGTTCATCGGCCCGATCTGATCGTTCCCTGAAGGAGAACGCGACGTCGGCTCCCGCGTCTGAGAATACCGTGACACAGGCTGCTCCTATCCCTCGTGAGCCACCGGTGATGAGTGCCCGCCTTCCCGTGAGATCGAACATCCTTGCCTCCAGATAGTCTCGAACCGTGGATATCTACCGTCTGAAAACGGCTCTCTCCGCCATGCAAACTACAGTTTGTAACCGATCATGCGGAGGAACTCCCTCCGCTCCTGCTGCTGTTCATCCGTTTCCTCACCGAGCGGAGTCTGCCCGTCGATGACACCGGCCACCCCCCTGCCCGCCTCCGATTCCACCACGATCACCTGGAGCGGATTGGCGGTGGCACAGAAGATACGGCAGACCTCGGGAACCATCTTGATCGAATTCAGAACGTTGATCGGAAACGCATCCTTGAGGAAGATGGCAAAGAAATGACCAGCCGCAACATCCGCGCATGCCTTGCGGGCGCCCGCGATCATCTCCTCATCGGTGCCGGAGAACCGTATCAGCCTCGGACCGGATGCCTCGCAGAAGGCGAGTCCAAACCTGAGACCGGGCACCCCCTGGATCAGTGCTTCGTGGAGGTCCTCAACGGTCTTGATGAAATGGGACTGTCCGAGGATGATATTCGATTCATCGGGCATCTCGATGGGAACCAGTTTCATTTCCATGATGACATCTTTCCTTCCAATGGCCTTGAAACACCAGGTGGCCGGGCACGTATGATAGTATGCCGATGATCGCTACTTTCAAGACGTTACTCAAGAAGACCGCCGGAGCGGCCCTGGTAGGGGTCGGAGCCGTCGGCATGATCGTGCCCGGGATTCAGGGAGTCATCACCCTGTCGGCGGGTCTGCTTCTTCTCTACCCGGAGGATACCGAAAAGGGACGCAGGATCCGGGAATGGATAAAGCGGAAGGAAGATGAGGCCGCCGCGGATCTTGAGCGCCGCAGGAAGAACCGGCCGCTTACCAGAACCGATCGCCGTCGACCGTTCTGAACATCTCCATACACTAGCGCGCCCGCTTCCGGAACCGGAGAGCCGCTAGCGCCATCGCCACCGGACCCAGGATCATCAATCCCATCGTCTCCACCCGGAACGACATCATACCGCTGCCCTTCAGGAAAAGTTCGCGTACCACCGCCATGAAATATCGAAGCGGATTCAGGTACGTGAGTCGCTGCATCAGGAGCGGCATGTTCTCGATAGGGAAGAAGAAGCCCGACATGAGGATCCCGAAGATGAGGAGGAACCAGACCATGAAGACCGCCTGCTGCTGGGTGTGGGCGACCGTACTCACCAGCAGTCCCATTCCGAGCGTGTTGAGCAGGAAGAGAAGCGAGAAGAGAACCAGCAGAGTCCATGATCCCCGCATCGGAACGCCGAACCAGACGAGACAGACCGTCAGGGCGATCGCGAGCACGAAGAAGGCGATGAGGACGAAGGGAAGAATCTTTCCCAGGAGCAGTTCCACGGTTCGTATCGGTGTCACTGAGAGCTGTTCGAGGGTTCCTGTTTCACGTTCCCGTACCAGTCCGAGACCGGTCATGAGTGTTGTGAGCATGGTGAGCAGAACGACCACCACGCCGGGGATCATGTAGAATCGGCTGATGAGTTCAGGATTGTAGAGCACGTGTATTCTCGGCCGCAGGTCGGGAAGAGGTGTCCCGACAAGAGTCTTGCGCAGGACATCGAGGGAATACGACTCCACGATCCCACGGGCATGGTTGAATGCGATAAGGGACGCGTTGGAATCCACTCCATCGAGCAGCAGCTGCACATCGACCGACTCATTTCGACCGAGCCTGCGGGCGAACCCCCGGGGGATCACGAGCACCGCCGCGACCTCTCCCCGATCGAGCGCGTCCCTGATCTCATCCGGACCGCTCATCACCCGATCGAGGTCGAAGGTCTCATTATGCCGGAAGTCCTCCACGAGCTGCCTGCTCTCGGGCGATCGATCGTAGTCCATTACCCCGAGTGAGAGGTCCCGGACATCCACCGTGATCGCGTATCCCAGCAGGAGCACCTGGATGACCGGCATGATGAACATCATGCCGAGCATCTGATGATCCCGGAAGGCCTGGATGAACTCCTTCCGGATGAGATGGCCTATGATCCGCAGGCTCTTCAACATGGTCAGTCGAGCCTCGGCTTGAAGCGGGCTATGCTCACAACGGTGAGTATTACGGTGAGGGCCAGGAGGAAGAGGCCGTTCTCCCAGAAGACGTCGGCACCGACACCTTTGAGCAGCACACCGCGAACGATCGGTATGTAATAGGTCGCCGGAACCACTCGACTGATAAGCTGCAGGAACACCGGCATGCTCTTGACCGGAAAGATGAAGTTGGAGAGCATGAACGCCGGCAGCACGGTCACGAGCATCGCACCAAACATCGCTACCCGTTGCTGGTCCACGAGGGTCGAGATGAGGAGCCCGATGGTGAGTGCAGCCATGATGTACAATCCTGTGAAACCGAAGAGTACGAGGAGACTGCCGCGAATGGGAACGCCGAATACCATCGCTCCGAAGAAAAGGATGAACGCGCCGTCCGCCATGGCGAGTACGCCGTAGGGCAGCAGTTTGCCGACGATCAGCTCTCCCGGCCTGACCGGACTCACCAGGAGCTGTTCGAGGGTTCCTGTTTCCTTCTCACGGACAACGGTCGCGCTCGTCAGCAGCGCTGATGCCATCATCAGGATCACCGCGATCAGAGCGGGCACGATGAAGTGGCTGCTCTTCTGCTCCGGGTTGTACCAGAAGCGGGGATGAAGTTCGATCGGCAGGCCTTCCCATCCGACTGCGGAACCTGACCTGTCCCTTACCACCGAGAGGGCGTTCATCGATCCTTCGATCGTCACGCGGGAGATGATGCCCTGCGCGTATCCGAGGGCAAGCGAGGCAGTATTGGGATCTGAACCGTCCACGAGGAGTCCGAGCGGGCGCTCGGGCCCCCCATCCAGTGAACGGGAGAACCCGCGCGGTATCACCAGCGTGAGAACCGTTTCCCGAAAACTGAATCCCTCCTCCGCATCACCCATGTCCCGGTAGCGTCCGGCAAGAACGAACTGCCCCGATGCGAGGAACGAGGTGGTCAGCTCCCTCGATGCTGGAGTGCTGTCCTGATCGACCACTCCCAGAGGGATATCCTTGATATCGAAATTCATGGCATATCCGTAGAGGAAGGTCATCACCACCGGCATGATGAAGATGATCATCAGACTCCGGGAATCCCGCACGATGTGACGGAACTCCTTGGCCATGACCGCAATGGTTCGCCCGATCACGACGCGTCCTCCCCTGTGCCGGCCACATTCAGAAAGACCTCTTCCATGGTCGCGACCTGATGGGTGTTCCGGAGCTCATCAGGAGATCCGACTGCCACGATCCGCCCATCCCGCATGATGCCGAGACGATGGCAGTATTCGGCCTCATCCATGTAGTGGGTGGTTACCATGACGGTCACCCCGGCCGAGGCCAGGTCCGATATCACCCGCCAGAAGGTGCGCCTGGCCACCGGATCGATCCCTCCCGTTGGTTCATCGAGAAAGAGCAGCGGTGGTTCATGGACGAGCGCTGAGGCCAGCGCCAACCGCTGACGGTGTCCTGTCGGCAGACTCGAGGTGATCCGATCCGCCATATCCTTGAGATCGAACAGATCGAGTAACGCCTCCTTTCTTCGCCTGAGATCAGGTCTCCGGAGGCCATATACGCCGCCGAAAAAGGTAAGGTTCTCCGCGACGGTAAGATCTTCATAGAGGGAGAAGCGTTGCGACATGTATCCCAGCCTGTGCTTCACCTTCTCCGGTGAGGAATGGACCGGTATGCCAGCCACCCACGCCTCTCCCCTGCTTGGTTTGAGGAGTCCAGTGAGCATCCGGATCGTGGTGGTCTTGCCCGCCCCGTTTGCCCCCAGCAGACCGAATATCTCCCCCTTCCGAACCTGGAGCGAGACACTGTCAACGGCGATGAATCGCCTGAAGGTGCGGGTGAGCTCACGCGTCTCGATCGCGATTGTCTCTGGAGGAGTCACGCCGTGTCCGCTCCTCTGGCCAGGGCCACAAAGACATCCTCCATACCGGGTGAGGCGGTCTGTACTGTACCTACCTCCACTCCCTCACCGCTCAGGGCCGCTCTCATTTCATCCAGGTCCTCCCGCCCACCCTCCACCGTGAGATGGAGCCTGGTACCGAAGGGCACCACGTCACCGATCCAGTCAATTTGTTCCAGTATTCGCATGGCCCGACCGACCGGTCGCGCCTCGATCTCGATGATCTCATGCGGAAAACGCGACCTCAGTTCCACCGGGGTTCCGCGATCGAGGATGATCCCATCACTGAGGACAAGAACCTCATCACACCGGTCCGCCTCATCCATGTAGGGAGTGCTGACGAGTATGGTGGTACCATCGGCCTTCAGCTCGAGGAGGATCTGCCACAGCTCCATCCGGGATATCGGGTCCACGCCGGTCGTCGGCTCATCGAGGAGGAGGATCTCAGGGGTGTGGATCAACGTGCATGCCAGGGCCAGCTTCTGCTTCATGCCACCAGAGAGCGCTGACGCCCGACGGCGACGGAAGGACGTCAACCGGGCGAAATGGAGCAACTGTTCGGTGCGCTCGCGGCGTTCCCGGCCGCGCACCCCGAAGATGTTGGCATAGAACTTCAGGTTCTCTTCCACGCTCAGGTCGTGATAGAGACTGAACCGCTGCGGCATGTAACCGATACGGCCGCTGGAGGCACGCATACCGGTCACATCCTCTCCACCCAGCAGGATTCGCCCTTCATCAGGGCGAAGCAGACCGGTCAGCAGCCGCATGGCCGTCGTCTTTCCCGCTCCATTGGGACCGAGCATTCCGGTGATGGTGCCCCGCTCGAGACCGATATCGAGGTGTGAAAGGGCCTCGACCGACCCGTATGATTTCGAAAGTGACTCCGTGGAAAAGACGTACTTCATGGAGAGATCTCAGGAAGATCGACATCTGCGGGAAGCCCGATCTTTAACAGGCCGTCGGGATTCGAGACAGCCACCTTCACCGCGAAGACGAGGTCTACTCTGGCCTCGATCGTCTGTACGTTCTTCGGGGTGAACTCGGCTTCATCCGATATATGGACGACCCGACCCGGGAAACTTCGATCGGGGAAGGAGTCCACCCGAACGATCGCCTCTCCGCCAAGCTGGATCCGGCCGATGAGCAACGCGGGAACGTATACCCGGACGAAGAGCTCATCCAGGTCAGCAATCCGCACGATCCCCCGACCGGGAGCCGCGACCTCACCGGGCTCCATGAACACCGTGATGACCGTTCCCGTCCGGGGCGCGGTGATGCGGCATTCGCCGATCTGGCGAGTGAGTGACGCCAGACGAAGCTGTATCTCCTCTTCCTGCACGGGGAATACATCGAACGCAGTCTCCGCCGACTCGACCTGTCTGGCCGCAAGCTCGACCATCGATTCCAGATCATCGAGCTGAGCCCTGGTCGCGGCGGCACCCTCCACGAGTCTTTTCACCCGGTCACGATTGAGGATCGCCTGATCGAGCTGTTCCCGCACGGCCGCCAACGCGGTTTCGGCCTGCCGCCGCTGCACGGTTATCGCCCGCAGTCCGACGCGTGCCAGTTCCCGGGCTTCCACCAGAGCAGTCGAATCGACAAGAGCGACCAGACCTCCCTCCTCGATCCGATCTCCCTCCTCGACCGCGCGCAGAAGCAGGCGTCCGCCGATCACCGGAGAGACCACCACTTCCTCGGCTTCCAGGGTTCCCGATCCCCAGAGCAGTGCCGGTTCCTCTTCCTCACATCCCGGCAGAAGGATGAGCAGCAATAAAAATGAAACGTGGATCGGGGAACGTATGATCGTGCCGATCCTTGAGTCGCGGAAATCGCTGATCAGCATCAGCTCGCCTCCTTGCCGGTAAACAGGCCATGGTCGAACAGATCGGCTATGGCGTCAGCCCTCTCCGCCATGAGTTCATCGTATTCACCCGATCCCAGTTCCCAGATCGATTCGAGCAGTGGACGGGCCGCAAAGGGGAAGATCGACAGGGAGAGTATGTGGAGGAAGAACTGCCGGGGATCTCCCGGACGCACGGCGCCAGCCTCAATCATCTCCCCGATCTGACCGAACACCCGTTCTACATCGAGACCTGGAATGCTTTCGAACAGCGAACGGACCACCGAGGAGAGATACGGCCCTCCCGCGGCCAGTTCGTACAGCATCAGTGACCGAAGATGTGGATTCTCCCTGAGGAATCCGAGATAGGAGGAAACGATTGTGAGCAACCGTTCGCGCGCGTCCAGGTCGGGTTGAATGAAGGTGGGAAACACCTGTCTGAAAATGACCTGAAAATGACTGGTAAGTATCTCCCGGTAGAGGTGCTCCTTGTCCTGGAAGTGATAGTAGAGCATCGCCTTGTTCACACCGGCTTCATCGGCGATAGCCTGGGTGCGCGCCCCATCAAATCCCTTTTCAGCAAAGTGGATAGTGGCGGCTTCAAGTATCCTGGATCGGGTACCGCCGCCCCGCTCATCCCCCTCGCCATGGTGTGATCCATTTGTTTCCGATCTCTGCATCGATCCTCTCCCGCTGCCGGAGTAATCAGTATATTAACTAACTGGTTAGTTAATACTGGCCCAGAATATATGTCAATATGAATCTGCGTACCGGACCGAACCTGTCGCCATGCCTGTATACCATCAGACTCACCTGCGGATAATTGGACTCACCCTCGTATTATTGAGTGGACAGAGTGATGGACCACTCCGTTATCTGTACAGGTGCAGGGTACAAGCAGTCCTGACCATACCCGGATATCAGTCTGAAAGGACCTGACGGTGAAACGCCTGGTTTCCCTTCTTTCCTGTTCCATCATCCTGATCCTCTTCCTCTCCCCGGCTCTCCGTGCTCAGATCGGACCGACCGCGAGAGAGATTCTGCCCGATCCGCCCCGTTTCATCTTCCAGGTCGGTGGCAATCTGGGCATGCCGGTGGGAGATCTGGGAGCAACCGATTTCACAAGGGGCGGCTTTGCGACTCAGGGGATCGGTTTCGAACTCAGGGGATATGCCGCGCTCACCAGGCATGTCTCGATCTTCGCCGGCTATTTCCGATCGAGGTTCGGCTACGACACGACGATGCTCGAGGAACAGATCGGGCTTCTGATAGAGAATCCGAAACAGGGATTCAGAACTGTTCATACAGGTGTGCGGTTCTTGTTCTCAGACGCCAGTGAGGCGATTTCCTATATGCAGGGAAGTGTGGGGAGGTACCAATTCGAGAGTCAGGCTACTCACGGCGGTGATCTGCTCGTGGATTCGGTCGATTCCGAAATCGGTTACTCACTCGGTGTCGGGGTCATGAACCGTCATATGGGCCCCGGATTCGATGTGACCTTCGCGATCCACTTCACCGACGTCACGTTTCCCAACGGGTATAAGATGAAGGCCCGCTGGCTCTCATTCACGATCATGACAGGCCTGGCAGCGGGCAGTGTGAAGTGACCGGATGAGACCGACCGTTCTCTTAGCGTTCAACCTCCACCTTTACTTCAACCGCAGCCGGATAGTGAAACGGCGGTAATCGTCGACGCCGACTGCCGAACCATCCCCTTCCCGTACTGCGAAACGCAGCGCCGGGCCATAAACAACAGCCGTGTCACATGCCGAATCGAACTTGATCACCTAATCAGGGAGGAGTTCGATCCCCGGCGGTGTGAGGTATGGCAACCGAAACCTATCGGGGCATCCCCCTCACGCGCGTCTGACCTGACGGGGCCTTCCTCAACGGTACCCCATCTGAGACCATCAAGATCGAGTTCGAATCCACGCCGACCACTGACCTCCAGCGTCCTGCTCCCCGAGCGGAGGGCACCTTCGTCCGTGCCCTTTCCGGACAGCCGTTCATGCACGTTCGGCCGGGGGGCGAATGTGACCGTGAGACCCTCCGGGCCGCTCACCCGGAGAGTGTAACTCACCTGCCGACCTGTATAGGACCTGGCAAGGTCCAGGCCGAGGTATCCACCCCCGGGAAGGGGATAGCCGCGCATCTGCATGCGTTTCCACCCGCCTGGCAGCTGGGGGGCGACGGTGATCGTATTGTTCGGCAGATCGAGTTCCAGCCCCAGAACGCCGCGGATCAGATTGGCCGGGACAGGACTGGCTGAAAATAACTGGTGGGGGACGGTCGTCTCGAGCGCAGTGAAATAATCCCCCGACATCACCTCCGGTTGTCGGCCGAGCGCATCGATGAAGGTATTGCGGGCGACCTGCTGCAGGTGCTGATACCCGGCATACCGGCGTCCGGCGGCATATTCGGCCATGGCCACGTAGCCGGTGAGGAACGGCCAGACGGCCCCGTTGTTATAGCCGACCGGGTCGTAGAAGGAATTATCCTCAGAGAGCATCCTGGTGCCCCAGTCGGTGGTGATCCGCGCCGAGGCGACCATGTCGAGGGTGTTCTCTGCCGGCTCGCCCTCGATCAGCCCGAAGACGATCGGGAATGTGGCCCAGGCAGTAGCGTCGTTCTTCGACTCCCCGCTCACCGCCACCCCGAAATTGAGAGTCTCTGTTTCCGGATCGATGAAGAGTTCTGCCAGCCGCTCCCTCGCCCTCTGGTGCTCGTTCTGAAAAAATCCGATGAGGTCGAGCTCCCCTCTGAGTTCCGCCAGATAGGCAAGATCGGAGAGCGCCCGGGTCCAGACCGTGGCGATGAAGACACCTGTTTTCAGCCCTTCACGGAGACTACCCAGTTCGGAGGCTCCAAGCCCGGCCCGGGAGTTGTCCATGAGACCGTCGCCATCCTCGTCGGCCCACTTCCCGAATTCATACGCCTTCATCAGGTGAGGCCATGACCGTTCGAGCAGGTTCCGGTCGTCGGTCCAGCGGATGTAGTTGGCAAGCGCCACGATATAGAAAGGGGTCGTGTCGCCGTGTATCCAGGCATAGGGATACTCGCCGAACCAGTCGATGAGCATCGCCGAACGGGTGAGTTCGTGCATCATCTTCCCATCCTCGCGCTGGAAACCTTCGAGGAACGGGAAAGCGTCGGCCAGGACCCATCCCTGCCCGGCGGCCACGAGACCGAATGAGTTGATGCTGGTATCTCCCCCGAAGTACCAGGAGAAACCGGGCCTGAAACCACTCCCCGTCGGACCGAATCCGGCCACCAGCCCGGTGCCGAGTCCCGGCGTCAGCTGGTGACCATCGGTGAGCGAACTCACCGCCCACCGGTACGCCTCCTCGAGGCGGTCGTCAGGCAATGAAATATCCACCACCCGCGGCCCTTCGGCCCAGGCACGTTTCCGCTCGGCAAGCAGATCTCCTCCCAGCGCTGCTGCCTTCCGGTATCGCTCGAGCGTTACCTGTCGATCCTCCTCTCCACCGGTGACAATCATGACGACTGGGCCTTCACCCGCACGTTCACAGGTAACGGGGATCTCGAACGCATTGGCACCGGCCAGCTGGTGCGCGGGAGCCGATGATCCCCGCGTGGCGTCCGGTGATCCGATGACGGCGTTTACCTTTCCACGGCTCTCTCCAAGCACGTATCCCGGAACGCCGGCATCGAACCAGGCGTACTGACCACCCATACCGGCAGGCCACATCGGCAGAAGGTCAGGTATGAACGAAGCGACGATGGTGAGGTCGGTGGAGGTGTCCACCTCAAGGAGCATCACCAGCGTCGGATCCACGGCATGCGCCAGCAGAGTCTGTCTGATCTGGAAACGGGAATGCACGAAAGTGATCTGTACACCATAAGGACGCACCTCGACCGTGCGGGCCAGATCGGTCAGGTCAATCTCGCTCCCTACCTCACCGGTGCGGACTGCCAGATTGAAACCATGAAAGACTTTCCACGGCCACACCCACGCCTCGAGTATTCCCTCTTCGGTCCCCATCCAGACCGCCGAACGGCCGATGGCGTCGATGAAGGCGCCCGGTCTGGCCGGGCCCCGCAACACCCATTCATCCTGGCCGAGTGATTTGACGGGATACGCCCCGTTCGCGGGCGCGAAGTTGAGACGTGCCGACACCCCGGGGACCGTTTCCTGCGCCAGAGTGTCCGCCGGACTGACTGTGAAGAGAAGGGGAAGCGCCATCACGAAGAGGGCGAATGACATCCTGGTGACAGGTAGTGATCGACAGACACGCATCGACTTCTCCTTTACGACAGGACGGGGAGACCAAGCAGGTCGGGTGCGATAAGCGAGACCACAATGACCACGGTCGCCACTGCCAGTATGAGTATTACCACGACCGGAAGCAGATATGCCAGGAGGAGTATCCAGACAGGGACCTGGTGGATCCGTTTCAGCGCAATGAACTGGAGGATCCCCATCCACATTCCTCCCACCAATGCGCCCACGTAGGGTATGTAGCCGAAAATGGCCGGGGCGGATGCGTATCCTCCGGCCCTGAAGGTGCCGCCCCACCCACCCCGGGCATGTCCCATCAGTTTGAGCAGGACATGTACGGCACAGAGATCAGCCAGAAGCGAGGCGAACTGCAGCAGCGGCGCCACGATCACGAATACCCACCAGGGAATCGTGAAGTAGAGGGGTTCAGGCGAGGTGACGAGGATCTCCAGCATCTCATTGAGGAATGCGTAGGCGCTGATTCCCGATATGAACATGGGGGGCAAGGTCGTGAGCATCCAGAATCCGACAACGCTCGCGACCGGACCTGAAGGTGGAAGCGCTTCGAAGAAGAGGATCGGCGCCCTCACCACATCGATGATGGTTCCGAAGAATGCCGTGAGCGGACCGGTCTCTGATATCCGTTCCCAGGCAGGTGGCATCTGAGGAGCATTCATCCTCTCATCCTAACACTCAAGAGAGTCTTTTCGACAGTCTCCTCAAGAACCTGATTCACCCTCCTCATCAGCGATCAGGTCTCCCCGCTGTTTCAGTATCGAATCGAGAGTGCTCCTGTAGATCAGGAAGACCGTTTCATCCCCACCCTTCCTGATATAATACCGGTTGTTATCATCGGGAATCTCACAGACTCTCATCTCGATCGTCGACCCGTCCACGAGACGTCCGTCGATCATGATCACCGGGTTTTCCCAGTCAGCTTCGACCGGATCACCCGGTTCCGGGAACCCGGAGGCACCGAGACCGGCAACCTTCCGGACGATCGCCATGGCCTTGCTGGAGTCTGCTTCGGCCAACCCTTCCTCAGTCTGAAGCACCCAGGGAACCTCAGGAGCATCCGGTATGCTCCCCCGGATCGCCAGCGCGTAGTTCACTTCTTCCCCGACCACCTGCAATTGTTCGATGCTCTCGACCGGGAGGGAGAAGATCGTCCGGTCCTGCCAGGCACTCACTGTCTTGTTGAAGTACCCGCTGAGAAGCCCGCTGGCAGTGTGGACGTCATCCTCGGTGAAACGGCGGATAAACGTATGACTGAAATCACTGGTCATCTTCCCGACATACATCGACATCAGCCTCCGGTCGCCCTCTCTGCCTCCGTAGAGCTGGACGAGTACACCGGTATCGGCCCCCACCTCGTAGAGATCGTGATTCGCGGAATTGCTCGAGACGACGTTCACCGTCGTGAGCTCCTCGACCTTACCGAGGAGCTCATCAACCAGGGTCTGGTTTGCGGGATACTCGATCGGAGCGGTGATCAGCCACACCCCACCCCGCTGTTCCAGGGTGACGTCGTTTCCCTTACCGCTGATGGATATCCGGGTGACATCTTCAATAACCACATCTTCGAAAGAGCGGACCCGGGAGGTTGTTCGTCGCCGTTCCATGCTGTTCCAGGCGATGGTCACCACCAGCAGGACTCCAAACGCGATCAGCAGTTTTCTTGTGCTTCCTGACATGTCCTATTCCTCCGATGCTGACGCTACAACTGCCGTTTCATGTTCCCGCCTCCGACGATACCGCCACCAGAGGAGTCCCGCCAGAATCGCGAGCGTGGAAGGCAGGAGGATGTTCAGCCATTTGATGAGGGCCCGCACAGTGTCGGGAAGTTCCTTCAGGGGGCGGTGATCGACCTCCTTGGCCCTGATACTTATCAGGGCTTCATCCTGGAAGAGCCAGTCGGCCATGTTGAGCAGCAGGGTGATATTCGCCCCATTCTGATCGGCAGTCACGAACTGTTCCTTCGCAAAGGTGCCGTCACCCACCACCACTAACCGGTTTTCAACGGGGCCGGAGATGATACCGGGAAGGAACACCGAGTCAGGAACCGCGGGGGGTGCGCCGAAAGCGCTCGTGAACTCCCCGGTGATCGTGGCCGCCAGGGCGTAGGGTCCACCCTGGAAATTGCCCCCCGCCATCGCCTGGTTGGGCTGGGTGAAGAAGAACTCTTCCTGAAGGCTGGAGATCTCACTCGAGTAGATGATCGGCTCGATGGTCACGCGCGGTGGTGAAGCCGGCCACGTGTGGATGGTGTCTGCGTCGACCCAACTCGTGGAGTCCGGCATGGCGAATGAAGTATCTATCGGGCTCACATAGAAGAACACCGCGTCGCTCATATTCTTTACCATCGGGTGTTCTTTATTGTAATTCCGGATCCTCGGGAAGAAGGGGTAGGGCATCTGCTCCTGGACCCGGAACATGCCGCGCTGTGACGTCACACCGATCGGAAAGTTGTACCGATCCATCACCAGCGCTTTCCGCACCCGGATGCCGTAGTAAGCGAGCCACGAATCCATTCCAAGGAGCATCGGTTGAGCCATTCCCTGCTGTGACCGCTGCAGATCGGCATCGACCGCGTCTATAAGCCACGCGGTCCGCCCGCCGCGCATGATGAACTGATCGATGGCGTACCGCTCCCACTTGCTGAAACCCTCAACCGGTCCGACGATATAGAGTGCCTCGATATCGGGCGGCACCGATCTGAAGCTGTCGACCGAAACCGTTCTGATCTGATAGTGGCGTGCCAGCTCTCTCGTCCAGGTCTGCAGATCGGTATCCGGCTCTGCCATACCATGTCCGGAGAGGAACCCGATGACCGGGAGCGATTCCTGGCTCACCCGCCTGATGGCCGTGGTGATATCATATTCGAGACCGGCAGTCTGCTGGACGAAGGGGATCGTCTCGGTCCGATCCTGGTACATGAACACAAGGGCAAGGTAGACCAGCCGATACTCCACCTTGTCCCGCTCGATGACCTGCGCCTGGACCGGCTGGATACCGAAGGCCAGTGCCTCCTGCTCCAGCTCCTCATCACTCGACGGATCGACGAATTCGAAGTGAACCTTCTGCCGGCCATAGGCCTGGTAGTCATCCAGCTTGTCCCTGACATACCGCGAGATGCCGACGGCCTGCGCCGGCAGGTCGCTGCTGAAATACGCCTTGATGGTCAACCTGTCATTGAGTGACCGGACCACTTCCTTGCTCGCCGAACTGAGACTGTAGATACCCCGACCGGAAAGGTCGAGACGGAGGAAGAGGTTCGTGCCGAGAACATTCGCGACAATCAGTATCCCGGTTATCAGGATCAGGTTTGTCAGGCGGGTCCTGCGGAGTTGCATTGCCTTCTGGTGAATCATCTGCTCGCTCATTTCATCCCCTCCTTTATTCTTTCCGATCCGCCAGACGGTCGGCGGCAAATGCCAGTCCCAGGACCGTCAGGGAGAGGAAGTAGAGCAGGTCGCGACTGTCGAGTACTCCCCTCGACAGATTGTCGAGATGGTAACCGAGGGAGAGGTACTCCAGGACTCCGGCGATACCCGCGGGAAGGAAGACAATGACACTGTCGAGTATGAAGAGCGTGAAGAGAACCGCGAACGCAAAGACGAACGCAACGATCTGGTTCCGGCTCAGACTCGACGCGAACAGTCCGAGCGCGCAACCGGCTGAGCCCATGAGCATCAGACCGAGGTAACCACCGATCACCGCTCCTTCATCGGGATTACCCAGGAGGAAGATGGTGAACCAGTAGATGGAGGTGAAGAGAAGTGTCGCAGCCAGGAGGGTGACCCCGGCGAGCCATTTGGCGATCACGATCTCCATATCACTGATCGGATAGGTCACGAGCAACTGCAGGGAACCGCTCTGCCGCTCTTCAGCAAGAAGCCGCATGGTGATGGCAGGTATGAAGAACACGAATATCAGGCGTCCCACCTCAAAGAAGGTGCGTAAGCTCGCCTTTCCGCCCAGGAAGAGATCGTTCGCGAAGAACCAGCCCGCCATGAGGAGGAAGACGCTCATCACGACGTACGCGATCGGGGAATTGAAGTAGGCCTTCAACTCCTTTTTGTAGAGTGCCGTGATATTGCTGTTGGCTATCGCAGTGAGATTCAGAGTCGACATGTTCACCCCTCCCTCTCTGAGGCCGGGCCGGTCCTGCGGACCGATTCGTCGCCGACGGTGAGTTCACGGAAAATGTCCTCGAGGGTGCCCTGCTCGAGGTGGAGTTCCACGAGCGGCCACTCATTGCCGGCTGCCAGCCGGTAGAGATCGAGTCGGAGATCACTTTCCTTCCCGGTCTCGAGCGAGAGGAGTGCCACCCCCCCCTCGACTCCGGTGGACTCGACACTCGAGACACCCGGAAGCGCTTCGATCACCGGCACGGCCGTGGAGACGTCGAACGATCCGGCGGCAAATCCGATCTGAAGGCGCTGCGAGCCCTGCATTCGGCCCACCAGTTCCTCGGGACTGCCATCAGCCACGATCCCTCCCCGGTTGATGATGATCACCCGGTCGCAGGTGGCGGTTACCTCCGGGAGGATGTGGGTGGAGAGGATCAGCGTCTTCTCCTTCCCGAACTCCCGGATGAGGGTACGGATCTCCGCTATCTGGTTCGGATCGAGACCGGAAGTCGGTTCATCGAGGATGATCAGATCGGGATCGTGCACGAGCGCCTGGGCCAGACCGACCCGCTGGCGGTATCCGCGGGAGAGTTCCCGGATATCCCTGGAAAGGACATCCCCCAGCCCGCAGACCTCGATCATTTCCCGGATGCGTTTCCCGCGAATGGGAGGCTGCAGTCCTCGCATCTCGGCAACAAACTGCAGGTACTCCAAAACAGGCAGGAAGGTGTAGAGAGGAGAGTCTTCCGGCAGATATCCGAGACTCTTCCTTATCTCCATCGAATCCTCGAGCACGGACCGGCCGTTGATGATGACATCCCCGGATGTGGGAGGCATGTAACAGGTCATGATCTTCATCGTTGTGGTCTTCCCTGCCCCGTTCGGACCGAGAAATCCCAGCACTTCACCTGTCTGTACCTCGAAGGAGATGTCGTCTACCGCGACGGTCCCGTCATAGCGTTTTCTCAGATTCTCGACGCTGATCACGGGTATCACTCCGTTGTTAGTGTTATGCGATCCAACTGCTGCCCTTACCACCGTTCCGTTTCACAGAACGGGACGTTCAGTGCCCTGTCATGCAGCAACCGTGGCATTCGCCACCTAGCGCAGGAAGTCGACCAGCTCGAACCACCAGTCGTAGACACTCTGGACGCCTTCGGCTATCTCGTACCTGAGCGAATCAGCCATTGCTCCCCGATAACCTATAACAAAATTCAGGTTCCCCACCGCCCGCACGAACAGCCGCTGATTCGTATCCCAGTCTCTCTTCTGGATGATCCTGTTCTCCGGGCAGTCGAGTCGGGAGACCGGTATTTTCAGGCGTTCGATCTCCACGATGTTCGCACGTATCGCCGTCCAGTCACTGTCGATTACGGCCTGCTGATAGAGCGGCACGTAGAGCGTGCCGAATTCATGCAGTGCCGGGATCTGCCGGCTCTTCTCAAGCGTCTTTTCCGGAGACGGATCACCGCAGGCGGACAGCAGAAGCGCTACGGCTGCTACTCCGGGAACCATTCCTGTTATCAACCGTGATTTCATACTCCTGACCTTTCCCGCGGTTCCCCGGTTGTGGAAAACGTTCGACAGGGATTCATGATCACCAGATCTCACGCTCCTCGAGCCTCCGTAGTACGATTTCCATCGGTACGATAAAACAGAATACGCAGAGTAAAAGCATAAAGAGGCCGCTCAATCCGGCACTGAACCACTGTTCCTGTGTGATCACCCACCCGCGCATCACCGAGATCAGGATGCTGTAGACAGGACTCCACTCGATAACGACCACGACACCCACCATTGTGATCGAGAGCACCATGAAGACGATTCCCCCGAAACCGGTCGGGATCTTGGCGACGTTCTCCCAGTTGAACCTCGGATAGGCAGCTCCCACGCCGATACCGAGACCGGTGATCGCGAGGGTTATGAAGAAGATGGTAACGATCCCGACCCACCTGATCACCGGATGGGTTCCGAGAAACAGGCTGGTGATCACGATAAGCGCCTCCCCGAGAAGAAGGAGGGGGAAGAATGAGATCCAGAACTTGCTCCAGAGAAAACCCTTGAGCCCGAGTGGACTCGAGCGTATGAGCCAGAACGCGTTTCCTTCCAGGCTCACTGCCGGGAACACGAATCGCGCAGCGACCGCGGCCACGACGAATCCCGCCAGCCCCAGGTTCAGAAAGGAGACCAGATTCGTCATGTAGACAGTTGGCATATACGTCCCGGCCAGGGGAAGAGCACGGAAATTGTATACATAGATTACCACCAGAGCCATCAGGAGGAAGATCTGGGACCATTGGGTGATATCCCGCAGGAACGACTTCACATCCTTCGAGATGATCTGCTTCAGCTGTCGGGGAAAGAAGAACGAGTAGACATTGATCAGCCGGTCGATGAAGGGGGCATGCGAGAAGCGTGTGCGCCGCACCTCCTGGGTCTTGGTGAATCCATTGTTATAGGTTCGGGCACTCACCCAGGCTCCCGCGACCACGGCCGCCATCGAAGAGATCACCAGCATACCGAGATAGAAGGGATCGTAGACGAAGGATCCAACCAGGTAGGGCGCGATCGCTTCCGCAGCCCACTGGCTTGGCAGTACCGGTGACAGGGGGGCCCGCATGGCATTGAAAAAGTCCACCAGGGAGATGAATGCGTCAGGGTCGAGCAGTCGTTCCGGTCTCAGTATCCGGAACGCCAGCACCAGACCGGCAAAGAAAAGGATGCTGACGACCATCAGGACATCTTTGGCGCGTCGAGCCGGGAAGACATTGACGAGAACCATAGTCAGGCCCACTCCCAGCACCGCCGGGATGACCACGAACGACAGATTCACGACCACCACGATCAGGTAGTAGAGTACCCCCCCCTCGAAGACGACCCCGTACGCGATGAACACCGGCAACGCGAAGAGGAGCACCATCCACGAGGCGTTGAAGACCGTTTCGAAGAGCCTCGACAGATAGAGCGCGTCATCCGAGACGGGAGATGAGGTCAGAAGCTGGAGGTCACTCGACATGAAGAAGACACCGAAGCTCGTCAGAAGCGATGACCACATCAAGATCCCGAGAAAGAAGAGGAACAGCATAGCCATGAGTTTCCCGGGCAGGATCTCGCCGAATTCCTCCACGATCTTGAACTGGTAGAGGAAGTTGGAGAATATCAGATAGATCGTTGCCCAGAAGATCACGATGATCACGAACAGTATGATCGATCGGGTCAGGTCGCCTTCACCCCTGAAGCGGACACGGTTCCGGAGCGTGTACCACTTCGGCTTCAGCAGGAGCAGGAATTCGACCAGGAGCGGATTCTTCATGGTGTTGACGGGCCGAGCCTAACCGCGGATCGCATCCACGACATCGATCATCTCTTCATCGGTTGTGAGCTTGAGGAATACGGCTTCGAGTCGGGCTGCCTCATCATCTCCCATTCCGGCCCGGATCCTCAGTTCCTGAAGAGTACCTTCTGCTATAAGCTCGCCCTCCTGGATAATTGCTATCCGGTCACACAGTTCCTCGGCCACCGCAAGGGTGTGAGTGGACATGAAGATCGAGCCTCCCCCCCGGACCCTTTCCTTGAAGAGATTCTTCAGGAGTCTTGCCCCCCTGGGGTCGAGACCCACCATCGGTTCGTCGACGATGATGATCTCCGGATCGTGCAGAAGGGCAGAACTCATCACCAGGCGCTGTTTCATGCCATGGCTGTATGCTTCGACCAGTTCATCTCCCCATTCTTCGAGCTGGAAGAAACGAAGCAGTTCCTCGATACGTTCCTCCAGCGTCTCCGGTTCATCATCGTACACACGGTATAGCCCTGCGATGAACCTCAGGAACTCACGCCCTGTCAGCTTCTCATAGAGGAATGGGCGATCCGGGATGAAGCCCACGATGCTTTTGGCTTCGACGGGGTCATCCTTGAGGGAAAATCCACCCAGAAAGATATCACCGGCGGTCGGCTGCAGCAGTCCGACCAGGGTGCGGATCGTGGTGGTCTTGCCAGCGCCGTTCGGCCCCAGGAAACCGAAGATCTCACCCCGTTCGACCTTCAGGTCGATTCCTCTGACCGCCTCTATTGCAGAATAATGCTTCTTCAGACCGCGCACCTCGAGAGCAGGAGCCTCGGGATTTCTGATAACCAGTGCGCTCATCAACGTCCTCCCTCTCCGGGAAGGGGGTAATAATTGACAACATCAATCGCCAGGCGACCGATGATCTTCATCAGTTCCACCTGCCGATCGAGGCCTCCCCGCACAAATCCAATGTGTGTGGCGTCGGCTGGAAACTGATCGAATGTCGGATCGACCGCTACCCAGTCCCCGACCCAGACCGTCGGCCAGGCATGGTAATAGAAATTCCCGTCCACATAGACGACACCGGCATTCATGACGGTCGGCAAACCGGCCGCTCTGGCCAGTGCTGTATAGAGTACGGTGTGTTCGTTGCAGTCCCCGGCGCGGCGATCGAGCACCTCCCGGGCCCTCGGTACTCCGGCCGTCGGTACCTTGTCGAGATATTCATAGACCCAGTGAACCAGATTCTCGGCGAATGCCAGCGCGCTTCTTCCCTCTCGCTGGATCCGGGAAGCCCGATAGATAATCCGGGAATCCTCCGCCTGCACGAACGGAGTGGCTCTCAAGTACTGACGGAGGATGAAATCTTTATTCGGCAGATCGTAATTCTCGAGAACCGTCAGATCCTCCTTCTTCACCTCCACGATCTCCTCGATCAGTTCCTGCCGACCGAAGGTGATCTCGAAATCAGAGAAGTCGAGTCCGGAGAGCCTTACGCTCATCGAATCGACCTGCCGTGCCCCCTCGATCTTCATCGTACGGGCCGGGATCGCCGCGAGGTTCACCAGGTCGAGCGTGGTGGCATCATCCCACCCCGATCCGATCGCGGTCTCATACGGTTCCCTGACCGTCACGAGGTTGATGAGGCCCATCGGAACCTCACCGCGCAATTCCTCACCTCTGTCATTCACCCAGAGTGTGGCAGTGAAACCCATGATGTCGGACTCGATCCGCCAGGCGTGTTCTTCAACTTCCCCGACAGTGACGGTATCGAGCGCCACCACCCTCAACTCGCTGCTCTGGGTCGACATCGTGACCGGATCGAATATCGGCACCCTGACTGTTTCTCCCACCATGATCCCATTGCGGGCCAGCAGCATCTCGGGCCCTGCTTCCAGGTAGATCGGCCCCTGAATCGGAATGAGTACCTCCTGCCCGGTTGCATCATTGCCCTGTCTGACCACCAGGCGCATCCTCCTGCCATCCACACCGCCCCGGATCTCGAGATTCGTCCCCACTGGACCAGATCTGCGACCCCCCGGGGCCGTGAGGCTGGAAGACGCGTCATCGGTGCGGTAGGTGAAGGAGAAGGATCTGAGACTGTAATCGGTGTTCAGGGTCGATTCGCTGCGAACGTTGATGACCTGGGTGACTCCGAGGATGTCTATCCGGAGCAGTTGATTCGAAGCGACCCGATAGAGCGTATCCCCCTGGCTCGACCTGCTCGACCAGGAATAGCCGATCTTCTGGCCGTTCATATAGAGACCTGACCACCACTCGACAGCAGTGGTATCGATCCTCCCTGAGCCGGGCAGCCAGAAGATCTCCTCGGTGAAATACGCTTTCTTCACGAGGATCCCGGCCATGAGGATCCATGCGCCGATGATCAGCAACGGTATTGGTCTGAATCTGGACATAAGAAATAGAAGGTACGTCCACACCACCTTGAAGGGCAAGACACGCCTTGCCGGTCGAGCCCGTCGTCACTCTCGATGCCGACATTTGCCGCGCGACATGACACTGGGTATACTCTCCAGCTGTGAGCATGATCACTGAACTACTCACTCTGGTCCGTTCCCGCTATGCGCTGGTCGGTGTCGAGACCCATGAAGAGGATCGGCTGGAGAACATTCTGACCGAAGTGGCTTCGGAGCTGCAGGTGCCGCTCAGAACATGGGACCGCTCCAGCGGTCTGGTGCACAGCAATACCGGCAACAGCATGTACAACACCTCCCGGATAGACCAGCTACTTGCTTACCTGGAGTCGTTCGATGAGGAGGGGATATTCCTCATCAAGGATCTCTACCACAATCTCTCCGACCCGGTGATCCAGCGGGCACTGCGCAACGCGTCATCCAATTTCAAGCAGGATCGCAGGTGCGTGTTCCTCGTCGCCCCGCAGTTCGATATTCCCGTCAGCCTGGAAAAGGAGATCCTCGTCCTGCCGCTCGCCCTGCCGGGTATCGATGAGATCAAGAGACTCATCTATCAAACGGTCCGGGGGCTCCGGGACGGGCGGACAGTCAAGGTCGAGATGACCACCGAAGAGATGGAGCAGTTGATCGGTGCTCTGCGGGGTTTCACCCTGGAAGAGGCCGAACGGGTCATGGTCCAGGTGGTGCTGGAAGACCGGAAGCTGTCGGCAGCCGACATCGAAGAGGTGATCGACCTCAAACAGCGGACCTTGATGCGCGACGTTCTCCTCGACTTCACCCCGTCCGATCAGGACCTGGGAGATGTCGCCGGGCTCGACAATCTGAAATCGTGGCTCGACCGTCGCCGGGGAGCGTTCGGCACAAAAGCCCGTGATTTCGGGCTCGATACACCGAAGGGGATCCTCCTGCTGGGTGTGCAGGGATGCGGCAAGAGTCTCTGTGCCAAAGCGGTAGCACGGGAATGGAACCTGCCCCTTCTGCGACTCGATCCGGCCCGTCTCTACGACAAGTACATCGGGGAATCGGAACGGAAACTGAGGGAAGCCATACGGACGGCCGAAGCGATGTCGCCCGCGATCCTCTGGATCGACGAGATCGAGAAGGGACTGGGAGGGATCGGCGGTTCCGACGCCGACGGAGGGCTCTCCAGGCGGATGCTTGGAACCTTCCTCGGATGGCTTCAGGAGAAGAAGTCTCCGGTATTCGTTATCGCCACCGCCAACGACATTACTTCACTCCCCCCTGAACTGATCCGGAAAGGCCGGTTCGATGAGATATTCTTCGTGGATCTGCCCGACACAGCAGCCCGCCGGGAGATATTCCGGATCCAGCTCCAGCGCCGCGAGCGTGAACCGGACCGTTTCGACCTCGACCTGCTCGCTTCGGCCTCGGAGGGTTTCTCGGGAGCAGAGATCGAACAGGCGGTTGTAGGGGCGCTTTATCTTGCATTCTCAGACGCGGGGAGACTGACGACCGACCACATCGTGGCCGAACTCGTGGGGACCAGACCCCTCTCTGTCACCATGGCCGAGAAGGTCGCCGCCCTCAGGAGCTGGGCTGAGGAACGGACGGTCTCGGCCGGCTGAGCTGATCGAACGGAGCGTTACTCACCCGGAACCCGACCCGTCTCATCACCCGGATCACGTGACTCCTCTTCCTGAATCGGTTTCCATGTGCGGATCACGTACCGACTCGAACCATAGAAAGCTCGCCGGACGAATCTGGTTTTCAGGACCGCGGGGACGATGGTCATCCCGAGGTTGACCATCCAGTCGTATGAGAATGTCTCATATACCGTCCGGACCGCCTGTTTGAGGATCAAACGCCGCCTCAATTCGGGGGGGAGCGGTCGTCTGAAGAGCTTCGGATCGTCGGTCTCCAGATAGCGGCAAACGAGGTAGGCTGCGCGGCGGGCATGCTGAAGGACGTAATGAATCCCGCCGGCTGTCAGCGGCGAGACCAGACCAGCGGCATCACCCACCAGCATCACCCGTTGCTTCACCAGGACCGGTCGCGGTCCGCGACTGGGAATCACTCCTCCCCGTCGGAAGACCAGGGCTCCCAGCCCGTATTCGTCTGTGATCCTGTCGATGAGCCCGTCGAGCGCGCGGGCCGGAGACCAGCCCGATCGTTGGTGCCCGGCGACGCCCACCTGGTAACCTCCTGCCGCGGGGATGACCCATGCCAGATATCCCGGCGCGAGTTTACGCCCGAAATACCAGTGGATGCCCTCACCCTCCCTGACATCGGCGGCCCGGAGTTCCTCCACGCCGTGGAGGAATCGCCGGTACCGCGGCAGACCGAGAGAAGCAGCCACCACCGAGCGCGGCCCATCCGCGCCGAGCACAAATCTGGTCTCAAGAGTGAAGGGTTCACCGCCCGGGTACTGCACCAGCAGTTCCACCCCCGAGTCGGTGAGCTTGAGATCCATGAGACGGTGGCGTTCCCTGATCTCGGCGCCGGCATGTCTGGCTTCCCTGGCCATCCAGTCCAGAACGGCGGGCATGTCGGCTACCGAGAAGCGGTAATGGGGGTGCTCAACCGTCAGTGTGTTCCCACCCGGTGCATGGATGGTGAAGCGTGAGATATCATCCCCGAAGAGATGCCGTGGAAAGGGAAGCTCTTCGAATGCTTCCTGAACGAAGAGACCGGTTACCGCGATGACCTCACCGATGAGGTTCTGATCGAGACAGAGAACCTTGAGTCCCCGCATGGCCAGCAGGCGGGTTGTCTGGAGCCCGGCAAGACCACCACCTATGACAACAACATCATAATCCATCAGATACTCTTCCCGCTGACGCTGCCCGTGTGACGTCCCCTCATATCTGATACTCCATGGACCATGGTTCAACAGACCATGGTAGGGTAGACCGATCTTTCCGAAAAGCAATCTCGAATGCCCGGGTTGTTACCGCCTGAGCACGATCCCCAGATAGATCGACCGCCCCATACTGCCATACCCCCATACCCAGACGGGTGAAGCATCGGTTATGTTCCGCATCCTGAGCCTCAGCAGAAGTGAATCATCAAGTTGCCATGAGACTTCACCATCCAGGAGTACGACCGGATCAAGATCGACGATCGGATAGGGTGGTGCAGACAGGTCTCTGTCCTTCCGGGTACCTATCCGGCGGAATCTCAGAGAAGTTGAGAGACTGGACTCCGGACGGTAGATGACACCGGCCGAGAGTGACATATCAGGCCGTCTCACCAGATCCTCCCCTGTCCGCTCGTCAACGGCCTCCATGATCGTGACCGAGGCATCGAGTCCGACACTACCCGAGAGCGCCAGCCGTGCCTCTCCCTCCCATCCTGCGAGCCGGACACTGCCCCGGTTACGGTAACTCGAGACCCAGGTCACTTCATCGGTCACGAAATCGATGAGATTGCCGATCTCCTGTCGATAACGGGTGATCTCGACCGACCCTCTCTGCATGACCGGCACCTCGATGCCGGCATCCCACCCCGTCGATGTCTCCGCCTCGAGTGAGCTGTTGCCGTAATCAGGACTGAACCTCTGATAGATGCTGGGAGCCCTGAAGCCGGTGCCTACCGAAAACCTCAGGCGCGCGCTGCCCACTCCGGTCGAGGCCGCCACCCTGCCTGTCGGTTGCATGCCGTAGTCGGTATAGGAGTCGATCCTGCCGCCGATGGTCAGCGCTACCCCGGCCACCGTAATCTGGTCCTGCAGGTAGAGCGCCGCAGATGACTGGCTTGCCTCCGGTACGTCATTCGTGAACGTACCCCAGGTCGAAACCGACTCATACCGGCTCCGGCCCTGCTGCCGTTCCAGGGTAACGCCGGCGGCGATCCTCTGACCGCGCAGCGAGAGGGTATGATGCCATTCCACGTTTTGTGTTGTGCCGAGGTAATCGCCGGAAGTCTGCGCATCATCAGTACTCCCCGGGTCGATCGGGTCGCGCAGTCCCCGATGGATGCGGCTACCGCCGATCGTCAACTGCTGTTCCCATCCCTCCTTCAGCTGTCTGTGAAGGGTGATGGCCCCGGTGAGATCGTTCTTCCATGACGTTGCGTTGGGATCGTCGCCACCCGGACCTCCCCAGTCATCGATATCGAAATCAGAACGGCTCGCCCTGACCGTCGCCGACAACCTGCCCGCCTTGAGTTCACGGTCGATACGAAGCGCGCCTGACCACATGCTCCAGGCATCTGCTTCGTCGTTTCCATCTCCTTCGACGGCGGTCGAGATACCTCCCATCTCTCTGCGGGAGATATCGACGGTCACACCGGTTCCCGAGACGATTCCGGAAAAACCGGCAGATGCGTTCACTGTCCGGTAACTGCCCGATTCGAGATCGAGCCACGGAGAGAATCCGGCCGTCGGGGCGCGGGTGATGATGTTCACGACACCCGCGATCGCATCAGAGCCATAGAGGGTACTCTGGGGACCCCTGACTATCTCGATCCGCTCGATGGCATCAGCCGATATCGTGCTCCAGTCGAAACTGCCTCCGGGGCTGATGGGATCGTTCACTGCGATCCCATCCACCAGTACGAGCAGGTGCTCGAGTTTTCCACCTCTCAGGTAGACTCCTCCCGTTCCGGCTGCTTCTCCTGCCCGTGAGACTGCCATTCCGGGCAGGTAGGTGAGGGATTCCAGCAGTGTGGTGACACCTTGTGCCCGCAGGTCCTCCCCGTTGATGACAGAGACAGATGAACCGATCTCATCCGCGGACGTAGGGGTCCGTGTAGCGGTCACGATGATGGTGGGGAAGGTATAATCGGGCTGCTGTGTTGCTGCCAGGAGCTCGGATCCTGTGCCACCCGTCAGGAGTCCGGCTGTCAGAAGGCATGCTGTTACGCGCATGAGACCTCCTCAGACTGAGTATGAAAAAGAACGACCACCGGCCCGGAGGTTGGGAACGGTGGTCTGTCGGCCTGAGAGGTCGAGTGTCCACCATCACCCCACCCCCGCGGGTACATGCGGTCGAGCTTCCCAGCAGGTCTCCTGGCTCCCGGATCATCCTCCCGCCGCGCCTTCCCGAACGGCCAGCCCTCCCGGCGATTCAACCGGTCCGACCGTACCGATCAGTGGCATGAGGTCAACGTGACCTTGCGACGTTCGTCCCCGGTTACAGTGGCGGGGGCCGCGCCGGATTCACACCGGCTTCCCTCCTGGATCCCCTGAGGGATCACTGGAAAGCATCTGAATGTGAATGAAGAGTAGCAGGTGAATGCGACATCGGACAACTTCAAAGAGATCGACAATTGAATGACTTCTCCCTCTGAAAGGTTATCTATATGGTTGGGCTCATCAATCGTCTGATAGGGCAGAGTATTGCAGATTGACTCTACATTGACCCCTTACTAGTATTCGCTCCGCACATCGACCGGAGGACAGAATCACATGGCCAGATACTGGCATTCATCGACATTCAACGGCTTCTTCGTCGAAGGGAACCGTCAGGACCGGACCCTCACCGAACAGCTCTCCGAAGCACTCGAGGGCATCAGGACGAAGGAGATCATCGGTGCCGGATTTTACATCTGGCTCGACAAGGGCGATCCCAAGATCCGGGTAAAAGACCTGGCCGACAGGACTCTTGTCGAACTCCTCGTACCGGAAGCGCCCGTCAAGCCCGTCAAGAAAGAGAAAAAACCGAAGGTCAAGGACGAGCTCCCCGTCGAAGGCGAGGAGGGTGTAGAGGAGGGTGTAGAGGAGGCTGTGGAACCCGAGCCAGAACCAGAACCTGAGGAGGAAGAAGAACTTCCACCGGTTCCGGGGGAACTCGAGATCCTCAGGACACAGATCGATGAGATTCTGGGGAACCGCTTCGAGCGTGTAGACGTCATGCCCCCCGAAATGGGAATGAAGCTCGATCTTCAGCTTCCCAAATGGAATTCACCAAAGGCAATGGCGATCATCGAAGGTGAGCCGCTTGGCGGCACCGAAGAGATCGCGACCGCCACGGTGGGACGCAGGGGCGGCGGCATCACGCAGATCCTGGGACTGCTCGCGTTCGTCATCGCGATTGGTTTTGGAGCCTACTACGTGCTCACAAACCAGACTAACGATGACTACTTCGTCTATATGCCCGGCACCCAGTTCGAGAACATCGGCTCTGCTCGAGGATTCATCAACCACAACGACGAATTGATCATCATCACCGTCCCGACCAGCTCCGACACCGGCTGGAACGCTGAAGGGTTCAGATTCGTGAGAGCCAATGACGATTCCATTGTGACAAACCGGTTCCTCTCTACAGAGAACGATGAGCTGCGGATCGACCATACCCGAGGAATCTGCGCGATACTCGAGCCCGCAGAACCTCTTGACTCGTCGACTGCCGTCGAACTCAACGTTGCCGATCTTCAGTGGAACCAGAACCAGGGCTGGCAGGAGTTCTTCGCCACCGAGATCAATCGGGCCATCGTCTTCGGATCCCTTGTCCGGGCTGATGACCAGCTCTGGCTCATGGCTGGTGACAACTTCATAGCTATCACCGAATGGGAGTTCCTGACAGATGAAGACCGGGTGAGACTCGCGTTCGCGGAGAGTGAGTCAAGGCGGGTAAACCTGGAGATCCAGTTCATTGAATCGCTGGCCTATGGCAGCGAACGGACCGCAGCGACGCATCGGCTCTTCAGGGCCGAGATCCGCAAGGTGAGCGTGGAGTAGCTTTCCGCAACAGGAAGAATGGGTGTATCAACCCCGTTCGGTCCACGGACCGTGCGGGGTTTCTTCTTTTCAGTAGGCGAGATCGTTCAGCACGTTCCGCATGAAGGGGATATAGAACTTCCAGAAAGTCTCTTCCCCTGGAAAATGCTTCTCGATAATCGACGAAATGCCGCTCCTGATCTCGGGCATCCACCTGACCTGCGCGGGACCGAGCCAGGTCGGAGCTGTTCCCAGGTCAGCCGCGAGATAATAGGTGTTCCTTTCCACCCACTGCGAGACGATGGCGGGGAATGTGGTGGGGATCCTGTTCTCCTGCATGATTCCGTCACCAACACCGGTGAGAGAAAGCTGGATCATGGCCCGGATCTGTTCCACACGGTTGGCCTCCACTATCTCGAACCACCCATTGACCGGAAGACCCGATTCGACACCTTCGGCAAGCGCGCCGTCGCGTCGTGTGAGAGTGATCCGTGGGCTGGCCTCCCGCACTTCCACCCCCGGTCTGAGAATCACGAACTTCTTCAGTTCCGGTTCCATGAGGATGATCCCGGGACCGGTGAAGTCCCAGGTCCGACCGATCTCCCTCTCGTAAAATGTCCGCGCCCAGAACGGAACCTTGAACATATTGCTGAGATCATCGAAACAGCCGCCGATCCAGCCGGTCCACGTCACACCGAATGCCTCCTCCAGTTTCCGGCGCGATCGATTGCCGCCCTCGTGAGAGGAATAGAAGAGGAAGGCTTCCGCCACGGTTGTACGTCCGGAGTTCACAAAGTCGACCACCGCGTCAACTTCGCGCAGGCTCAGGCCGGAATGGAGAAGCTCATCCCGGCGAGGGTTACGGAGCACCTCGAACTTCTCGGTGCCGCTCCTCCACACTCCTCGCAGGTCACAGAGGTAGAGCAGATCGATCTCTTCAAGCACCTCAGGTTCGAACCTTGCGATGCGTTCGGTCTGATTGGGGAAGAAACCGTAGTAGTTATCAAGACGGTAGGGACTCCCGTTCCTGCGGCGTATCCTCATCTGCTCAGTGAGCCAGGTGATCCCCGCGTGTGTTTTCACTTTGTCGTCGGTGACCGAGGCGTCCACTACCACCATGTCGACTGTCCTGTCATCCGCAAGCTTCCACGCAACTGGTGGAGCCAGAACCAGGATGAGGAAAATCAGTAACAACAGCTTTTTCATGGTCAGGTCAGCCCTTCCGCGGCCAGCAGACTATGCCTACCCCCACATCAACGCATCATTAATGATACCGTGCTGCTTTCGGATAAGGATAGCGGAAAGCCCCCCCCTGCTGAGCGTATCGCCCGGTGAGGACGAAGCTGTGTACTTAATGCCTGAAGTCGGGTATCGTTCCATTACTATGCAGATGAGTGAGACATGGCTTGAGGATATCGTCTGGGGCGGTGCCCTCCTGGGCGGCGGAGGAGGAGGCAGTGTCTCCGAAGGTCTGGCACTGGGCAGAGCCGCCTTCAGTGTCGGTCGACCGACGCTTGTTCATCCCGCCGATCATCCCCCAGAGGGACTGCTCGCTTCCTGTACCGTGGCTGAAGCGCCCGTAGGCAGGAGGGCCAATCTCAATCCCGGCCATCATATGCGCGTGGTCGAACTGCTTCGTGAGCACCTCAGCGGTGAATTGTCCGGGCTGATCCCCGAGGGTATGGGGGGACGAGCTGTCGTGGATGGATGGTACCCGTCGGCTGTGCTCGGTTTTCCGGTAATCGACCTCCCCGGTGACGGGCGGGGACACCCGCTCACCCTGCAGGGAACACTTGGTCTCACACAGGTGAAGGGATACATCTCATGGCAGGCCTGTGCGGGAGGTGATTCCAACCGCAGCGAATACGTCGAACTGTACGTCTCGGCTTCTCTACCTATAGCAGACAAACTGATCCGGAGAGCAGCCGCGCAGGCAGGCGGGACCGTCGCTGTCGCGCGCAATCCGATCGACCTGAATCGGGTGATCGATGGCGGCGTTCCTGGCGGGATCCGGCTCGCTCAGGAACTTGGCAGGGATTATCGCAGACAGCTCGGCATGAGCCTTGAGCTAGCCGCTCACTGGCTCACCGAACAGCCGGGGGCGAGATACTGGGGTGAAGCGGAGGTCGGTGATTACCGGGAGAGTTTCACTCGTGGCATGTCGATCGGGATGATCGAATGCCCGCCATTCCGCCTGATGGCAGTCGGCACATTCATCACCATGGAACGGGACGGGGAATACCTGGCCCGTTATCCCGACCTTATCATCGCGCTCGACGCGCTCAACGGAATGCCCCTGACGATCAATGAACTGAGCAAGGGACGTAAAATTCTTCTGCTCACGATCCCGTCACACAGTCTGAAACTGGGGGCCGGTGCGACCGATACCAGCCTGTTGGAATCACTGGAAACGCTGACCGGCGTATCGATGGTTCAGTAATGGTTCAGTAAGAGAACTACACTGCCTTCAGATGCATCGGATAATGACAGGCCAGTTATCCGCAATCAGATCCCGGGCGGTACGTCTCCCATGGAAAAGTTGTCCACCCAGTTGCTCTCAATATCCACCAGGGAACGCGCGGCTTCCTGTGCATCGGTCAGCGCCGGATAGCGGCCGACCCTGACCCGGTACCAGGTTCCCATCCCGGGTATATCCGCCTTCTGCACATAGGCCTCCAGCCCCATCTCCTGATACCTGCGGGCTTCACGATCAGCTTTCGTCTCTGTCTTCCAGGAAGAGAGCTGAATGGTGTAGAACCCGAAGGGACTCTCAGCAGCCTCCCGCACCACGGCTGGTTCCTCCGCGGCGGCCGGCTGTTCGGTCGGTTGTACAGCTGGTTGCTGAGCCGGTTGTGTCGCAGGCTGTTCAACTGTAGCGGCTGGTTCTTCGTCGGCACCGCCGCCACATCCGACTGCCATTATGGTGATCATGATGAAAGGTATTACCGCGGCGAAAAACCGATTCCGTTCCACTCTCATAGCCCTGAACTCTCCTGCCCTATCGTCTGATCGATCGACGTGGTGAGAAAGCTGTCGGTGAGAGCGTAACCATGTCGAGACGGCAGGTCAACCGGGGTGAGCCTTGACACTCCCTGAAAGTGATGAGGATAATTCCATGATTCCAGACTCTTTACCTGGTGGGATTCCGGCGTAAACCTTCTGGCCTTCTGCTCATCACATGCGAGGAGTACCGATGAGAACAACTCCCGGACAAACGGCCCTGCTGACGACACTCAGGGGAACGATGCTTTCCCTCCTGCTCGTCACGGGTGTCCAGGCCCAGCTTCCAGGCGGTGTGACCGTACCCGTTCCCGGTTACCGTCCGGTCGCGTCATACGAGATGGATGTGACCCTCGACCGTGAGAATCATACCGTTTCAGGAACTGAGGTAATCACCTTCCGGAACACCACCAGGCATCCGGTCACCGAACTTCTCTTCCACAGCTACTACAATGCCTGGAAGACCGATGGCAGTACCTGGCTCAGTTCCAGGGGCCGGAGGATCCCTCCCGATACCCCGGAAGAACGTCTCGCCTGGCTCCAGGTCACTGATGCCGTGATCCAGCCGAACATGTTCTTCAGCCGCGACGATATCATCGAGACATTCGCCTACATCCAGCCTGATGACGGGAATGTCTGGGATCAGACCCTCTTCCGGCTCGGATTGCCTCGCCCTCTTCCAGCCGGAGGCGAGGTGGAACTGCTCATCGAGTTCACACTAAAGGTACCACGGACCTTTTCCCGCACGGGATACATCGACGACTACTACTTCCTGGCCCAGTGGTTTCCGAAGATCGGAGTACTCACTGATGAAGGCTGGGAGGCGCACCAGTACTTCCCCGTGGAATATTTTGCCGACTACGGCACCTATGATGTCAGGATCACCGTGCCGAGCGACTGCGTGGTCGGAGCAACCGGGGAGCTGACCGGACGACCGGAGGTCCATCAGGACGGAACCACCACCCACAGATTCAGACAGGAGATGGTCCACGACTTCGCCTGGGTGGCCTGGCCCGATTACCTGGTCTATACCGAGGATTATGAGTTCATGCCGGGGTACGAGACCGAGGTGACCCTGCTGCTCACTCCCGAGCACAGGAGACTGCGTGACCGTTATCTCGACGCTACGAAATTCGGCATCAAGTACTACTCTGAATGGTTCGGTCCCTATCCCTACACCACCGCAACGATCGTCGATCCCGCTTTCAATTCAGGCGCCGGAGGCATGGAGTACCCCACCTTCTTCACCGGGGGCGCTCCACTCTTCGCAGCCGAGGGCGTTCTGCGTCCCGAGGGAGTCACGATCCACGAGTTCGGACATCAATACTGGTACGGGATCGTGGGGAACAATGAGGTGGTGGATGCATGGCTCGACGAAGGATTCAACTCCTACAGTGAATCCCGCGTGCAGATGGTTGCATATGAACCGAACCGCGAGATGATGACCTTCTTCAACCTGCCGGTTGTTTTCGATGAGGTGGAGATCCCCTTCCGATGGGCGGCGGCTCCTCGATACCGCTCTTCGGTGCTGACAGAACCACTCGATATGCCCAGCTATCAGAAACGCTACAGCTATGGAGCGAACGCCTACAATAAAGGCGAGCTCATGCACTGGACCCTCGAGGGATTCCTCGGCTGGGAAACATGGCAGGAGGTGATGTCGACCTACTACGAACGGTGGAAGTTCAGGCACCCGACCTCAGAGGATTTCTTTGTAATAGCTAACGAGGTGTCGGGCATCGATCTGAATCCTTTCTTCGACACCTTCTACCATACGGCCTCGTTCATGGATTATGACATCTATGCTGTGGAGAACATTCGGAGCGAACCACCAGCCGGGTCGCTCGAGCGACCGGACTTCGCGCCCGGGGGTGGCCCCGAGTGGGCACCGGTCGATCCAGGTCCGGCCCCTGACGGGTGGCTCTCCCGCGTCACGATCAGGCGCCTCGGGGAGCTGATCCTGCCGGTCGAGGTTCTCGTTGAATTCGGGGATGGCGATCAGGTGATCGAACGCTGGGATGGCAGGGATCGATCGATCACCTGGACCTGGCAGCGGCCCGATGAGGTTGTATCTGTAGTGATAGATCCAGAGGAGAAGCTGGTCCTCGACATCAACCGTACCAATAATTCGTGGATACAGAAGGCTGACCATCGCGGGGCCAGGAAACTCGTGCTCCGCTGGCTGTTCTGGGTACAATCACTCCTCGAAATGCTGGTATTCACCAGTTAGAAAGGGGGGCGAACGATGACCATTTTCGATGCATTCCTCAAGGGGATCACCCTCGCCACCCGGCACTGGAAAGCCCTGCTGGTTGTGTACGCTCTCAATCTGCTCCTGGTGGCCACCGTCGCGATACCGGTGTACCACGCGATCGACAACAACCTGTCACATTCCGAATCCGCCGAAGAGATGGCAGAGGGCTTCGACTGGCTCTGGTATCAGGAGTTCACGGCTTCGCGTGATCCCGATTCCGACCTCTCTGCAACGATCGCGCCCTGGCAGACGGGTGTGGCACCCCTGATGCGGAACTTCGAAGGATATGTTCGAGGCACCCTGCGCGGCTCACTCCCGCCAGGGCTTGCCTGGATCGGGATACTCTACCTGCTGATGACCACGCTGCTGACAGGAGGGATCCTCGGCCTCTTCGCTGAGGAGGGAAGTCGATTCACATTCAGGTTCTTCTTCGATCGGGCAGGTCGATATTTCCTCATGCTCCTGGGGATACTGGTGATCTCCCAGGCATTCTACTGGCTGTTGTGGAACCCGATCGGTAACGCTCACCAGGGGCTTGTCTCATCGATACGACCCGAGGCTGTCACGGAGTGGACTCCGATACTCATCGACTGGGCAGGTGTCCTGGTCCTGATGTTCGTCGCGTTCTCCATTCACATGGTGATGGATTACGCGCGTATCGCTGTGGTCGCATGGGACAAAATGGGACTGGGTCCATCGCTGGCCGGAGCACTCGGCTTCTGCCTGAGGAACATCCGGAAGACTCTTGGATTGTTCTATCTGACCACCCTGCTGGCGATCGTGATCGCGCTTCTCTATGGACTCCTTGTCAAGCTGGGTGGCGGTTCGACCACGTCACAACTCATTATCCTTTTCATCGCCCAGCAGCTCTTCATTATCGGCTCGATCTGGATACGGATGGTCTACCTCGGGAGCCAACTGGCATTTTACCGGGGCGCGATGAACATGCCGGTTTGGGTGACCCCATCGGGCCCCGCCCCGGAGGGTCTTGAAGATAACGTGGAGATAGAGGAAGCAGCACTCGCGTAGGAGCAGAGCGCGAAGTGGAGGTAGCTGAGCGAGGAATCATCTGTCAGATCGAGGCGCTCGACGAGGCGCGCGGAAGCGTACAGGTATGTACGCCGCACAAGCGGCGAGGATGAGCAACGCAGAGATGACTGATGAGAGCCGCTCAGAATCCGATGTAGAGGCCGATCCGCACCCCCATCCCCGACAGATCCAGTTCGGGCGATCCGGTAAAGCTCAGACCGTTCTCTGTGAGTTTGCCGGCGCCGATCGTGGCGAACTGCCAGGTCGCCCCCAAATCGACAGCCAGCAGTGGTACGATCCAGTAGCGGAGACTGATGTACGGTTCGAAGAGGAAGTACTTCCCCTCGATTGTGGTGGAGGTGGCAAGTGACGCGGCGCCGACACTGCCTGCGAAGGAGGTGGCATAGTACTCCCAGACATCATCCCACGTCCCGGCTGCCGCCGGCCGCCGGACCAGCCGGATGTCGATGTGCCCCATGCCGACGGTTCCGCCCAGGGTAAGTTTCATCATGCCGAATGCCTTGAGATACCCGAGCGACAATCCACCCTGGGAGAGATCGATACGCGCTGTCCGCAGAATACCGCCGGAGGTGGCGCTCATTTCGACAGTCCCTCCGCAGGAGAATCCACCGATCCAGAACGAACCGATGTTTATGCCACCCCCCCCACCCTGCAATGAGATCCAGTCGGAAAAAGGGTCGAGCCCCATCGCGGCCAGCCGGCTGTCGAGATCGGGAACCTCGACTTTGATCATCGAAATGTATGCCCCACCTCCCGCACCGATCGCCTGTGGCGCGTGATAGCCGGACTCCAGATTCTGCGCACTGGCTGAAGAAAACGGGATCAGCATGGCAGATACGAGCAGGCTGGTACGGAGTGGAAGTGACATGCAGATATCTCCTTTTTCTTGCCCACAAGCCGTCGAGTCAGCATGTTCTACCCTGGTCAGGGAGAGAGGATCACTACCAACCCGAGGAACGAGCACAACAACATGTCAGCAAAAGCATTCGTTCTCGTCAACGTGGAACCGGGTGTGGTCACAGAAATCGTGTCCCGTCTCAGGGATGCTGCCCACATCAAGTCTGCGTATATGGTCACAGGACCCTATGACGCGATTGCGGAAGTCGAGGCGGAGGACTACGCTCGGATCGCGGAAATCGTTGAGGATGAAGTAAGAAAAATGGAGGGCATCGAGAAAACGATGACCCTGGTGGTTTTTTAAGCACCTGTTGGAGGAGACGCTTCAATGGCAATCAAGAAAGAAATGATCGATGACGTGGCGGTCCTCACCCTGAAGGGCAAATTAATGGGTGGACCAGAAACTACGGCGATCCATGACCAGGTGAAGGAACTCGTCGACGGAGGGACGAAGAAAGTCGTCCTCGACCTCACAAAGGTCAGCTGGCTCAACAGCACCGGCCTCGGCATGATCATGGCTTCCAGCACCACACTGGGAAGTGTCGACGGTGAACTCAAGATCGCCGGGCTCCAGGACAAGGCCCGGGGACTCTTCTCCATCGCAAAGCTCGACACGGTCTTCAAGATCTACGGAACGGCCGAGCGGGCCGCTGCTGATTTCCAGATCTAGCCAGCACGGATGAATCGCGGTCTGAAATGGGTTCTGGCCTTCATCGGCCTGGCTCTTCTGCTTTATATCCGTACGAACACCGATCTGATCAGCCGGGTTCCCGGGGAGAACGATTTCGGGGTCTGGTCGATCGTTCCAGCCGCGATCACCCTGGTCCTCTGTTTCATCACCAAAGAGGTGGTCTCGGCATTATTCCTCGGCATCGTGGCTGGAGGAATCGTAAGCGGGCAGTTCAATATCATCGCCGATTTCCTCCTTCCGGCAGTGGGCACGGAATCGTTCGCCCAGATACTGCTGGTCTACCTCTGGTGTCTCGGAGGGTTGATCGGCCTCTGGACCAGGACCGGGGGGGCGCAGCACTTCTCTCGCTGGCTGGGGGAACGGATCGTGAAGGGGCGCCGGAGCGCCAAGCTGTTCGGCTGCATGATCGGGACCCTCTTCCACCAGGGCGGTACGGTCAGCACCATCCTGGCCGGCAGTACGGTCCGACCGGTCTGTGACGAAGCGGGGGTCTCACACGAGGAACTCTCCTACATCATCGACTCGACTGCATCGCCGATAGCCACCGTGATCCCCTTCAATGTCTGGCCCGCCTACGTGGCCGGGCTTGTGGCTGGCACCATCCCTCTTCTGGCCGACGCGCAACTCTCCCAGGCGTTCTTCTACAAGGCCATTCCGTTCAATTTCTACGGGATCTTCGCCGTCGTGTTCACCTATACCTTCGCGCTCGGAGTGAACCCGTTCGTGTTCGGCAAGATGAAGCGGGCGATTGAACGGGTGAAGGAGACGGGGGAACTCGACCACCCGGACGCCCATACCATGTCGAGCAGGGAATTGAGCGAGCTGAAGATCCCGCACGGATACCGGCCCGGCAATATCGACTTCGTCATCCCGATCGGCACTCTTCTGGCGGTCGCGATCATCCCCTACATCATGGGCAAGGGTGTCCCCATCAACGAAGCTTTCTCCCTGGCGGTCATCTCGGCGATGCTCGTCGCGCTCATGAAAGGGATGCGGCTGGGTGAGGTGATTGATGGATTCATCGACGGGGTGAAGGGGGTGACGCTGGGAGCGATCATCCTGGCGTTTGCAGTCACCCTTGGTCAGGTCTCCAATTCCCTGGGGACGGCGAATTTCCTGATCCGTACCACCGCGGAGATAATCGTTCCATTCCTGCTGCCGGCGATCCTCATGGTCATCTGCATGGTGACCGCCTTCGCGGTCGGATCATCATGGGGTACCTACGCGGTCGTCTTTCCGATAGCCATGCCGCTTGCCTGGGCAGTCAATCCCGATCCGCTCTTCATCACTCTCTGTTTCGGCGCGGTGCTGGGAGGGGCTGTGTACGGAGACCAGTGCTCACCGATCAGTGACACGACTATCCTCTCGAGTCTGGCGACCGGCTCTGATCATATGGATCACGTCACCACACAGATGCCGATCGCGACGATCGCCGCCGGGTTCGGCGCGGTACTCTATACCGCTATCGCACTTATCTGGACCTGAGAAACAAAGCGGTCGATCACCACGTATCCTTTGCAGGAACGGCCAGCTCACCTTCGGTTTTTGCCACCAGCATCGCGCACACCGTATCACCGGTGACGTTCACTGCTGTCCTGGTCATATCGAGTATCCGTTCAACACCCACGACGAAGGCGATCCATTCGAGCGGGATGCCCAGCTGGGTAAGCACCAGTGTCAGGGTGATCATGCCGATCCCCGGGACTCCGGCTGCTCCGATCGAAGCGAGGGTTGCCATCACGATCACCGTCAGCAGATCCATCACGCCGAGGGTCAAGCCGGCGACCTGGGCGATGAATATGACACTCACCCCCTGGTAGATCGCCGTTCCGTTCATGTTGATGGTGGCACCAAGGGGCAGAACGAAGGAAGCAACCTCTTTCGATACTCCGAGGTCCTCCTCGGAGACCTGCAGGTTGAGCGGCAGTGTCGCGTTGCTCGAAGAGGTGGTGAAGGCGAAGATGAACACCTCATAGAATCGCTTGAAGAAGAGTACCGGCGAAACTCCGATGGAACGGAGGACGATCGGATAGACGGTCACGGTGAACAGGACCATCGTACCGATGGCGATCGAGACATACTTGAGCAGTGTCAGGAGCATTCCGTATCCGAATTCAGCAGCCTGGGACGCAATGAGCGCGAACACACCGATCGGAGCGACCTTCATGACAAGCTTCACCATCATGATCATCACGTCGTTCACTCCCTGCAGGACATCAAGGAGCGGTTTTCGCTGCCTCTCCTCGAGCAGGGTCATGGTGATACCGAAGAGGAGCGCGAAGAAGATGATCCCGAGGAAGTCGGTATCGGCCATTGCCTTGAACGGGTTCCTCGGGATGATCCGGACGATGAATTCCCCGATGGAGCTCTTCTCCCGCTGGGCAATCGCCTGATCGACCCGCGAGGTGGCATCTTCAGCGTACTGGGAAACGATCTGGTCCTTGACGCTCTCGTCCATCCCCTTCCCCGGGCCGAGCAGGAGACCTGCTCCCAGTCCCAATCCGACAGCGATGGCAGTTGCCAGCAGGTAGAAGGTGACCGTCTTCAGACCGATTCGCCCCAGTTTCCGCAGATCACCCAGACTCGCGGTACCGATGATCAACGAAGCCATGATCAGGGGAACGACCACCATCACGAGCAGGTTGATGAAGGCATTTCCGAGCGGCTTGATCGCCACGGCGACCTGACCGAGCATCGGACCGGTAAGAGCTCCCAGCAGAAGCGCCACGAGTATCTGTGTATGAAGCGGTATACCCTTCAGTCTCTGGCCGAAGGATTTCCGTTCCTCAGGTGTCTCTTTCTCTCTGCCGGTCTCTTCTGCTGCCATCAGTTCCATCCTCTCTGATCATTGCGGGCATGAGGAGTACGGTGGACTTCTCTAACACCACCCACCTCTGACTGCAAGGAGAAAGAGATCGGGTGACATGACACAAGGATAATACCGGAACGGGGTGTCATGCCTTCACGGGCAGGCTCCGGGGTGCCACAGACCCCGTCGTGCCGCCTGCGCCTGTGCCGCGGCAAGCCTGAGGCGCTCGCGCCACCTGACTGAGTCTCCCGCGTGGAATCTGGCATACCCCTCACGCAGCAGAACCTCGTTCAGAAATCTCTCTCCATCCCACAGATAGGC
>JALGVQ010000119.1 GCA_025774615.1 bacterium
CAGCGAACTGGAGCAGTCTGCGGTATTCTCATTGGAGTTTGCCGGAGAGATAGCGGTGTTTGCCAACAAGAAGAAGATATTCCACGGGATCGGCACCGCAGGAGGCTTGTCAGAGTCAGTTCTTTCAGATGATGCCTCATCCGGACGTCTCGAGGTCATGCTCAATAAAGGTCTGACCGAGATACTGATAATGCTCAGGACTGCATCAGATCCCTGGATGTTCCGCCTCCGTTCTGACCGGATATTCGGCGACATCCCACAGGATCACGGCAGACTGGTTCCGGTCTGGGAGACACCGGATGTGTTCCATGTTCCTGAGTCGGTCCTCTACGATCCGAAGCGGGAACTCATCTACGTTTCGAGTTATGACCGGCTCCAGGCCTCCCGGGCCGGGATGGGATTCATCTCGAGGGTAAGCCTGGAGGGTGAGATTCTCGATCTGCACTGGGTGGAAGGTCTCGATGGCCCCTGCGGGATGGGGCTATATGATGACAGGCTTTATGTCGTTGAAAGTGTAGGGAACCTTGTGGAGATCGATGCTGAAAAGGGAACGGTCCTGAACCGGTATCCGGCTCCCGATGCCCGGTTCCTGAACGATCTTGTTATCGATCAGGAAGGCAGCATCTACATCTCGGACACCTCACCGCCGCTGGGATATACAAGTCTCATCTATAGATTCAGAGACGGCCGGTTCGAGGTCTGGAAAGAGGGGACAGGGATACACCGGGCGAACGGACTGTTCATCCACGACGGGAAACTGCTCGTCGGGAGTTCCGGGGACTGCCTGCTCAAATCGATCGATCTCGAGACCAGGGAAGTTAAGGAGATCGTGGCGCTCGGCGGACGGGTGATCGATGGCATCCGCGTGGACCGCGAAGGAAATTATCTGGTGACACTGTGGGAGGGACAGGCCGTTCTGATCTCCCCGGATGGATATCCCGTCGAGATCCTCACCACCATCGGGACCGGCCGGAACCTGGCAGACGCGGAATATGTCAGAGAACTCGATCTGCTCATCGTACCCACCTTCCTCGGAAACACCGTCACTGCATACAGACTGATACCCCGCTGATCCTTTCCTCTCTGTCGTGAGATGTGGTATGCTTGATATCTTGAGAGGAGAACTATATGAAACAGATCCTTGTGCCCATTCTGGCAGTATCCCTATCCATCACCACGGTCTCGGCGCAGCAGTCCGGGTCCCTTCCCGGGGAAGTTGTATCAATCGCTGAAGAGGTGACCGATCTGGTGCTGGATGCCCTTCCACGCCAGGTAAGTGATCCCCTCGTGATAGGGGTGACCGGATTCCTGACCGGGGAACAGGTGACACAGCTGGGCACACTGTTCACTCAGACGGTCACGAACCATCTCGCTAACCAGGGGGACCGGAGGATCACTGTTCTCGCGTCGCAGCAATCGGGGGGAGCGGCCCCCGACTATGTGGTCCATGGAACAATCTACCTGGCAGATGATGATATATATGTCGTCGTTCAGTTGATCCGTTCCTCTGACATGACCGTCGAGGGCGGATTCGAGCGATCATTTCCCGTCACAGACTCACTGCGTACCCTTCTGGCGGTTTCAGGATCGCATGGGCAGGGTGGTGACCCGTATGAGACTGATGGACGTGATTCTCCGCGGAATCTCCCTGTCGGCACGATTATCTCCGGTCATACCATCATGCCGGATGGAGATGAGGACTGGTTCCGTCTGCAGTTCGATGATTTCGAGGGGATCGCTATGGTTGAGATTCGCACCATCGGTCCCACCGACACCTTCATAGGTGTCTTCGGGCCCGATGATCCCTGGAATCTGGTCGTCGAGAACGATGACTTCGATGACCATAATGCCATGGTCAGTTTCACGGTCACCCGCGGTCAGCATTACCTGGTGATGGTAAAGGGTTACGATGAATCGATAACGGGTGAGTACAGTATCGGGGCCGACCTGGAAATGCTCGGTGAGGACCCGTTGGAGCCGGACAACCGGATGGATGACGCAACCCCTCTCGCACTCGATGGAGAGTGGGTCTCCACCATGTTCATGCCTTCTGGAGATGTGGACTGGTTCGCTCTGGACGTAACATCTTCGGGACAGAGCACAACCGTGCTGGTAGTGGAAACGGCGGGTAGTCTTGATACATGGATCGACCTGTATGATGCCTCCGGTGAGCTTGTCGCGGAAGATGATGACGGATCCGGGAGTGCCAATGCCCTCATCAGATATGCCGTCGATGAATCTGGCAGATATTATGCCAGGATCAGACACTTTGATGAGAGCAGTACTGGTCCCTACGATGTCCGAGCGATGCTGGAGCAGGCCGAACCTGATGAGTTCGAACCGGATAATGTGCTGGAGGATGCCACGACACTCTCCATCGGTGGTGAATCACAGTCCCATACCTTCTCACCAGCGGAGGATACCGACTGGTTCACATTCATCATCCAGTCACCGGGGACGGTTACGATCGAGACATGGGGTGACAATGACACCGTGATGAGGCTTCTCGATCTCGATGGGAATATGGTGGCCGAAGATGATGACGGCGGTGAGAACGGTAACGCGCGCATCCGTCGGTTCCTCCCCCGGGGAACCTACTATCTCGAGATAAGCCAGTATCCAGACACCGGGCGATCCGGTGCGGAATATTCTGTTCGGATCGTATCGGGCTGAAAGGAACTGAGACCGGGTATGCGTAAACGAATCCTCGTGGTGGACGATCAGGAAGAAAACCGTCAAATCATGACAGATATGCTCTCTGCACTTGAGTACGAGGTCGAGAGTGCCGAAGACGGTGAAGGCGCCCTTGCCAAATTGAAACTCGATTTTGATCTGGTTATGTCCGATGTCCAGATGCCGGGGATGGATGGTTTCGAGCTGGTACGCAAGATACGAGAAACCACTTCGGCTCTCGATCTGCCGATCATCATGGTGACCGGTCTGGCCAGCATCGAGGACAGATTGAGGGCAGTAGAGGCCGGCGCCAATGATTTCATAGCCAAACCGGTTGATTTGACAGAACTGAAGGTGCGAACATCATCACAGATTCAGATCAAGACCCAGAACGATCAAATCAGGCGTCGTGAGACCGAACTGGAAGCTCTCGTCGAAAAGCGCACTATCACACTTCGTGAGACACTCGATGAGATGGCTGAAGCCCGGAGAAGGACCTACAAGGCCTACCTGGATACGATCCATCGACTGGCTGTGGCGGCCGAATGCCGTGACTCGGGGACCGGAACACATATTAACCGTGTCAGCCACTATTGCGAACTGCTCGCTGAGAAGAGGAAACTTGAGCCGCATGATGTCGAAGTGATCAAGTACGCGAGCCCCATGCATGATGTCGGCAAGCTGGGCACTCCAGACTCGATCCTGCTCAAACCCGGCGGACTCGATCCCGATGAGTGGGAGATCATGAAAGAGCACACCACATTTGGTGCGCACATTCTTTCGGGGTCTGATTCAGAATTATTGAAAGCTGGCGAGGTTATCGCCCACTCTCACCATGAAAAATTTGATGGAAGCGGATATCCACTGGGGCTGGCAGGTGAATCGATCCCGATCATGGGACGGATCTGCGCTGTTGCGGACGTATTCGACGCTATAACAACGAAGCGACCATATAAGAAAGCCCTCTCAAACGAGACCGCCTGCGATATCATGCGCGAGAAGGTGGGTGAACATCTCGATCCGGTCCTCGTCGATATCTTCTTCGACAACCTGGACGGGATGTTCGCAATCCAGGAACGATTCCGTGAAGAGGAGGACGATCTGTTCGCTTGATTCAGTCAGTGGGGGGGTGCTGCTTTTTCGCCAGTTTGCTGTCGGGATAGAGCTTCTTTGCGCATTCCGGGCAGATGCTGTGACTGAACTCCACTGAAGAATGCTCTTCTATGTAGGCACCCATATCTTCCCAATCACCTTCATCATTACGGATATTGTGACAGCTGCTGCAGACCGGCAGTAATCCCTCAAGCATCCGTACCTGGCTGACAGCATCCTGCAGTTCGGTGATGAGCAGCTCCCGTTCCTGCTCGGCCAGCTTTCTCTGTGTTATATCACGCAAAATGATCAGGTGTCCCCCGATTATCGCCTGTCCGGTGAGGAAGGGAGATACATCAGCCTCGATGACACGTGGACCGTCACTTCCCTCAATCTCGAATTCCACCGGAGTCTCCGCCAGAGCAACGGGATCCTCCAGGTCGACGTCAAGGAGTGGGAACTCATCTGTCATTGGTCGACCGATCGGTACCTTCCCCCGGTACTGCATCAGAGAGAGGGCAGACTGGTTGGCATCCACTACCCGTCCCTCGACATCCGCCACGATCATCCCCTCGGACATACCATCGACGAGAGCGCTCCGCGCTACCGGGAGCAGTGAGAGCAGGCCGAATCGCAATATGGCAACAGCCAGCAGGATACCGGTCAACGTGAAGGCGATCGGAGCCCAGTCCAGGCCGGATACCGGGTTTGCCCCGGAGAGGTAGAGCAGATTCCCGATCCAGGGAGCGAGAGTGGCGAAGAGTATGAGCAGTGACTGGGTCTGAAACAGGTGTCTCTGCAGGAATGCTGTTCGAAGCAGTCGAACAGTACCGACAAGGATGACCAGGTTGGCCCCGATTGCCCATACCGGGAACCACAATCCACGATCGTAGAGCATGTTTCCAGTGTTATTGTCGAGTCTCAACCCCTGCCACTGGAGCTGGTGCCAATTGTTCGTCCAGACCATGAAGATCGTCGTGATCGTCACGAACCAGGCGAATATCTGCACGTATCGGACCCACTGCTCCTGCCACCTGGTGTACACGATGGTGAAGGCGAGGAAGAGAGGAGGGATGAGAGCGATCCCGAAGTATTCGATTCGCATCCAGAGCGTCTTATTCGGAATCCCATGGGAAGCGACTTCGAGGGCGCTCCCAGCCGCGTAGAAGCTGATTGCGAGCAGTAACAATGTCAGATGCGGCATTTCGTTCACGCCCCGGTTTCGCCAGGCAATGACGGCTACCGAGGCAGATATGATGGCCGATAACAGGAGGGCGATCGGTATCAGCGTGAACTCCATGAGGATCCTCTCCACCTGTTGAGGGTGATGCGGGACCTCTCCAGCAACGATCTTCATGGTAGACCTGTCGGTCGAGTAAGGCAACAGATCACTTGTGGTTACAGTTATAGAATACTAGACTGGGCTAATAGTAAGGAACCCTAACAATAATCAGTCTTTTAATCAAGGTTACAGAGTGAGCACACAATATCCGATCCAGCAGATAAACGAATCAGCCCTCGATGATGGTCTGGCACAGGTTGAGGCGATCAGGACATGGAGTCCACGGACCATCGCCAAACTTGAGAACCGGATCCGTACAGGTGAGGACTTCAGTCTCTTTCGTGTGAATCCTGTCGAATTCGCCAGGGAAACGGGCATTCCAGAACCCGAGGCTGTGGACCTGTTCCTGCATTCTGTCCAGGCCGACCTGTTCAGAATGGACTGGCATCTGCTCTGTCCGTCCTGCGGTGATATTGTGCAGAGTTTTGATTCACTTACGAAGATGAGTGGCCAGTTACACTGTCAATTCTGCAGCGTCGATATGAAAGCCAGTCTCGATGACTACGTTGAGGTCGGGTTCACCATCTCACCCGGTATTCGTGGAATCGCACCCCATGACCCAGATAGCCTTGAAGTGGAGGATTATTTCTTCCGCTATCACTTCTGTGAGACTGGGCAGCTCCCGGATGGTGGTCCACCATTTCTTGATGTTCTGAAATCGAAGTGTCGGTTTGTCGATTATCTGGATGGGGGTGAGGAACGATCCGTGGAAGTGGACCTGGAGGAGGGGCTCCTCGTCATCCATGACATGCGACATACGGTAGGCATCTACCAACCGGTAGAGCTGTCGGGATCCGCAACTGATGCAACCATCCAGATCTCTGAGGAAGGCGTACATATAGAACCATCATCACTCAGACCTGGTCCTGCACACTTCATTCTCAAGAACGGATTTTCCGATCGCAGCGCGATCTTTCTAATCCAGCTTCCCCCGGGATACGAGAACGCTACCCTGGAATTCCCGCCATTCCTCTCCGGGAACAACCTCCTGAATTCACAGACCTTCCGTGATCTCTTCAGGGGTGAGACAGTCGGGCAAAAAGAAGCCCTGGGTATCAGGGATCTCACTATTCTCTTCACCGACCTGAAGGCCTCGACTGAGCTTTATGAGCGGATAGGTGACCTTGAGGCATTCGCACTGGTGCAGCATCATTTCGAATACCTGAGCAAAGCGATCAAAGAGAACCAGGGAGCGATCGTGAAGACCATCGGGGATGCGGTGATGGCAACGTTTGAGACCCCTGGGGATGGAGTGAGCGCTGCCTATGCCATGCTCGATGAGATCGATACTTTCAACCGGGCTCAGGGAGCAGAAGATATTGCTCTGAAGATCGGGCTCCACCGCGGAGCTTCCATTGCTGTGAACCTGAACGACCAGTTGGATTACTTCGGGCAAACGGTGAATGTTGCGGCTCGAGTCCAGGATCTCGCGGGTCCCAATGAGATATACCTCACAGAGGATGTCTATAGTGATGCAACCGTTCAGGAGCTCAGCAAGGGCCATGAGGTAACCGAACAGGACGCCCATCTGAAGGGTGTTCAGAAATCCTTCAAGGTGTTCTGCTGCCGCTGACCTGATCCGCATATTACTATTTGATCTAATGTTATATTAGAAAATTCGAATATTAGCACATGGTTGAATGTCCCCATGGTGTCTATTGGTCATAAAAGGAGGATGTAATCATGCAATACACAAACGTGTTCAAATCGGCTGCACTGGTTGCAGTCATGACAGCGACCCTGGTTGCGGCATCAGGCTGTTCGGATAGCCCGGTTGGCTCGGAAGAGACCGCAATGCTTCTTTCCGTGACACCGGTTGGAGACAGTGCGATCATCAACCCGAACGACCCGATCGTCCTGTCATTCGATCGTCAGATGGATCCCGCAGTCTGTGAGCCGCAGGTACTCCTCTATGAAGGGGATCGGAGCGGATCACTGGTAGACGTAACCTACGTGTGGTCGACAGACGGCAAACAGCTCACGGTGACTCCCGTCGAGGCGTTGAAGTCTGAAACGACCTATACGCTCTATGTCGGCGGCGGACTCCGCGATGGTTCCGGTCTCGGCACCGAACTCGCCCAGGCACAGAATCGTTACGGTGCCCGGTGGGTCGAAGAGAGTGTAGCGAACGGATATGGTCCGAATGGTGAATGTGAGACTCCGCAGGCGCAGGGTGGCCAGCATGGGCACCAGCACAGAAGCCGCCAGATGGGACTCATCTTCACGTTCACAACGGCCTGAGAACTGCACCCACGCCGCCGTCACCTGGGGGGACGGCGGTAACCGTGCGGTATGGAGCGTTCGAGTTTCAGGGAATCCGCACTACAAGCAGGGTCAGATCATCCTGGAGCCCTGCTCCTTCCGTGAAGGACAAGACGTCACGCACGATCGCCTCCCGAACCGCTTCCGCTGACTCACCAGCCCGAGATCGTACGAACTCGAGTATCCGATCCTCACCATACATCTCCCCGTTCCGATTCTCTGCTTCATCCAACCCATCTGAATAAAAGACCAGCAGGTCGCCGCTCTTCAGTTGCTTCTCCGCCTGGGTGTAGCTGCTTTTGTTGAAAGCGCCCAATAAAGGACCGCTCGGGTCCAGTCGTTCGATCAGAGCAGGGCCGGAGTCACTCGCTCGCAGAAGTATCGGTGCCGGATGTCCGGCATTCAGGTATTCCAGAGTTCTGTATTCAGGGTCGTAGACCGACCACACAAGGGTGACGAAACGGTCGGTCGGAGTACGTGCGAACAGATCCTGGTTCAACCGAGTAACGCGACTTGAGAGACTGACGGAACCAGGTTCAAGATTGGTGGCCTGTATTGAGCCGTGCAGTGATGCCATGATGATCGCTGCGGGTATCCCCTTGCCCGAGACGTCGCCCAGCAGGAGACTGATCCTTCCGTCCTTCATAACGAATACATCGTAGTAATCACCGGCTACACCCTGGGCGGGTTCAAACTCAGCCGATATCTCGAGATCGCTTACTGCCGGGAGTTCGTCGGGGAGCAGTTCCCGCTGAACCTGGCCCGCAAGCGCCAGTTGCTGTTCCAGTTCCTGTCCATGTAGATACGTTCGAAGGCGGAGGACCACTACGGTGATGGAGAGCAGCAGAGCGGTGGCGGCTGCAATGCTGATTATCAGATTTCGCTTGAGGGGAGCATAAGCATCTGACGCGCCACTGAGATAGAGGGCGATCTGCGCGATCAGGAACCTCGGTCTACCCGGCACCCAGTCTTCTCCGGGAGGTCCCGGTGGCCCGGCTCCCATTCGGGACCGGAAGGGTGTTGTCACGAGCAGAAAGACATCGTCATCCACACGGACTCTCTCGATCACCCGCTGTGAACCGGAGATGAGGATCTCATCGAGTGTACTCTGGTCAAGGGAAGTACTGAGTTGGAGGCCGCTGAAGGTCAGAGGGGCTCCCAATTGATCGTAGATTCCGATCGATGCGACCGCATCGCCTCTCTCCATGAGGAATTCATCGAGAATGTCCTGCAATGCCCGATCGTTCTCCGGATTTCCTGAATACACAGCATTCTGTGCCTGCGCGATATAATCACCCGCCCTTTGCCCCAGGTGGTCAATCAGGAGTCGGCCGGCGACGTAATTGTACGTCAGCAGGACGCGAGCCAGGAGCAGGAGGCCGAGAAGGAAACCGGTCCCGAGTGCCAGTCGCAGCCAGAAACCTTTTTTCATGACCTGAATTTCTCCCTCACTGTTCAATACCTGTTTATACGTTGTATCTTACTCGCTGCTCAGGGCCTCCACCGGGTCGAGGAGAGAGGCACGATGTGCAGGGTAAACCCCGAAAAACACTCCTACCAGCAGAGAGAATCCGAAAGAGAGGGCCATTGAGACCGGTTCGATCTGAACTGCCCAGTCGGTGACCGCACTCAGAACCATGGCTCCGGCCAGGCCGAGGACAATGCCGGCAAGCCCGCCCCCGGTGCCAAGCATGACGGCTTCGGTGAGGAACTGGGTTCGCACATCCTTGCGGCGGGCTCCCACGGCCAGGCGCAGACCTATCTCCCGGGTGCGTTCCCGCACCGACATGAGCATGATTGCC
>JALGVQ010000120.1 GCA_025774615.1 bacterium
TTTTCATCGATCTGCGGGACAGGTGGGGAGTCATCCAGGTCGCGGTGGATCCATCCGATGAACCTGTGGGGCTGGCGATCGCGAAGGCGGCGCGGCTGGAGGATGTGATCCAGGTTACCGGCCTCGTTCGGGAGAGGCCTGAGGGATCGGTGAATCCCGATATGCCGACCGGAGAGTGTGAGATCCAGGCCTCCCTGGTGAAAAAGCTGGCACAGACCGAGACACCCCCCTTTGTGATCGATGAGGAAGCCACCGCGAGTGAGGAACTTGCGCTCAAATATCGATACCTCGACCTCCGCAGACCACCCCTGCAGCGGAATCTTGAACTGCGACACCGGGCCGCGCAGATCACCCGGCGATTCTTCGATGCACGGGGATTCCTCGAGATAGAGACACCCTTTCTGATCAGGTCAACGCCGGAAGGGGCTCGTGATTACCTGGTTCCGAGCCGCCTGCACCACGGGCGTTTCTGGGCGCTTCCGCAGTCACCTCAGCAGTACAAGCAGCTGCTCATGATGGCCGGCTTCGACCGGTACGTGCAGATCGTGCGCTGTTTCCGGGATGAGGATCTGCGGGCCGACCGTCAGCCGGAATTCACCCAGGTCGACGTGGAGATGTCGTTCGTCTCGGAAGAGGATGTGCAGGAGGTGGTTGAATCGTACCTCGTTGCGCTGATGCGGGATGTTCTCGAAATGGAGGTCCCCACACCCTTCCCGCGTTTCACCTTCGATGAGGCGATGAACCGGTTCGGTACCGACCGTCCCGACCTCCGATTCGATATCGAGATCCAGGATGTCTCTGATGCTGTGAGCGCGAGCGAGGTCAGGGTGTTCCGCGGTGTGCTGGAAGATGGCGGTATCGTTGCCGGATTCTGTGCCCCGGGAGTGGGAGAGTTCAGCCGGAAGAATGTGGACGAACTTGCCGGGATCGCCCAGATACATGGAGCAAAGGGAGCCGTGCCCCTTACCGTTCAGGGGGACGTCCTCGAGGGTGGGGTGGCGAAATTTCTCTCCGGTGAGGAGCAGTCGGCCCTCATCTCACGGTTCTCGGCAACCTCGGGTGATCTGATAGTTCTGGTTGCGGACAGGTCATCGACCGCGCTTACAGCACTGGGCGCGCTCCGCGTCGAGATGGCCCGGAGACTCGATCTGATCCCTGACGGGATCTTCCGGTTCGCGTGGGTACGAGAGTTCCCACTGATGGATTGGGACGCCGATGAAGGCCGGATGGTCGCTGTCCATCACCCCTTCACCTCAGCGGCTGATCCTGAGGAGCTGGTCAGGTTGACCGGTGAAATCGGCGAAAAGGGAACAGCAGGGGAATTCCCGGAAGGAGTGCGGGAGTCGATCCTGGGACTGAAGGCGCGCGCATACGATGTGGTGCTCAATGGCTTCGAGATCGCCGGAGGCAGCATCAGGAACCACCGGATGCTCGAGCAGTCGGCGATATTCCGGCTGTTGGGGCTGCAGCCCGAAGAAGCTGAAGAGCGTTTCGGGTTCCTGCTCGAAGCCCTCCGGTACGGTGCGCCTCCTCATGGTGGTATCGCCTTCGGTTTCGATCGCCTGGCGATGTTGATGACCGACTCCGATTCCCTGCGTGATGTGATCGCGTTCCCCAAAACCACCAGTGCGCTCTCCCTGATGGATGGCAGTCCGACCCTGGTGGACACCACTCAACTGACTGAGTTGGGGCTCGAACTGAAATCGAATAAAGAGAGGGACGAGGGAGTAAAATAAAGGGGAGTCGATTTGCAGGTGCTCTTCACTGTTGAAGGATGTACCATACTCAGGAACTTCTGGTTCTCTGAAATGGTACAATAGGGGTAGACAGGGCACTGTTGTATTTAAGTGTAATGAGTCCTGTTTTGCCTTGACTGAGTACGATGGTTGGCTAGTATGATTCTCGCTGTACCTGCAAGAGGTGTGTATGTTTTGCGGGTTACAGGTAACAGGAATGTGAGAATCCGGCCCTGGGGTACTGACTGGGCTTCATGAATGGCCGGGTTCTGGAATGGTGACTCATAGGAGGATGCCAATGGGCAAGGCCCAGAAGCTGGCAGGAACCGGCTTCCTTGCGGTGCTTCTGCTGTCAGGATCGATCCTGACAGGGTGTACCAAGCGGCCCGATCCGGAACAGTTGACGCAGTTGCAGGAAGCCTGCGCCGCGGCCGATAAGGCCGAACAGACTGTGACGGAGAAGGAGGCTGAACTGGTTCAGGTACAGGCTGAGCTGGCTCAGAAGCAACGTACACTGCAGGAAGTCAACCGTGAGAAGGCCTCCGTCGAAAGCCGGCTGAATCAGCTGAGAAGTGAAGTGCAGCAGACCAGGGCCGAGATGGATCGCATCGAGCGTGAGAGGGTGACGCCACCCCCTCCCGGAAACCGCTAGAGAGGAGAGGAAAGAGCATGAAATCATTACGTGCAATCCTGTCCGCGACGGTTCTGGGAGTACTTGTGTTGGGTACCGCGTCCCAGACTTTCGCACAGCAGGAGAAGATGACGCTCGAGGAGTGGCAGGCTGCCCTCGATGCCTGTAACCAGCGTGAAGCTGCCGCAAGCGCTCGCATCAGCGACCTTGAGGGGCAGATCGCAGACGTCAGGCGTCAGATCTCAGACCTGGATAGCCAGGTTAGCCAGGTCCGTAGTGAGATCAGTGGTCTGAACCAGCAGGTTTCTTCGACGCAGGGGGATCTGACCAGTGCCAAGGATGAGCTTGAGCGGGTCCGCTTCCCTGATTCCTACACGGTGATCAAGGGTGATTGCCTGTGGAACATCGCGAAGAAGGACTACATCTACAACGATCCCTTCAAGTGGCCGCGTATTTACGAGGCCAACAAGGACAAGATCAAGGATCCAGACCTGATCTATCCCAAGCAGGTCTTTACGATCATCCGTCCTTAACACTGGATCGGGAATTCAAAGTGAGCGCTCTTGCCCGGGGGGTCTTCGTACCCCCCGGTAAGGGCGTTTCCTTTTTCCTGCCCTGCCTCTCATGGCAATGAAAAATCGTATCAGAAATCGCATCCCCATCGACGTTGATCCGGCGCGTTTCTTCGGCGTGCAGGATGCCAATCTCCGTCTCCTCGAGGAATCCTTTCAGAATGTAAAACTGGTTGGCCGGGACCGTGAACTCCTCATCGAGGGACCCGGCCCCGAAGTGAATCGGCTGATCGAGGTGATCGGCGTCATGCTGCATCGCCTGAAGAAGAAGGATGGATTCTCAGAGGGCGATCTCACTATCCTGCTCGAAGAATCGGAGCGGGAACGGACGGTCCCCGATGATTATCAGGACCGGACGGTACTGCTCACGAACAAGAAGCGACGCATCTATCCGCGGACAGCAGGACAGTACCAGTATCTCCAGGCAGTCGAGGACAACGATATCGTCATGTCGATCGGTCCTGCCGGGACAGGAAAGACCTACCTGGCGGTCGCGATGGCAGTGAAGGCTCTGAGCGAACGTTCTGTTCAGCGTATCGTGCTGGCCAGACCGGCTGTAGAGGCCGGTGAGAGTCTCGGATTCCTGCCCGGAGATCTGAAGGAGAAGATCGACCCGTACCTGAGGCCGCTCTACGACGGGTTGATGGAGATGGTTCCGGCCGACCGTCTTCAGAAACAGCTCGAGAATCGCACGATCGAGGTGTTGCCGCTCGCCTTCATGCGCGGACGGAATCTGAGTAACTCGTTCGTCATCCTCGATGAGGCTCAGAATACCACACCGGCACAGATGAAGATGTTTCTGACCCGTCTCGGGGTGAATTCACAGGCGATCGTGACCGGTGACATCACCCAGGTCGATCTGCCGTCAGAGGTTACCAGTGGATTGATCACTATCCAGGAGATTTTAATGTCGGTGGAGGGCATCGCGTTCGTCTATCTGACCGAGAAGGATGTCGTCCGCCACCGGCTTGTACGTGAGATCCTGAAGGCCTACCAGGAGAAGGGACTCTAGTACATGAGACTCATCCCCGGCAGAAATCAGGGCAGCAGCGAGGTTGGCAGCGAACAGGGATATTTCTTCCAGATAGTGCGCTGGTTAACAGGAGTACTTCTGGTCGCCTTCATCGCGATGCTTTTCCCGACACGCCAGGCCTTCCGTTACTCGCTGGACCTCGGAGATATTGCCCGGGAGACAATCGTTGCGCCATTCACCTTCCACATCCAGAAAAGCGATGAGGAACTCAGGGAGCAGCGTGACCTGGCGCGCGGGGGGATCCCGCCTGTACTGGAGTTGACCGAGGCCGTCGAGATACAGCAAACCGTCCTGCTTGCATCACTCATCGATTCTCTCTCGATCCTGCTGACCAATGCTGGAAACGAATTACAGGTGCTCACTGATTTCCAGCAGCTCGCGCCCGACCTTACCCGGGAATCACTCATCTACCTCTATGGAAGTGAGGTTGCCAGCAGGTCGGAAGATCGACGGCTCACGCTGGCGACACAGCGGCTCGATTCACTGCGGTCTGCGACCGAACGGGTCGTGGCACACTACTTCTCGATCGGGATCGTCGTCTCGAAGGAACCGCTCCGGAACATCTCGGATGGCATGGTGACGGTTGATATAGGAGAGAGTGAGGTTCTGCAGCGTCTGAGTGTCGTTGTGGACATGGACCAGGTTTTCGACTCCATGGCAAATATGCTGCGGACCAATCTTCCCGGCGCTGATATGCGGCTGATCACGGCGGGCTTTGAACTGACACAGGCAGTACTGCGTCCCAACCTCATCTTCGATGAGGAGCGAACCGATCGGAGGAGGGAAGCAGCTGAGAGCGAGATACCCCTTTTCAAAGGTACCGTCCTGGCGGATGAGAAGATCATCGATGAACATACAAAGGTCGATGAGGATGTTCTCGAGAAACTCGAATCACTGAATACCGCTCTGGCCGAACGTGAATACGAACGGTCGTGGTGGCCGGTACTGAGAACCTGGCTGGCAAGGGTCCTGCTGATCATCCTCGTGCTGGGCGCCTATATCGCCTGGCTCAGGGAGCACCGGGAGGCACTGCTCAAGAACAATCGGAAACTGATAACCCTTGCGATCATCATCGCGATCGAGCTCGCGCTGGTCTACCTCCTGCGGGAGAGCAGTCTGCTCAGCGTCTACCTCGCTCCGGTGGCAGTGGCCACCATGCTGCTCACGATCCTCTTCGACACCGGTGTCGGACTGGTGTCCGCCTTTGTGATCGGGATACTCCTCGGATCAGTGCTCGGGTTCGATTATCAGAGCGCTCTGGTCCACACCCTGGCAGGTGCTGCAGGTGTATTCACTGTAAGTCAGGTCAGGAAGCGCAGTCATTTCTACCGGGCACTCTGGGTTGTTCCGCTCGTGTACCTGGTCAGCATCCTTGCAGTAGAGCTCCTGCGCTTCAATACTTCCGAGATCATCTATACCAGCATGCTCTACGGCGCGGCCAATGGTGCGCTGAGCGTGGTGATCACAATGGGTATACTTCCGATCTTTGAGAGTCTCCTCAACTTTTCGACCAGCATTTCCCTGCTCGAACTCTCAGATCTCAACCACCCGCTCCTGCGGAAGCTCGCGATGCGCGCACCGGGGACATACCAGCATTCACTGATGATGGCTGAGATGAGTGCCGCGGCGGCCGAGGCATGCGGCGCCAACGAACTGCTGTCACGGATCGGCGCCTACTTCCACGATATCGGCAAGATGAACAAGCCGGAATATTATGTGGAGAACCAGCAGGACAGAAATCCCCACGAGAAGCTCGCGCCCAACATGAGTTCCCTCATCGTGTCGACCCATGTGAAGGAGGGAGTCGAGCTTGCCGAGGAGCACCATCTGCCTGATGCGATAAAGGCGTTCATTCCTGAACATCACGGCACTATGCCCATGACCTACTTCTTTCTCAAGGCGGTGGAGGAAGCAAAGGAGGGGGAAAAGGTGTCGGAGGATGATTTCCGGTACGCGGGGCCGAAACCACAGTCGATTGAGACAGGGATCGTGATGCTCGCCGACGCGGTTGAGGCCGCCAGCAGGGTACTGGAAGATCCGAGCCCCCGTCGGTTCCGCATGATGGTGCGTGAGCTTGTCGAACAGCGGTTCGAGGATGGTGAGCTGGATGAGTGTCCGATTACCCTGCGCGACCTCCGGCTGGTGCAGGAAGCCTTCGTTGGTGTCCTTACGAGTCGATACCATCAGAGGATCGATTATCCCGATCGCGATGAGATCATGAAGAAGGCGGCAGCGAAGGACTCGGAGATCAGACAGAGGTCGGATGATGAGTGACCAGGTATCCTCATCGATCGACATACGGGTCCATCGCGACGACGCGGAGGATCTCCCCCGATTATCCGGACTATCCATGAACGCTGTCTCAAGTCTCGTGGCACACGTCCTGGAAGCAGAAAAGGTTGCCGCGGGTGAAGTTGATATCGTGTTCTGCGGGGATGACCGGATCACTGAATTGAACCATGAGTGGCTCGATCGGGAGGGCCCGACCGACTGCATCGCGTTCGATCTGCGTGAAGAGAAAGACTCAACTCTCGTGGAAGGTGAGATTTACATCGACCTCTCCCAGGCTGAACGACAGGCCCCTGAATTCGGTGTCACCCTTGATGAAGAACTCAGGAGGCTGGTCATACATGGCCTGCTCCACCTGCTCGAATACACCGACACTGGCTCACCAGCCGAGGCTGATCTGATGAAAGAGCGGCAGGAATCTCTCGTTTCGGCATGGAGTATGCCGGTTCTGGAAGAGATCGAATAATGCCATACATTGTGGTACAACCGATCATGGAGGCGATGTGTATCCTCCTTCTGGTACTGCTCTCTGGCGGCTATACGGCCGCTGAGACCGCCATCCTGACAATCCTGCGAACGAATCGCGCGAAAAAGCCCGAGAAGCCGGACCTGCTCCCGGAATGGGAAGAGACCGTGCGCGAGGAATTGCCGCGAACCATCGAGCGCCTGGCCAAAAAGCCCGGAAGGCTCACCGGAACGATCATGCTCGGGCGCCTTGTGACCCGCATACTTACGGTCTCTGAATCAGCACTCCTCTCATACCGCTGGGCTCTGTCGGCGAGGGCGGAAAGTCCGCTCCTCTGGGTGCTTGCCGGGGTGGTGATCGTCCTGCTGCTCCTGCTCGTTCTGGGGGAACTACTGCCCCGTATCGTCGGAACCCGTGCTCCCCACCTTGTCCTGACCTGGACGATCCCGTTGGTGGGTCTCTCGGCTCTTCTCTTCCTGCCGATCACCTCGACCCAGACGAAACTGCTGCTCCGTTTTGCGAGAAGCGATGACTATGAACCCACATTCCTTACGCTTGAGGAGTTGAACCGCCACCTTCAGGTACGTGAGGAGGCCGGAGCGCTCGAAGTCGAAGAGCGGGAGATGATCGAGGAGATCCTTGAATTCGGCACGACGATGGTCCGCGAGGTTATGGTTCCGAGGATCGACATCAAGGCGATCTCGGTGGATGAAGAATATGATGTGATCAGGAAGATCGTTTCGGAAACGGGTCACTCCCGTCTGCCGGTGATCGACGGCGATATCGATCATGTAATCGGGATCATGCACGTGAAGGATATGCTGCGTCAGCCGGCCGGTGTTGAGGCAACACCCAGAGAGCTTGCCCGGAAAGCTCTTTTCATGCCTGAGACCAAGATGATCGATGACCTGTTACGGGAATTCCAGCAGGCGCGGCGTCACATGGCGATCGTAGTGGATGAGTACGGCGGCACGGCGGGAATGGTCACCCTCGAGGATCTGATCGAGGAGATCGTGGGTGAGATCCAGGATGAATACGACTCCGAGGCTCCATTGGTGCGTGAGGCGCAGCCGGGTGTCTGGGTAGCCAACGCCATCGTGAATCTGGATGATTTCGAGGAGTTTACCGGCATCAAACTGCCTGAAGATGGATGGGACACCCTGGGCGGCTTCCTCTATTCACTTGAAGGGAATGTTCCGGAGACCGGAGAGGTTCTCGAGTGGGAAGATCTCCTGTTCACCATTGTGGAGATCGAGGGCCGGCGGATACTCAAGGTCGAGATATCCAGAAAGTAATACTAGTTGCCTTCTGGTGACTCACTTCATATATTTGCGATAATTCTAAATTACATGAGGGGGTGTAGAACCATGGATGTTGAGCATCAACGTATGTACCAGTACTACTCTGAGGTCTGCAAGGCGATGTCTAACCCCCAGCGCCTGGCGATTATCGATATCCTGCGTCAGGGTGAGGTGCCTGTCGGCAATCTCGCCGAACAGCTGGGACGCTCGATCAGCAACACCTCCCAGCATCTGGCGGTGCTGAAGTCGGCCAGGCTGGTGAAGTGCCGCAAAGAGGGGACAACCTGCTACTACAGTGTGTCCACACCGGCCATCTTCAAGGCGTTCGACTGCATGGCTCAGATCATCTTCGATGGAATGACCGATCGGGCCGAACACAGGGAATACCTCAAGAGCCAGGTTCTGGTATAGGGGAGTAACGGGGAGAGATCGGGATGGAGTGGATACTGTTCATAGTCGCTTATCTGCTGCTCACACAGTGGCTCCTGCCGAAGATGGGAGTACCCACGTGAGCGGTACCCTACGCTGCCGGGGACCGGCAGGCTGACTGTATTGACCAGGGTGGTAGTGGAGCAGATTCAGAGATACACAAAGGAATCATCGAATAATGCCGATGTACGATCTGAAATGTTTGAACTGCGGGCACGAGTTCGAGGATCTCGTTTCGAGTCATGACGCTATCAGTGAGACCACCTGTGAGAAATGCGGGATTCCCGGTCTGGAACTGAAGCCGAGCCTCTTTGCAGCCAGTGTGTCGGCCGGCATTTCAGGGTCAACATCGAGTGGTTCATGCGCACCCGGTCCATTCAGGTGAGGCTCCTGAACTCCTCGCCGTAGGCGGGGAATCCAACCGACCTTGACTCAGAGACTCAGTTCTCTATTTTGGTAAGCTTACTGCGGGGTGGAGCAGTCAGGTAGCTCGTTGGGCTCATAACCCAAAGGTCACAGGTTCGAATCCTGTCCCCGCTACCATCTATACCGTCAAAACCCTGGCCGGGAGAAATCCTGGCCAGGGTTTTGTCTTGTTGGGCTAGCGAATAG
>JALGVQ010000121.1 GCA_025774615.1 bacterium
GAGCCCCCCTGGGGGGCGAGCTGTAGCCGGGTATCTCTCTTCCCCCCACCAGAGAGAAATTCTCTTCACTTGTAAGGAAAGCACTTGATATGAACACATATATGTGTACATTAATATATTGAAACGTAAAGATCTTGAGAAAATGATGGGAGAAGCAGGGTGGTGGCTGAAACGTCACGGCTCGAAGCATGACCTATGGACAAATGGCGATTCCACCATTAGAGGAGGAATGAGAAGGTGCGATTCGAAGGACATATCTGGAAGGATGGCAAATATTGGCTTGCAGAAATACCGGTACTGGTTGCCATGACCCAGGGAAGAACCAGGGAAGAACCAGGAAAGAAGTTTTCGAGATGGCCGCAGATTTGGTGGAAACCCTTGTCGATGTAGAGGGTTTTACAGTCCAGGTATATCCGCTCCAGCAGAACCGCTTCGAACTGGCTTCCGGAGATTCGAGGTTGATGATTGCCTTGATGCTCAAACGGCAGAGACAGCACCATGGGCTTTCACTCGCTCAGGTTGCTGTAAAACTGAACTCCAGCTCACGGAATGCTTACGCTCGATACGAGCAGGGACGTGTCACGCCGACAGTTGAGAAATTGGCTGAGTTGCTCAGCGCTGTCTCAGATACCGATCTGGTTATCTGTCAGAGTGAGGCCGGATAGCTCACACTCCTTCAGCGCCGATGGTACCTGGGATGAAGATCCCCGGGAGAGTAGGACGCTGCCGGCAATTTTTCAGAACCCCCTCTTCGGAGGGGTTTTTTATACCTCATCCCATCTCAGGTCAGGTGTATCTCCAGCTGAAGAATGCGGACTACCGTCTGAAGTGTGTCATATTATTGCAGCTCATGCCAGTGAAGGTGATCAGATAAGAGGAGTCACCTGGGCCTGTGTGGTTCACCGCGCCGGTTTCGTGACATTATTGCCTGTGAAGACAGGCTGAGAGCATAACTGATCAGGATCTCATGAAAAAAATCAGGATATCAGCATTGCTGCTCGCGACAGCCCTGCTCGGTTCGTGCAGCCCGGCTGAAGAAGCTTATCAGTTCAAGGTGATGGTATGGAATATCTGGCATGGTGGTCATGATGAGTCACTGCCCTCTGATGGCAGACCATCAGTCGTGGACATCATCAGAGAATCGGGGGCGGATGTCGTATTAATGATCGAGACATATGGTTCCGCGCCATATATCGCAGATTCGCTCGGATTCGAGTATCATCTTATCTCAAGTAACCTGTGTATTTTCAGCAGGTATCCCATCGTTGAAACCTTCAGCTATGAAGATGCGGTTTCTCCATTCAATTTTGGTGGTGCCAGGATCATGATCGCTGGCATTGCACCTGTGATATTCTACGATACCTGGCTCCATTATCTCCCGGATACGAGACTGGTTCCCCTGCAGGCACCGCATGACAGTATTCTGGATTGGGAAAGTGCGGGCTCACGCGATGATGAGATGCAGGCGATTCTGTCGGCTATATCCCGACATATCGACGGATCCGATGCCATCCCTGTTATCATGGGCGGTGATTTCAACTCCTTCTCTCATCTCGACTGGGTTGCGAGTACTAGAGATACTTTCAATCATGGAGGGAGGATCGTGGACTGGACACTATCAAGAGCCATGACCAACAGGGGTTTTACAGATACCTACAGAAGCATCAATCCCGATCCACTTTCCGATCCGGGTATTACCTGGCTTTCCGGTGAAAGCATATCGGGGGAGCAAGGATATCACCGGCAGGATAGAATCGACTATATCTACTCTATTGGTTCACGACTTGAAATCACCGACAGCAGATCATTTAACGTGCCGGCTGGCGATATACTGCACTTTGGTGAAGGTAGTTACATGTATCCCAGTGATCATGGTTTTGTACTCACCACCTTCAGGTTCCGCTACCGGTGAAACAGGTTTGATGAGTGTACATTGAACAGCGTGGCCAGTTCGATCCGCTGCCTGCCCTTCTGCAGTTCATCGGCGAGGTCCATGACGATCACCTGATCGAAATTCCGGAGATTATACGTGTATATCAACCCGTTCTTCAGGTCGTAGATATTGGAATAGACTGTGAGGGATCTACCCTCCTGATGTGTTCTCTCCAACACATCCCGAACAAGATCGATACTGAGATGATCCGCTTCTGAAAGCATCTCATCTGCAGCTCTATACCGCCAGCCGGGATAGTCACGGTCCTTTACTTCAGACATGACGAAATTTGTGGCGATCTGATACCAGGTATCACTCTTGACGATCTGGAGCGCTCCGTTACCCCATTCCACGACAATGGAAGCACCGGTGCTGTCGGCTATCGGGAAGCGGGCCCGGTTGAGCGCCGGGAAATTGGATTGTCTGAAAAAAGTCTCGGCATCCTCGCATGTGGCACAGGTGGAAAGTACGGCCATGATCACATTGAATCTGAAAACAGGTTTGTCCGGGTCACTCCTGTAACCTGTCGGGGCCAGTGCGTTTCCGTCAATGAACAGGCCCTGATCATTCATTCCGCCCTGAATCGGTGCATCATCATAACCGAAGATGACACGCCCATAATATTCGTCTGAAGCGGGGAGGAACTGAACTATGGTCTCCGTATGATTGCGGTCTTCATTGTTCCCTGCCAGGACGAGCCCGTTGCGAGCGGCCATGACGATGGTGCAACCGAATGGACCGTTTGAATCCGACTGCCCCGGACCGGTTCGACCGGTCAGCGCAGAGGCTGCCGCCAGGAGAATAAGCGTTGAAATGATCCAGAATGGTCGACGTATGGTCCGGCGGCAATTTCTCACGGAGACAGTCCTGTTAGTCGAGGGTTCATTTATACAACATGATCGACTATACGGAGAATGTTCCGGAAAGTTTTAGAGAGGATATTCCGGAATGTCATTGAATGGTTCCTTGCTGCGGTTATAAGGTATATTTTGCACTTAGAACGTTATCGTCGTCTCAGATGATTTTTCGGAGGATCATCGATGAATCTTGAAGCGCAATGGATAGTGGGCTTTGTGGATGGCGAGGGTGGTTTCCATGTGGGGATCAACAAACATCCCGACATGAAGATCGGGTACCAGGTGCTTCCGGAATTCACGGTCGTTCAGCATGAACGGGACATTCAGGTCCTGCATGCTTTGAAATCATATTTCGGTTGTGGTGTAGTGCGCTCAAACCATGGAGACCGGATGGCGTATCGGGTGCGAGGCCAGCAGCATCTGCTTCAGCACATCATCCCATTTTTTGAGAAACACAAGCTGAAGACGAAGAAGGGCATCGAATTCCGCAAGTTCCGGAGGGTCCTGCTCATGATGCAGGAGGGGCTGCATCTGACAGAAGACGGGCTGTTGAAGATCCGGGAGATAGCGGCGGAGATGAATCGTGGGGCTGTACGATAAAATAAAAATGAATAAATGGTGTGAAATGGCGAATGGTTGCAAGCTATTCATGGAGCTTCTAGAATCTGTCTATTCCACAGTTGAGGAGGTAGACGATGGTAAGGCAGTTGAAGTACTACCATGTCCCTCTGCTAGCCGCCGCTTTGATATCGACATTGGTCCTTACCGGGGGATGTGACGAGTTCCCTACTGATCCGAAGAAGTCAGGGGAGCTGGCCGAGGTTGTTTTCCATATTGCATGGCCTTCTCCTCACCTGGCTAAAAGTGCGTCTATACCAACCCAGACAACAGATATAGCAGTGAGAATCGCCAAACCCGGGGATTCGTTGAAAAAGGGATTGACCGGTCACATCACCAGGGCAGATTCAACCGTTACCATGATGGTGGAAGCGGGTACCGATTACATGGTCGAGGTCCTGTGTGCGTATGAGATTGCCGCAGGCGCGGAGGCCTATGCCCCGATCGGATACGGGATAACCAAGGAACTCACCCTGAGTGCAGACTCCACGAATTATGTCAGTATAATTATTGATACCCTTGATCTGGTTTTCTCACGAACTGATACGGTCACAACCGGGGATATCCTCTCCATCGAACTCACGATTTCGATTGATGAATACTGGGACGATTTTGCGCTGTATGTACCTGACAAGCTGGATTGTCTGCTCAATGACCCCGAAAAGGTCATAGGGAAATCGATCACTCTGCATGAATCCTCCAGGGATGCAACCGGCGCCGTTCTGGCGTGGGAATCGGAGATCACCAAGGGGGGAGGAATAATCGATTTCTTTGTAGCAGGGGCCTCAGGGGACAAACTTTCCGCCCTGACCGATGCTTTCGGACTCGATATACAGGCGGCATGGAGTCCGATTGATTTTGGTGAATCGGGTGAAAATTTTTCGATCCTCGTCATCGAGGGCGCGTTAGTCATTGTGACCATTCCGAAGTCCATCGTGCCAAGGTAATCACTTCTCGCTTCTGGCAAATAATTCCAATGCCCCCTGTGTAGATATCCGCGGGGGGTTTTTTATAGCAGCACCTCCCGTTCAAGATACCCCACGGTCTGGAAATTCACACCGATCGCCTCTCCAGTTAGAACTACCCGGAGGACATCCCCACACTCCACTGGTTCACATCCGACTCCCGCGGCCCACCTGCGCATCCTGCGATCAGTATTCCCATCAGCAGCATAGAGAAGGTTTTAAATGTCTGCATCCTTTTGTCCTCAACTTCCCGGTCGGGATTCCGCTATTGTCAAGAATATGGAATGTGGATCAGAAGGTATCATTCTGTCTGGACTGACATCAAACCCGTAACAAAGTAGCGCGGCCAATGAGGATCTGCGAAGTATGCATCAAGATGGGGCTGACGGCTCTTCTGGTTTCGATCCTGATCATACCAGGGGTCGGCCTGGGACAGACGGCCTCTTACCTGGATTACGACGGATTCACCCGGGAGCTCCGCACTGTCGTCAACAGCTCAGACCTGGTCACCATGGAATCCCTGGGCACCACCCTGCAGGGTCGTGACGTGTGGATGGTGCAGGTAGGAAACCCCTCGGGAACGCCCCTTGATGAACGCCCCGGTGTTCTGGTGGTGGGGAACCTGGAAGGCGACCACCTGGTGGGGAGCCACCTGGCTCTGGAAGCAATCCGTTACCTGCTGGAGAACGCCCTGGACCCGGCGGTCCAGACAGCGTTGGCCGACCACGTCTTCTACGTCTTCCCCCGGCTGAATCCCGACGGGGCCGAGGCCATGTTCGCCGGGGTTAAGTGGAACCGAACCACCAACTCTCTTCCATGGGATGCCGACAATGATGGGCGGACTGACGAAGACGGACCCGAAGATCTGAACGGCGACGGCTTCATCACGGTGATGAGGGTTGCCGATCCTTCTGGTCCCTACATGATCGATCCGGCGGATACCCGTCTCATGAAGCGGGCCGATCCCGCGCAGGGGGAGAGTGGGGCGTATGTGCTCTACTGGGAAGGGATGGATAACGACGGTGACGGCTTCATCAATGAGGACGGCCCCGGCGGAGTGGACCTGAACCGGAATTACCAGCACGTGTATCCTTACTGGGAAGGTGACGCCGGTCCTCACATGGTGAGCGAGGTGGAGAGCAGGGCTCTCATGGATTTTACCATCGCTCACCGCAACATCGCGGCCATCCTGACATTCGGAAAGAGTGATAACCTGGTATCGCCACCCGATTCCCGGGGCGCTCTGGCCGGGGAAAAGGTGCCGAGTCTGACGGGGTTCGCTGACGCCTCCATCGACGAGATCTGGCAGGTCGGAGTGTTCAGCGCCAGTGGTGGAGGAGGTCGAGGTCGAGGTGGACGTGGCGGAGGTGGTGGAATCTACCTCCGGGGGGCTCAGCCGGGACGGGACAACGATCCTGGCTCGGGCACCCGGCCGGTCACCGCTGTGGCGCCACAGGATCTGGTGTATTACGCGGCCATCTCAGAGGCCTACAAACGGATCACAGGCATCGAGAACGTTCCCGTTCACCGTACACCTGAGGGAGCCTTCTTCGAATACGGTTACTTCCAGTACGGGGTGCCCTCCTTCAGTACGCTGGGCTGGGGCGTGCCCGCCGGTGAATCGGGAAGAGAGGGGCGTCAGCGGGGAGGTTCCGGCGCGGATGCGGCGATACTCTCAGGCCTCGAGGCCGCGGGTATCACGGCGTTCGTGGAGTGGGGCCCCTTCCAGCATCCCGACCTGGGAGATGTGGAGATCGGCGGATTCATTCCTTATGTGACCCATAACCCACCAGTGGAGCAGGTACCGGAACTGGGGGCGAAACACGGTGAATTTCTTGTGGAGCTGGCGGGAATGCTTCCCCGGGTCCGTATAGCCGACACCGAGGTGACGGCACATGGCGGTGGACTTTTCACCATCACCGCGGAAGTGGAGAATGTGGGATTCCTGCCCACTTCGCTGCGCCATGGTCAGCGCTCCCGCGCTGTGGGGCCCACGCTGCTGCAGCTCCAGGTCGATAGCGATGACATCCTCTCCGGAGCAGCCAAGACGGCCACGGTGAGTGTGCTGGAGGGTTCCGGCAGCCGGGCCAGTGTGACCTGGTTCATTCGGGGCAGGGAGGGAAGTGAAGTAAAGATCACGCTCCGGTCGATGAAGGCCGGCCATGACACCATAACAGTGACCCTGAGGTAAGGAGGCCCATCATGATGAGCATTATCAAATGTCTGGCGGCTGCCTCTCTTGCCGTCATCGCACTGGTTGTCTGCCCGTTAATCAACCCAACCATGCTTCAGGCTCAGGAGAAGCGGGGTTCTGACCCGCCTCACACGCTCGACCTGACCTGGGACCGGTGGCTGGACCATGATGAAATCGGGGAACGCATGCAGCTCATGGCCCGCACGTGGCCTGATTTCCTCTCCCTGTCATCCATGGGGGACAGTTATGGGGGCCGGGAACTCTGGGTGATGACCATCAACAACCCGGACACGGGTCCCGAGCTGGGTAAGGCCGCGATGTATATCGAGGCCGATGTCCACGGCAACGAGATCCAGGGTTGCGTAGTCTGTGTGTACACTATCTGGTATCTCATGGAGAACTACACCCGGATCCCGGAGATCAGGCGGCTGGTGGACGAGAAGGTGTTCTATATCGTTCCCAGCGTCAACCCGGACGGTCTGGACTACTTCCTGGACGAGACGGGATCGGGCGCCCGAACCGGGCATGTACCGGTGGATTCAGACGGGGACGGACTCTTTGACGAGGATGGACCTGACGATCTGAACGGGAACGGAGTCATCGAACAGATCCGGAAGTATGTGCCGGGAGAAGGAACCCACCGTATCAACCGGGGCGAGCCGCGGATGATGGAAGCAGTGCTCCCCGGGGAGAAGGGAGACTGGATCCTTCTCGGCTCGGAAGGATTGGACAACGACGGCGATGGCCGGGTGAACGAAGACCCGCCGGGGGGGTACGACGGTAACCGGAACTATGGAGCCGGCTGGCAGCCGCAGTACGTGCAGGGTGGCGCCATGGACTATCCCTTCCAGCTTCCGGAATCAAGGGCGACCCAGGAGTTCTTTGCGGCTCATCCCAACATCGGGGGAATGCAGACCTACCATAATGCTGCCGGTATGATCCTGCGGCCTCCCGGAGTGGCCTGGAACGGCGATCTGCCCGCCGCCGACATCCGGGTCTACAACGAGATCGGGGAGAACGGGGAGCGGATACTGCCCTGGTTCAACTACCACATAACCTGGCAGGGGCTCTACACCATCCATGGAGGTTCGATCGACTGGGCCAATGACGGCCATGGTATTGTCTCCTTCCTCAACGAACTCTGGAACGGTGGTCAGTATTTCCAGAGTCCCCTGCTGATGGAGCAGATGGAGAACGATCGCACTCCCATCTCCAGGGGGCTCGACCGGTTCTTCTTCAACGACTTCCTGGAGTTCGGGGATATGTGGATCGACTGGGCCCCCTTCGATCATCCCGAGTACGGTGAAGTGGAGATGGGAGGGTGGAAGAAGTACGCGAACCGTCTCAACCCGCGGTTCATGAGCATGGAGGTGTTCCACCGGAACATGGCCTTCACCCTCTACCATGCCGATCAACTGCCCCTCATGAGAGTGGGGGAAACCAGGGTGGAGCGACTGGGTGACGGACTGTACAGGGTCTGGGTGGATATCACCAATGAGAGACTCATCCCCACCATCACATCCCGGGCGATGGGCACCCGGGCGGTCCGACCTGATCTTCTTACCGCGGACGGGAACGTGGAGATCGTAGCTGCCGGATGGGTGAGGAACAGGCACTTTCCCGGACCGATCGACCTCATCGATCAGGAGGATCTGAATCGGATCATGATCCGGAGTGGACATCCGGGCCGGACCACCAGGACCATCGAATACCTGGTCAGGGGGAGCGGCACCATGGAAGTGACCTATTCCTCGGTGAAGGGCGGAACGGTGACTACTACCGTGAGAGTGCGCTGACTGTCTGATCACGGCCCGCAACTTGTCAGCGTCATTATTTCCAGAACCCCCTCAGGAGAGATCCTGCAGGGGGTTCCACTATATCATCCGTCCCCATTTAGTGAAGTAGGGCGAGGTGGACCGCCTGCTCGATCCCGGACCCCGATGACATGGGACCTGCTCGTGAGGGATGCCGCTTTAATCGTTCGTACACCTAACATGTTTTAAAGTACTCTCCATGCTGACTGCCGTTGCTAACCATGTTGATGCTCTCAGGTCCTGGCAGCTACTGAGGAGTGCCTGAAAAGGAATCTCAGAATTGCCGAAGGTTAATCTCATAGAACAGTTGTCACGGCTCCGGGAAGGAGCATTAGTGGCAGTTGTGGGAGCCGGGCCGGCGGGATCATTTTTTGCAATAAACCTGCTGCGCAATGCTCGAGAGGCAGGTCATAAACTTGATCTGGTCATCCTTGAAAGAAAGCGGCATCTGAATATCAGTAGAACTGATGGTTCGACTGCTTTGCTCGAGGGATGCAATTGCTGTGCCGGCGGTTTATCCCCAAGAATGTGTGACATCCTGGATGATATGCAGCTCACGCTGCCGGAGGAGATAATTCAGGGCCGGATTACTTCGATTACTGTTCAAGGGCACTGGAAGAACGTCGAACTCGCTGTTCCACCAGAAAGACGCATGCTTTCGGTCTTCCGCGGTTCAAAACCAACAAGCAGATCGGACAGGACTGGCAGTTTCGATGCATTTC
>JALGVQ010000122.1 GCA_025774615.1 bacterium
TGGAGGGCTTGATGTCGCGGTGCAGCACTCCGCCCGCGAGGGCGGCTTCGAGGCCGGTGATGACGTCGAGGATCGCGTCGACTGCCTCAGCCACCGGGAGCGGACCGCGTTTCTTGATCTTGTCCTTGAGGGTGCCGCTGCCTGCGATCTCCATCGTGATCACCGGGAGGCCATCGATCTCCTCACTGCCGAATATATATAGGCTGTTCGGATGGTTCACGCCCGCGGCGAGACGACCTTCACGGAGGAACCGCTTTCGCAGTTCGGGTGAATCGAGTTGTTGCGCCAGCATCTTCAAGGCGACGCAACGCCCGGTGGAGATCTCTTCAGCTTCAAAGACCGTTCCCATGCCGCCGCGTCCGAGTAATCCGAGCAGCCGATAGCCACCGAATTCACAAGGGAATTCCGCGGGCTCGTTACGAGAGAGTGATTCCCTCGACGTCATCGAGACCGTCTCGGCACTGCCGCCCGTCGCCTCCAGAGCGCCTGCCATGAGGCAGGCGGGGCAAAGCTCTTCGGTCGATCTCGCGGGTACGACAGCTCCACAGCGCTGGCATGTATCTGTATCCGGGGTGTTCATGGGTCGATCTCCAGAGTAGGTGTCATCTACTTATACCTGAAGGAAACCAATCGAAAGGTTACAGATAAAATCACTGCCTCCGCAGAACCTCGACCAGATAACGCATCTCATCGTCGAGGTCTGCTTCATTGCTGACCGTCTCCGCGATGACGGCCCGCAACAGTGTGCGGTATCGTTTTCGCAGCCGGTGAATGGCGACCTTGACTGCGTCCTCGGTCATTTCCAGTCGGGCGGCGATCTCCTCCCGGGGCGATCCATCCTCCCCAGTGAGACTGCCCTTGAGTGCCTCGAACTGTTCACTTTTACCGGCCTTCACCATTTCGTCGCGCAGGGTCTGCAGGGCCCCGGCAATGGTCTCGAGTGCCCACTCACGATCGAACAGGTGTTCCGGGTTTTCCGACTGCTTCGATGCTTCGGCGTATCGGACCTCCGGATCAAGTGCGTCCCATTCGACGAATTGCACCTGGCCGCCGCGCTTCACTGTTTGGGCCCGATGCCACTCATTAGCCAGGAAATGCTTCATCGCGCCCAGCAGGTAAGAGCGCAACCGGCCTCGCTCCCGATACGCCGAAGCAAACCCACCCGTCTCGATGATTCGCGTAAAGAAGGCCTGTGTGAGGTCTTGGGCGTTGGTTTCTGAATATCCGCGGCTTCGCACGAAGGCATAGAGAGGATACCAATACGTCCGGCACAGTTCCTCGAGTGCTTCACGAGCACGGGTCTGACTCGCTTCGTCGGACCTGGCCGCACTCACGAGGCTCCAGTGGGTGGTGGTAAACTGGCGAGGATCGGTAGAATCTATCATTTGTCTGGTCTAACCTGAAAAGAAAAAGGGCAGCCGTCAGGCTGCCCTCTCGCTACTCAGATACTCCGAATAACTCAATACAGTCACTTCTGGACTTTGATCAGCAGCTCATCACCGTCCCGCTGGGTCTTGATCTCCATCTCGAGCAGACTGGCCGAGCGACGGACGCGATTCCGCAGCGTCGTCAGGTTCTCACCACGCCCCGGTTTCAGTACGCCGACCCCGCCCTCTTTCTGAAGTGTTTCCAGATATGCCATATATTCACGTGTGACACCATGTACACGACTTTTTGCGAAGCGCTTATCAGCATCTCCACCCTTAATGTGTTTGAACTCGGCCATGAATGAATACTCCCTTGAGAATCATGTTATTTTTGGAAATGAAGCACGTAATTTAAGTGATCATTTATTAAGTGCAAGGTAATTGAATACATGTCTGACTGATAATGACACAGAAATAACGACTATTTATATGCGAATATCATGGAGATAAGTTGAATCGAAAAATGCAGGTTTGACCATCACCTGTGGCAGGTACCGCGTACCCATAGAGATACCCATCTGCCTCATCGGTGATCTGTATGAGCATGTGTGGCATCGGCAGTTCCACGGCATGCCGGCGCTGGAAAACACCATCCTCGGAGAACTGGTCGAACAGCAGAATGGTGCTCCGCGCGCTGATCTCCTCATCCAGCATGGAAGGATGCCACTCGTTCGTCTGAACGAGGACGCCGCCTCTGTCCAGAGCGATGACCTGAACGATTGCCAGTGGCTCCATGATCGTCACCTGGCGCTGCTGGCTGGAGACCCGCTGTCTCATCAGGCTGCGTCGCTGCTCAATAATCGGATCGGGTATGCGGCTCTCGATCGTGGGGCGGGTAATCACCCGGTGATTGCCATCGGTGAGGACCTGATGGATTACATAATCGCGACCTGCGGCAAAGAGCGTGTTCCGGGGGCTTATGCTGATGCTCATCGGGGCCGAAGCGCCCGGGGCAGCTGTAGCAAGGTGTTCGATCAGCAGGCTGTCACTGCCAGCGATCTTCAACGGCGCGCCACCTGCTCCGAACCGCCTCACCTGGAGGAGATGTTCGCGGCCATCGTTCGGGTGTGAGGAGATGAGAACGTAGATATCTCCCCGAAGGCCGATGTCGAGATCCATCGGCAGGCCATGGTCGATCTGGAAGGAGGAGAGACGGGTCCCATCCGCAGAGAAGGTAAGGGCTCTCCGCAACGCCATGTCGACACACACGCCTTCACCTGTGCCGGAAAAAGCCACTGCGATGGGGGAGGTGAGGCCCAGACCGGGCAGGGAGAGGTCCATGGTTGCCAGCAGGTTTCCCGTGTCATCGAACCAGACCACTTCGGTCCGATGCATGTCCACGGCCGCCCAGCCGATACCCTCGATCGCGCGGACGTCCCTGATCGCAGACCAGGCGGGATAGTCACCCGTGCCACCCTCCAGCATTATAAGGTCGACAGGCGGAGCAGGTACCGGCAGCGGATTGCCGTCAGCCGGTCGTGCCCGATTCTTCACATACTCGATACCATCGATCTCTTCCCGCCTCGGGTTGCTGTTATCATCGCAACCGGTGACGAGAAGGACGAGGGGCAGAAGGATCGCCGGAAGCAGGCGGATCGTTCTGCCGGATGGAGGGGCCTTGACTGGACCGCGTTCGCGGAGCATCTGTATTCTCCAGAGTCGAATCATCCGATCTCGGATCTGACCGGGAAAGAGTAACCGATTTACCAGGGGGAAGTCATGCACGTGGTTCGCGTTCCAAAATTCGGCCCACCTGAAGTCCTTGAATATGTGGAGCAACCTGACCAGGAACCAGGACCGGGTGAGATCCGCGCGGTTGTCCGGGCTATCGGGATCAACTTCGCCGATATCACCGCCCGTATGGGTCTTTATCCCGATTCCGGTAAACCTCCATTCGTGACCGGATATGAATTCGCCGGTACTGTGGAACGCCTGGGGGAGGGAGTGGAGAATGTGAAGGAGGGCGACGAGATCATCGGCATGAAGAATTTCGGTTGCTATGCCGACAGCGTTGTTACCTCAGCGGAGTTTGCTTTTCCTCTCCCCGATCGTCTTTCACCGGAGCAGGGCGCCGCGTTTCCGGTCACCTATATCACCGCCTGGCATGCGATGGTCTACCTGGGGAACCTCCATCCCGGTGAGTGGATACTGATCCAGAACGCCGGAGGTGGAGTCGGAACCGCTGCCATACAGATCGCCCGGCACCGTGGCGCCAGGATTGTGGGAACCGCCTCGGCCGCCAAACATGAGTTTATCCGGGGACTGGGTGTCGACCATGTGATCGATTACCGTCAGGGAGACTGGGCTGAAAAGGTGATGGAGATCACCGACGGGAAGGGTGTCGAGATGATACTCAATCCGCTGGGGGGGCGTTCCCTGAAGACCGATTTCGATCTCCTGGCGCACACAGGTCGCCTGATCGCCTACGGTGTCTCAGCCGGAACGCGCGGCATGAGCAGGAATCTTCCGAGGGCGATCTGGAACATCTTCCGTTCGCCGAAGTTCAGTCCGATCCAGATGATGATGAAGAACCGGGGCGCGTTCGGGGTACACATCGGCCACCTCTGGCACCGTCAGGAGGTCCTCGCGGGAGAGATGGCCGCGATGAGGGACCTGCTCGTTGACGGCATCCTCGACCCGATCATCGACACTACTTTTCCCCTCCAGGAAGCGGCGAAGGCGCACCGTTACATCCAGGACCGGAAGAATCGGGGAAAAGTCATACTGACGGTCTGAAATTCTCCTGATCCGGCCTACGGCCTGTCTGCCATCTGGTAGAGGGTCAGGTAGACGACCAGCGTAGTACGGTAGAACGCCTCGTAGTCGATGTTCTCCGGCACATCAGCCGCCGTATGGGCCCGACCCGGCGCCCCTGAACTGTGGAAATAGACTGTCGGCACCCCGGCATTGACGAATGCGGAGTGGTCGCTTGCTCCCGCTACGGCCGGTGTCGGATCCCGCTCTTCGATGCCGAATCCCCCGTAGAGCCGGTCGGCATCGATCAGGTACTGCTGGAAGATGGGCGTGCTCGCCCCGCCATCCATGCTGAGCCGAGGGCCGGTCCCGACCATGTCGAGGTTTATCATTCCCACGGCCTTTGAGAGCGGGCGGGGGGGATTCGCGGCGAAATATTCCGAACCGAGCAGGAAGAGTTCCTCTCCAGCAAAGAGGACGAAGCAGACAGACCTGCGCGGCTTGATCGCCGAGCGTGCCATCGCTTCGGCCATCGCCATGATCATGACACTGCCCGAAGCGTTATCCTGCGCACCGGGATACACGATCCCTGCCTGCTGGCCCACGTGATCGAGATGCCCGCCGACGATGATGTATTCATCCGCCACTGAGGGATCACTCCCCTCGATCCAACCGACCACATTCCATGTATCCGCCCTGGCCGTGTATTCAGCACCGGCCTCCATTGTGACCCGGGTTCTCAATTCGAGTGAGAGGGGCCTGCCGGTATCGGCGATCCTCCGGCGCAGTGCTACCGCGGTGTGCGGGAAACCGTAGAGAAGGTCGTCGGCGATCCGGTTCCGGATCGAAAGGATCGGCATGTCCTCCTGATGCTCACCCTCCTGGCCGTGATAGACACTGACGATCGGTGAGAGGGCGGCCTCTCCGGGATCGTCGATCAGAAGTATCCCTTTTACACCCCGTTCCGCCGCCAGAGTCGCCTTGTAGCGGGGCCGACTCTTCTCACCCCAATCGCCGGTACCCGGCGGTGTCCCCATGATCATCAGGGCCACCTTTCCCATGACATCCACTCCCGCGTAATCATCCCAGCCTTTTTCGGCGTCGACCAGGCCGTATCCGATGAACACGACTCCGGCGTTCTCCACTCTGCCGCTGCCGGTGAATCCACGGGCGACATAGTCCCGGCCGAACCAATAGGGTGGGCCGCTCCAACCGTCGTATTCGACCTTCAGTTCCATGGGGCCGGTGATATTGTTCGCTTCCACCGTGAACGGCTGAAGGAAGGATCCTCCCGGGCCGCCCGGGACAAGGCCGGCTGCCCGGAAGTGCTCCGCTCCGAAACGGGCTGCCAGGCCGTAACCGTCCGTTCCCGTGAGCCGACCTTCGAATTCCGGAGAAGAGAGTTCGTAGATGGCCTTCTTCATCTCTTCCCGATCGATGAATGGCAACGCAATCGCGCCGCGCAAGATCGAGATGCCCGGCTGCTGTTCCTTCTGTTCCGCCACCGGCGGTCGCTGCTGCTCCTGGGAGATAGCCGTTCCTGGAGCGATGCATCCCGCGCCGAGCAACAGAGTCAGAAGAGAGGGCAGTGACCAGGCGAGTGAACGGGTGAAGAACCGGAACGTACGGGAAGGTGTCATTGTCGTGACTCTCCTTCGATGGAAGCGTTGATCGGAGAACGATTACTGAACTCTGTCAGCACTCTATGGGAGAGGTCCTGATATGGCCAGATGAAACTATTCCGGTAAAAACTAGTAGTGGCTCCGATTATCCTTTTCTCCCACATGTGAATTTTGTATCAATATATGCAATTCGATCTTTGACGTCGGGATGACGGTAAGACCAGGGTCGGCAAGGCAGAGCCGAATGCAAAACGGGTGGGCACTCTCTGGTCCCCGGATTCCTGATACCTGGATGGTCGGCCGTACTTCTTTGCGCTCGCATCGGAAACCATTCGGGTTGCTGCCCTCGTCACCCCCGTGGTGATGGGGGCGGCTTTTTTTATGCCCTGTCACGGGTAAGCAGTATATCAACATTGTTCTGAGTCGCGCGTGCGGGAACAAAGCCGGATCCCCCAGGTAGGCACACACATATCCTTATGCGATACACCGTCACAGACGATGGAAAGTGGGAAAGCGGGAAAGGGTGGCAAGGTGCACGGAAACCTCCTCGATACTATCGGAAATACTCCACTCGTCCGACTCGACTCTCTCAGCCCGGTACCGGGTGTCTCGATCTGGGGGAAGCTGGAGATGTTCAATCCAACCGGATCGATCAAGGACCGTATAGCGCTGCGGATGATCGAAGAAGCGGAGGAGCGGGGAGATCTCACCAGGGAGATGACGATCATCGAGGCAACGAGCGGGAATACCGGTATCTCGCTGGGTATGGTCTGTGCCCTCAAGGGGTATCGATGCAACCTCCTTATGAGTGAGGCGAAATCGATCGAGCGCCGATTCATGCTCCGTTACTGGGGCTGTGATCTCACCCTGACATCTGCCGATGACCACGATTCGGCCATCAAGGCCGCGAAGGAGCTTGCCGGATCGGGACGGGACGATCTCTTCTATATCAACCAGAACGAGAACCGGGACAACGTGACGGCGCACCGGGACGGGACCGGTCGGGAGATCGTAGCTGACCTGGAAGGGAAGGTCGACGCTGTGATCGCCGGATTCGGTACCGGAGGCACGCTCATGGGAATGGCAGAGGCGCTTCGAGAAGCCGGTGTGAACGCACCGGTCATCAGTGTCGAGCCTGTCATCGATGAGAGCAGGATAGACGGGATCATGCGTTCGAACGGCGGGCACTATATGCCGACGATCTATAATGACGATCTTGTGGATGAGATCATGAGAGTCGAAGATCGTGACGCGATCGTCACCACTCAGCTCCTCGCCCGGCAGGAAGGTGTGTTCGCCGGTCTCAGTTCCGGGGCCACGGTCTTCGCGGCGGTCGAGCTGGCGAAGCGGATGAAAAAGGGAAACATCGTAGCCGTTATCGCCGACCGGGCTGAGCGTTACTTCTCGACACCTCTCTTCGACGAGGCAAAAGAGAAGGGTATCTGAAGGGTATCTGAAGGGTATCTGAGGGAGTCTGAGGCAACCTGAGAATATCCGGGGAGCTGTTCTCCACCCGGTCTTGCGAAGATCACACCGCCTGCCTACAATCAGACGTTCAGCTTTTGAGAGGGGTTTTCCAATGAAACGTCTGATCGTGTCCTTCCTGACCTTCCTGACCTTCCTGCTGGTTGCGGTATCAGTAACCGTGGTGACCGCGCAGGAAGATGAGCAGATCCAAGAGGTTCCCATCGTGACACTCCGTCAGAGTGTGGCTGTATTCCAGTTCGAGAACCGCGCTGCGGGTCCGGCGGTCGTCGGAAGGGGATTGGCCGATATGCTGGTCACCTCGCTGGTGAACTCCCACCGCTTCACGGTCGTCGAGCGACAGGAGATCGAATCGGTACTGCAGGAGCAGGGGCTTGGTCTTTCCGGCGCGATCACCGAAGCGTCTGCCTCCCGGGTGGGTCAACTGCTTGGTGTTGAACTTGCCATCTACGGATCGGTCACGCATTTCGGTGAGGAACGGCGGTCGGTAGGGATCCGCAACCTCGAGGTCGGACGCACTCGTGCCAGGGTGAACATCGATATCCGGTTCGTGAATACCACGACTGGAGAGATCATCTTCGCCAAATCGTTCGAGGGCGCTGAATCCTCGGTCGGTGTCATCCTCGACACCGACAATATCGACTTCTCATCCCTCGATGCCTGGGGCAGTACCCGCATCGGAAAAGCTGCCAGGAATTGCACGAACAAAGCCGTAAGAGAGGCGGTTCTCCAGCTTTCCGAGATGCCCTGGCATGGAACACTCATCAGCGTGGCGAGTGACAGTCCCTACTGTTATATCAAGCCGGGATCGAAAGGTGGGCTCCAGAGAGGAAATATCCTCTACGTCTATCATAAAGGGGAAGAGCTCATCGACCCCGATACCGGCATCTCCCTCGGTTCTGAAGAGACCAGGATCGGGAAGATCCAGGTGCTCGATGCCACCATCGGGGATGGTCAGGCCTCGAAATGCCTCATCCTTGAGGGTTCCGGTCTGACACGGGGTGATCTGATTAAAGTAAAGTGAGGAGAGGGGGGCAGGCTTCAGGCCGCAGCCCCGTCCACTTCATCATCGGGACAGCATTCCATGATTGAGGACTTGAGCTGCTGCAGCTCATCCTCCGTCAATTCCAGCCCCTTCGTTTTCTTTCGAGCGATGTGCTGTATGGATCTGATCTGGTCTGCGTAGTCCTTGCAGGGCGGACAGACCTTGATGTGGCGCTTCAGGATACGGCGCTCCCGCCATCCGAGATTCTCGATATCCGCGCACGCGACGTGATGTAATGCTTCCTTGCAGGTCATCATCCCTGGCTCCCCACCCCTTTCGACTCCAGGCACTCCCGGAGTCGGTTACGCGCCCTGAACAGCAGTACCCCAAGATTAGTGGTGGTCACATCGAGCACATTACAGATGTCTGTCGTCTCCATCTCTTCCATCTCGCGGAGTACGAAGGCCATCTTCTGCTGGTCGGGTACGATCTCAAGACATTCGTCGAGGAGTTCCATCACTTCAGATTCATACAGGTCCTGATCAACGGGTCGGGGTGGGCGGATCCATTTGCCATCAGGATTGAAGCGCTGATCGACGAGCTCATCTATATCATCCATCTCGTTCGATCGCTTCACA
>JALGVQ010000123.1 GCA_025774615.1 bacterium
TCGATTCTCCATATTGTTCCGGATCGATTAGGTGTGCCCACCCAGTATTGATAAATAGGTTCCTGAGGCGAATTTTAGTAGGAAGTTGGAGCTCAATATCAATATCATTTCGTCGATACGATGATACCTCTGCGCAAAGTGCAAGCATCGGACCAGTGAATGCAGCTTCACACTCTGAGAAATTTAATACAATATCCAGAAATCCTCTGACCTTTACGGCCTGGTGAATTGCTGAGAGTAGACGGCGATAATCACCAACTCCTAATTGCCCTTTTATAGAGCCTGTCCAGCAAACCTCCCAGCTGCAAGGTGAGCTGAGGCTCCTCAACCTAATTACTGAATCTCCAGCCGATTATAGCCAAGATTCGGGCTTTTTAACTCAAAAAAATGCTGACAGACCGATCCTGAGTACCTTTTCTACCATCCGGCGGTCACCGGCGCATAGCCGGACCGCCACAGCTTGAGGATATTGTGGGTCGTAGACCACAGTGACCACTCCATCCCCACCTTTTCCCGTCCACGCATCACAAACCGGTTCAATCCTCGATTACTCATCTGTCCGAACACCGGCTCCACGGTCGAGCCACGTTGTCGATAAACATCCCGTCCCTGTTTTGTCAGCAGCTTGCGTTCCATCTTGTCCCGGGCAGTTGCATTCCGGGGGATGCGCCCCCGGGGCGGTCCCTGTTCGGCCAGCGCCTTGCGTTGTTTCCAATCCTTCTTTGTCGCGATGAACAGCTCGGTCCGGTTGTCTTCCAATCTGGCGTTCTCTTCACTCCAGTATCCGGCGTCTGCTGACAGCTTCTCGGGACGCTCTCCGGCTTGCTCTTCACACTCATCCAGCATTGGTTCCAGCTGTTTGCAGTCATTCTCATCCTGGGTCACGGCCTGGGCCACGATCACCTGACTCTGACAGTCCACCACCGCCTGACAGTTGTATCCCTGGACGTAACCCATACGGGTCTTCATGATCCGACTGTCTGGATCGGTGGTGTTGGCCCTGGCTTCCGGGTTGACCATTTCTTCGGGCGCCCGGGGTTTGCGACCCCGTTTCTTTTTCCCCGTGCGGGCCTCTTCCTTCTCCCGCTCCGCAATCTTCTGTTCCTGTGCCTGCTGGGCCTCGTCCTCGGTCTCCTCCAGGCGTTGCATGGCCTGTTGCAGCCGCTGCAGGCGTCCCTGGCTGCTCCGCAGTTCCTCGGGTAGTTCATCCCCCCGGTTCTCTTCTCCGTACAGGGCGTCTTCCTCGGCGTCCACCCGCTCGGCTTCGGCCAGGATCTTCTCCACTTCCGCTTCGAGCGCTTCCCGGGTCCGGTTCCTGGCCAGGGCCGCGTTGCCGGCCACCTTGCGCCCATCCAGAGCCACACGCCCCATCTTCATCAGTCCCGCTTCCCGGCACAACTCCAGCACTTCGATGTGCAATCCCTGAATCGCATCCAGGTTGTCTTTGCGAAAATCCGCGATCGTCCGGAAGTCCGGCTGCTGGTTGGCAGAGAGATAGCGCAGCCCTACGTCGTTCTCCAGTCCCCGCGCGATACGCCGTGAACTCGTAATCCCGTGGCAGTAGGCAAAGATGAGCACCTTGACCATCATCTTCGGATGATAAGCTGCCCGTCCCCAGCCATCGGCGCGGTATCGCTCGTAGAAATCCTGCAGACGACCGTTCATGTCCAGCGTTTCCACCACTTCGTCGACGAACCGGGGCAAACTCTCCTCCGGCACCCATTCGTTGATCGACGGCGGGAGCAGATACAGCTGATCCTGGTCGTAGGGGAGAAAGTTGTATCCCATGGAGCCTCCTTTTGGTACTACTCCATGGTACGAATAGACTATGTCATCTCAGGAGGGGGTTTGTCGGACAGGCTCAAAAGGTAGTTTATTCATATTCATTATCGGGCCTCAATACATCCAATGAAGACATCGTTTATCATAAATTACTGGCGGAGCCTCTGGGGATCTAATCTGTGATCCTCCGGTATCTCAGACTTTAATTCTATTGTTATTAGCTTGCACTGGTCAACAGACCTTCTGTCTGTTTTACCTCACTGAGGATCAACAGAAATGGATTGGATCGCGACAACATGCAATTATTGCAGACTGTGTATTGACTCGTGAAAAATATATCCTGGCTGTTATTGATATACGTCGCGGATAGTCGAATATATTTGGTGGAGCCTAGGGGGATCGAACCCCTGACCTCCTGACTGCCAGTCAGGCGCTCTCCCATCTGAGCTAAGGCCCCACGATGTTCCTGCAGATACGATAAGATCGTTGAATGCCTGTTCCGGTCAAGGCGAATGTCCGCTGCTGCCGCGCACAGTAAGAAAATCCCCTTAAATGTCTCACCTGTGCCCATGTGAACAGGTACCATCAGCGAACGTACTACTTATGCGTACTGAAGAGGTTATCGCTCTGTACTCGATTCAGGCGGGAAAACGACGTACCATATCATGGTGCCGAACGTGATGTGAAACGTGGGATCGTGGATGCTCAGTCAGTGGACGGAGGTCGTGTGAGCGGAATGAATGGTGGTCGGATAACCCGGATATCTCTCGGGATACTGCTGCTGGTGCTGCTGACGACTTGTGACGGCACCATCACCAATGGCGGCGGATTCGGGAACAACAGGAACTGGTCGGGTAATTACCTCAGGATCAAACTGGTTCCCGAACAGCACCCGTTGCTGGGAGAGTATTCCAGCCGGAACACAGGCATCATCCAGACGCATGTCTCCTGGGCACAGCAGGCAGAGATCGACTTCTTCGCCATCGCCTGGCGTGGATTGGGGAGCTGGGGACATGAAACACTGGTGGATTATGTCCTTGAGGAACCGAAGTTCGACGAGATCGAATGGTGCATACTCTATGAGACCCCGACGATTCTGGGGGGAGCTCCAGACGTCTCTTCCTTCAGCTTCACGCTCGCCGCGCGTGATACGTTCCTGAATCATCTGCTCACCTTCCACGATGAGTTCTTCTCACGCACCAATTACCTCCATATCGACGGGAAGCCCGTGGTTATCCTGCGCCAGAGCCGCAAGATCACCGGGGATGCGAGACTGGCCCTGAACGCGATGCGTATCGCTTATTCAGATTCCACGGGAGGGGAGAGTGTCTATCTCGTGGGAGATGAGGTGATATGGGGAGCTGTAGCGCCTCCCGACAGGAGCAGGATCAGTGCGATGGATGCCATCACCGGCATCGATCTGTCCGTGCTGGGAGCCCATGACGGATATCCTGCAGGCACCGGCTTCCTGGAAGATGTCTCATTGCTCTGGCAGGAGTATGCGACCGTCATCAGTGAACTGCCCGAAGCGATACCTCTCATCCCGACGGTGTGGCCGGGTTTCAACGACCGGGCCTGGGCAGGTATCACTCATCCGATAATCTCTCGCGAAGTCACGGGCGGCATCGAGTCCACAGGAGCGACGTACGATCAGATGTGGCTCGTTGCCGGTGCCCAGGCCAGCGATCCGGCAGTGATCCTGCTGAACTCATTCAACGACTGGCAGAGGGACACACAGATAGAGGTTCTGGCCGACAACGGAGATGTGAACGGCACAACTTCGCCCACCACCGTGACGAGTGGGATCCGGTACTTCCCATACGCCAACCAGTACATAGAAAAAACGGCCCTTAACAAGGGAGAGCTGCTTCTGGGCGCGATTTATGAGATCTGGTACGACAATCAACCGCCTGATGATCTGGATTACTGAGGAAGGCTCGGGGATTCTACCTTGATGACGGTTCGGGCCGCACTCCTGTACGACTTTCGATGGTGTCGGAAACAGCCTGGAAGAAGAGTATCCAGGCGCGGGGATCATCGTGGTACGGCTGAAGCGCCTGTTCATATGAATCCTGTGTATACCCGTACTGCTCGAACACTGAGGTCCGCAGAGAGTCAGTGGCTGCTTCGCCTTCATCACCCGCCAGGAGCGCCAGGTCGCAGTATATCTGAACCAGCACCTGATCAGATTCTGAAAGCTCAGGAGGACCACTGCAGGCAGCCAGAAGAGAGAGTAGTGACAGGCAGGCAACCATCTGACGCATCGGTCTATGACCTTTCGTTATACCCGGGCACATATTTCAGTGCAGTGTCGGCCGTTAAAAGCGCCTTTGTCAATGCGTACAGGTCGGTCCAATATCGTTCGGTTCCAGCGCTCTGTGCCATTCTTCTCGCAGTTCTGATGTCAGCAGTGCCAGCGAAGGGTCAGGACACCTGGTTCGGACAGAACAAGGTTCAGTACAGGAACTTTGTATGGTCGGTGTTCCAGACAGAGCATTTTGATTTCTATTACCATCAGGGTGGCAAAGAGATCGCTGAATTCGCGGCCGTATCGGCCGAACACGCATATGAGGAACTCAGGTATGAGTTCCACTTCGATCTGAGCCATCGGGTTCCGGTGATCCTCTACAACTCGCACAACGACTTCCAGCAGACGAATGTAATTCCGAACATTCTCCAGGAGGGTATCGGAGGATTCACCGAGTACCTGAAGCATCGGGTGGTTGTGCCGTTCCAGGGTTCGTATGAGGATTTCCGGCACGTTCTTCATCACGAGCTCGTGCACGCTGTTTCGATGGCGATGCTCTACGGTACCGGGATCGCAGCTCTGATCAACCAGGCACAATCGGGAAGCCTTCCTCTCTGGTTCTCCGAGGGACTGGCTGAATACGGGTCGATGGGGTGGGACATGGAGGCTGAGACCTTCATGCGGGACGCAGTGATCAGCGAGTATCTGCCTCCGCTCGAGGAGATCTATGGAGGTCTCCTCGCCTATAAGGGTGGACAGGCCTTCTTTCATTATCTCGCCGAGACATACGGCCGCAGGCGAATCGGAGAACTTCTGACCAGTCTCCGTCTCCTCGGAAACCTGGACCAGGCGTTCATCATCACCCTTGGCAGACCGATCGAGGATATTTCGCAAGAGTGGCATCGATACATGAAACGAACCTACTGGCCGCAGATCGAGAACCGTTCACTACCCGATGATTTCGCGGACCAGCTCACCGATCACCGTGATGATGGCTCTACCTATAACGTTTTTCCCGCTCTGAGCCCGGACGGAGATCGTGTCGCGTTCATTTCGAATCGTCGGCAGTACATGGATCTCTACATCCTCTCCACACTGGATGGATCAGTGCTGGCCAGACTGGGCAAGGGAGAGCAGGTAAGCCAGTTCGAGGAGATGCACATCCTTCGAGGCGGTGTGGCCTGGAGTCCTGATGGCAGCCGGCTGGCAATAGCGGCAAAGGGGGGGATTCGTGACCGGATATACATCATTGATTCCGAGACAGGCAGGATAACCCGTGAGATCGATCCCCGAATGGATGGTGTCTTCTCACCAGCCTGGAACAGCGATGGGAGGCGAATCGTTTTTGCCGGGATCACAGAAGGATATTCAGACCTCTATCTGTACGATCTTGATGATTCCTCTCTCACCCGTCTGACGCATTCCAGAGCCTATGAGAGCTCACCATCCTGGTCATCGGATGGGTCTAAACTCGCATTCGTTTCAGATGCTCTCCTGCCGGGTCAGCCGGCTTCTGTGAACGACCTGCCGGTGGCATACGGACCGGAGAACATCTGGGTCCTCGATATCGACGCTGAGGTCCGTGAACCGTGGCCGGTAGTGACCGGTCCCTATGCCGACACCTCACCGAACTGGGGCCCGGATGATACCTCGCTCATATTCCTCTCTTACCGGTCGGGTATCCGGAACCTCTATGAGAAGAACCTTCAGGATGGTGAGATCAGGCCGCTTACAAATGTGCTGAACAGCATCGAATCGGCCCACTTCTCCATTTCCGGTAATCAGCTTGTCTTCAGCGCTCTCAACGGGGCGGGGTATGACATCTTCCTGATGCGGGATCCACGCCACAGTGGCGCGGAAACAGTACCGGTGCCGACCGGGATGGCTCTCTCCATGGAGCGTGAACGACTCGAGTCTGAGGCTCGAACCGCCTCTCGATCAGAGCAAGTATTGAGCTACACTGCGGCAGATTACTCACGTCTCAGGTTCCGGCCGATCGATGCCGGATATGGTCGCAGGAGAACCAGGGCAGGAACAGGAAAGGATGACTTCGAACCGGAACGGGACCTCGGTTTCGGAGTCGTGGCGAGCAGGGACCGTCCCTATCGTCTGAAGCTGACACCCGATCTCGTTATGGCCAATGCCGGGTATTCCAGCTTCTGGGGAATGGCCGGGTCATCATACCTCGAGATGAGTGATATCCTCGGAAATCATCAGCTCTCGATGATGGTCAGTCTCTGGTCCACACTCGACAACTCCAATTACCAGTTCACCTACCGCAATCTCGGGCGGCGCTGGAACTTCGGAATATCATTCTTCTGGTACAATTATTTCTATCTGCCCGATCGGGACACCCGGGCGATCTATGGTGATCGCACCGCCGGGGCGATGGCGCTCATGTCATATCCCTTCAGCCGGTTCCTGCGGCTTGATCTTGAAGTATCCTATATCGGGATTTTCAGGAAGATATATCTGACCGGCCCGGCAGAACGGTCACGCCGTCAGGTGTTCCTGCCGAAAGCCAGCTTAGTCGGTGACAATACCATTCCGGGGTATACGGGATATATCAATGGCAGAAGGTACAAGATAAGCCTCTCGCACAGTCCACCCGGGCTAGATCATTCACTGAGGTTCACTACGCTCGAGGCGGATCACCGCACATACCTCAGGGTGGGGCGTGAAGAGAACATAGTGCTTCGATTTGCAGGTGGAGCGAGTTTCGGCCGACATCCTCAGCAGTTCTTCCTCGGCGGCAATGGATTCTGGTGGGGGCCCCGGTATACTTCCGGCGATCTGTACGAGATCGACAACATGTATTTTTCTACCTTCCAGGCACCTTTGCGCGGTTTCGATTTCTATGAATTCTCCGGGGATCGTTTTCTCCTTTCCAACATCGAGTTCCGCTTTCCCATGGTGAAAGTCCTCTCCCTGGGATGGCCTCTTCAGGTGATGATCAGGAACATCCAGGGAGCACTCTTCTGGGATATGGGCATGGCGTGGGACGGTGCTGATTTTAAGCCGTTCGATATGAGCGGAAAGGGTGTGGCTTTCGGAGGCATTAAAAGTGGTGTCGGGATAGGAGCACGCGTGAATCTCGGCATGTTTATTCTGAGGATGGACGTAGCCTGGAAGAATACCTTACGTACAATCGGGGGTACCCCCCGCTGGCACATTGCACTTGGCCCGGAGTTCTAAGTGAGATCACTACATTGCAGGAACATAGCGAGCGCTATCCTTGTTGCCGCGCTCATCCCGCTCTCTCTGACAGGGCGGACCGAGGCTCAGGAAACCGTGATCAGGCCCGGGGAAGGTCTGGCCCGGATCGGGGAACAGGGAAGAACGATTCCCGTGATCCCCACATTCACCTCGGCTACTCCCTTGCTCGATGAAGGACAGCGGCGTCTCGCCCGACTCGCAGAGTCCCGCGGGATCGCGGCCGGAGAGCAGATCTCCGGTGCCACTGCCGTCTATGAAGTAGGGGATGTTAAAAAATTCTGGGCGGTCGATTTCTCCAAGAGCCTGAGTTTCCCTTACCAGCAGTATCAGGTCGAGGCCGAATGCCGGGCGGTTGGGGACTATGCCTACTACTTCATAGAGTCAGATGAGCTTCTGGTCGTTGGAGCGGAGGCGCTGAGCGAGTTCATTACCGCTTTTGAAATTGCCGTACCGTCCAGTCCCCGCGACCCGGATCTGGGTATCTACGATCATGTGACAGAAGTGTTCGGGGATGTGCCTGACGTGGACAATGATGAGAAGATCATCATACTCCTTACGAATATACCGGAAGAGGCAACGACAGCGGCGGGAAGCTCATTCTTCTCTGGATATTTCTACTCGGTGAATCAATTCGCGGATCCGGTCGATTTCGGTGGAGGGATCAAGCAGAACTCGAACCACACAGAGATGCTCTATGTGAACTCCCAGATGATCGGTTATGAAGATCCGGCTAATGCATTGTATACGGCTTTCATCAGGGGGATGGTGAAGGGCACGATTGCGCATGAATTCCAGCATCTCATCCAGTGGGGAAATGATCCCGATGAGATCACCGCAGTCAATGAAGGTCTGGCGGAATACGCCCATTATATAACCGGGTTCGGCCTGAGGGCTCTCTCTCCCTATGTGACACGACCGAACGTAGACCTCCTTTCCTGGAGAAAATACGGAACGGTCACTGACGATTATGCCCGCGTTGCCCTCTGGACCTACTACCTGGGAACGAGGTTCGGAGACGACTATATACTTGAGCTCTCAACAGACCCTCTGGGCGGTGTGGACGGTATAGAATCTTCACTGACTGCTACCAGTGCTCCGGATTTCGGCAGCGTATTCCATGATTTCATCACCGCCCTCTACCTGGAGGGGGGAGACCTCGGCTATCAGGCCTACAATCTGGCACCCGTCACTTCGTGGATTGAACCACAGGTCAATGAAAATCTCTTCCCGTCATCCGCGCGCGTTCGACTTGAACCCCGGGGTGTGACGGTTCTCCGTTACTGGAATGTAACGGATCTCGCCCTGACGTTCCCCGACGGGCTTCCCGTGGGAGTGACTGCTTCACTCGCAAAGATGGATCCCGGTACTACCTGGGATGTCGATCCTCTGACTGCCGCCGGCATTTCGGTCTCAGGCATGGGGATTACATGGCCTGAGGCCGC
>JALGVQ010000004.1 GCA_025774615.1 bacterium
TCAGGCCGTTACCATACCGTGATCACCGGTGTGGCGGTCGTCGGACCGGGGGAAGAGGAGATCTCAGTTGATGCGGAACAGACTCAGGTAGTGATGATCCCGTTCAGCAGGCAGGAAGCGGAACGCTACGTCGCCTCTGGAGAGCCGATGGACAAGGCGGGTGCCTATGGCATCCAGGTTCGCGGAGCACTGCTGGTGGAACGCATCGAGGGGTGTTACTTTAACGTCGTCGGGCTTCCCCTCAATCTGCTCAGAATGATGCTGGAGAAGCACGGTGTAGTGACGGGAGAGTGGTTGGGGCCCGAACCGGGGCAGGGACCTTCTGACAACGGCAGGAACGATGAGTAACGGCTCGGACGGACATTACGGTGCGTGGATCCGAAGCAGGCGCCAGGACCGGGGGCAGTCGATAGAGGAGGCATCAACTGCCACCAATATCGACGGTCACTATCTGCGCGCTCTCGAGGCGGGCAATATCGCACTCCTTCCAGAGCCGTACATGCGGGCATTCCTGAAAACCTACTCCACCTGGCTCGGCCTCGACCCGTCAGAGGTCCTCATACGTTTTGAGGCCTTCCTCCATGAAGAATCTGAGAGTCTCGACGTTCTGCGTACCACCATCCGGGAGCGGGAAGGGCGCAAGCCTCAACCGGTGAAGGAACGGGGAAGACGGAAACCTGAGCCGGCGACTCCTCTGCCGTGGCGGTCATTCATGGTGCCCGTCGCGATCATCGCGTTCACTATTATTCTCATCGTCGTCATCAAGCCTGGCCGGGAGACATCCGATCCGGTCGGGACCGGGCAGATTGAAGAGGTCGCCGAGTCAACAGGCGGGATGACGGCCGAAGGCCGCGCTGCTCCGGAGGAGGAGAGAAGAGAGCCGGAACGTCCCGCACCCGCGCAGCAGGCACAGACACAGTCCGAGCCGGGACCGGGTGAGGGGGATCTCCAGGAGTTCATCGCCGATGCGCTCGAAGATACCTGGATGCAGGTGATCGCCGATGGCGATACGGTCGTCACACGGGTAGTCAACGAGGGGAGGCAGGTGAGTGTGACCTTTCAGGATACCCTCCGGGTGAGAGTCGGAAAGAACCGGGGTATGCGTCTCTATTTCAATCAGGAGGAGCTCACCGACCTCGGACCGGACGGGATGATACTCTCATTCATACTGACACCTGCAGGGATGCAGCAGCGGCGGCTGACGTACCCGCCCGACCAGATACCCGATTACCTGAATATACCGCCGGGATCGTGACCGGAATCTCCGTTCAGGTCGCTCTCCCTCTCCCTCTGCAACAGACCTTCACCTACTCCATACCGGACCTGCTCAGAGATGAGATCGAGCCGGGGTCCTCACTGCTTGTTCCGTTCAGGGGCAGGGAGATGACCGGGTTCGCCGTCGAGGTGAACACCGGCAAGGTTGATGGAGCTCCCGGGAAGCTGCGCGACGTGATCGAAGTGGTGGATCGGGGACCGCTCTTTCCCGGCGACCTCTTTGCGGTGACCCGCTGGATGGCGGAGTACTACCAGTGCGGTTGGGGAGAGGTGCTGGCCGCCGCGGTGCCGGAAAAGGGTGCCCGCAGGCGGAAGCGTGACCTGGATGTGGAGGGTGTTCCGATACCCGATGAACTCCAGGCTGCTGAAGAATATCCATCTGTTACTCTGACAGGCCAGCAGGAGGAGATACTGGCACCTCTTCTCTCAGCTCTAGATGAGCAAACCTGGCTGACAGCGGTTCTGCATGGCGTCACGGCCAGCGGCAAGACTGCCGTTTATGAACAACTGGTCGCCAGGGCTCTCGAACACGACCGGAGCGCGATCGTGCTGGTACCGGAGATCTCGATCACTCCGCAGATTGTATCTCTGTTCCGCTCACGTTTCGGGGATCAGGTGGCGCTCTTTCACAGCCGGTTGAAGCCGAGAGATCGGTATGTCCAGTGGCGGCGGGTGTTGTCCGGAGAAGCGAGGGTGGTGATCGGGCCGCGCTCAGCGGTCCTGGCTCCTGTAAGGGATCTCGGTGTCATCGTGGTGGATGAGGAGCATGAGCCATCGTACAAACAGGCAGAACCCGCTCCCCGGTACCATGCCCGGGATGTCGCGGTGATGCGTGCCCGCGAGGCCGGTGCTCTCTGTGTGCTCGGTTCGGCCACGCCGAGCGCGGAGTCATACCATAACGCGCTGGAGGGGAAATACCTGCTCCTTGAAATGCCGGACCGGGTTGGATCGAGACCGCAGCCCACGATTGAACTCATCGACATGGCCTCTGAGCAGCATGAGCGGAGGTACGAGGGGACCGTGATATTCAGCCGCAGACTCGAGGCGGCAATCGAAGAACGGCTCGGCAGGGGGGAGCAGACGATACTCTTTCTCAACCGAAGAGGGTTCAGCCCCGCGATCACCTGCAAGGATTGTGGGGAGGCAGAGGAATGCCTGAACTGCAGTGTGGCGATGACCTACCACAGCCGGGAGGGAGCGCTGATCTGCCACTACTGCGGTGAGAGAAAGCCTCCACCACTGATCTGCCCCTCATGCGGCAGTGAGCACCTCAGCCACCAGGGGCTGGGCACCCAGCGGGTGGAATCGGCACTGCTGAAGAGGTTTCCTGATGCCCGCGTTCTGAGGATGGATTCCGATACAACGCGGAAGCGCGGCAGTCATGGCGATCTTTACCGTCAGTTCGCTTCCGGGGAAGGCAATATCCTGCTCGGCACCCAGATGGTTGCAAAGGGCTTTCACTTCCCGGGAGTCACGCTCGTCGGTGTCATCTCGGCCGACGCAGAACTCCATTTTCCCGATTTCCGGGCCAATGAGAGGACCTTCCAGCTGATCATGCAGGTCGCCGGACGTGCCGGACGGGGGGATGAGCCCGGTGAAGTGGTCGTGCAGTCGTATGCATGTGACAATCCGGGTATCCGCCATGCGGCAACCGATGATTATCGCGGGTTCATGACTTCAGAGATCTCCTCCCGCAGGACACTGGGATATCCGCCATACGGCCGCATGATCAGGATCCTTCTGAAAGGGCGTGAGGAGGCTGCGGTTCTGAAGACCGGCAGGGACGTAGTGCGAAGGTTGAGCGCAGTGGTCCCGGAGAGTGTGTCCGTGCTCGGACCCGCGCCTGCTCCTCTCTACCGGTTGAACCGGTGGTACCGGGTACATTTCTTCCTCCGGGGACCCTCAGCCCTGACCTTGCGCAAGTGCGTGGAGAGCTCCGGGATCGATGCGTTGAGCAGGAAAAATGTTCATATTGCGGTTGATGTCGATCCGGTAGACATGCTTTGAAGAAGCGGGAGGAAATCGCTGGTGTATGAAACATCTTGACAGCGACAGGTTGATTTCCATTCTTTTTTCATTCTGATGGGAAGCAATGGGTGATGGATCACCTGGTAGCTCTCCCACGCCGAAAAGAAATCCCAGGCACTCTTTCCAAGGTTCGATAATCGGCACCCTTTACACGCGCGCCTTCGCACGTCCCCGGGCAAACTTCTATTGAAGGACCCAGCGACTGTGCGCAACACCCCTCCGGAAGGCAGAGCCTTCACAGGACAGGTTAAGAGGTTCACAGAATGGACATAGCAGATCTCAAAGCGATGAGCATCGCTGACTTGACTGAACTGGCCTCCTCACTCGATATGGAGAGTTTCTCAGGATTGAGAAAGCAGGATCTGATATTCAGGATCCTCGAGACCCAGACAGAGAAGAACGGCAACATTTTCGGAGTCGGCGTATTGGAGATCCTCCCCGACGGGTACGGATTTCTTCGTTCCTCCGCATACAACTACCTCCCCGGACCCGACGATATATATGTCTCTCCCAGTCAGATCAAGCGGTTCAGCCTGCTGACCGGTGACACCGTCTCCGGGCAGGTCCGCCCCCCGAAGGAGAGTGAACGCTTTTTCGCACTTCTCCGGGTTGAGATGGTCAACGACTCTCCACCTGAAGATCTGAAGCACCGGACGCTCTTCGACAACCTGACGCCTCTGTATCCTGAAGAGAGATTCGGCCTGGAGAACGAGGCGGGCACACTCTCCATGCGGATCATGGATCTGTTGACGCCCATCGGTAAGGGGCAGAGGGGGCTGATCACCTCTCCGCCACGGGCGGGGAAGACGGTACTACTCCAGTTGATAGCGAACTCCATCGTGGAGAATCATCCTGACGCCGTCATGATCATCCTGCTCATCGATGAGCGCCCCGAGGAAGTCACAGACATGGAGCGTTCGGTGAAGGCAGAAGTGATCAGCAGTACCTTCGACGAGCCTGCCGAGCGACACGTGGTGATCGCCGATATGGTGCTTGAGAAGGCGAAGCGGATGGTTGAACACGGCAAGGATGTCGTGATCCTGCTCGATTCGATCACCAGGCTGGCTCGCGCTCACAATACCGTGGTCCCTCACTCCGGCAAGATCCTGAGTGGTGGTGTCGACGCGAACGCTCTCCAGCGGCCGAAGCGGTTCTTCGGAGCTGCCAGGAACATCGAGTTCGGAGGGAGTCTCACGATCATCGGAACTGCCCTGATCGAGACCGGATCACGCATGGATGAAGTGATCTTCGAGGAGTTCAAGGGCACCGGCAACATGGAGCTGGTTCTCGACCGGCGCCTTTCCGATCGACGCATCTGGCCCGCCATCGATATAAACCGTTCCGGAACGCGGAAAGAAGAATTATTGTTGTCGGAGAAGGAGTTGAGCCGCATATGGATACTGCGGAAGTTCCTGAACGAGATGAATCCGGTGGAGGGGATGGATTTCCTCTGTGAGAAGATGTCACACACCAAAACGAACGATGATTTCCTCGACACGATGAATCAGTAGGAACCTTCTACCGAATACGGCGTCGAGACCATACATTGAGCAGCAAGAGGCATGATCAGATGAAATCAGACATACACCCGAAATATCACGAGATAACCGTAACATGCGTTTGCGGTCATTCTTTCAAGACCCGGTCGACTTCCGAGAAGATTGATCTGGAGATCTGTTCGGAATGTCATCCGTTCTATACCGGTAAGCAGAAGCTTGTCGACACAGCAGGTCGTGTCGAGCGGTTCCGCAAACGGTATGCCCTGTCTGAGGAGATGAGCGGGAAGGCTGCGAAAAAGGAAACCAAATCTGACGATTGAAGCCCGCCGCCGGGCTGGAATTCCGGGTGATGGGTTGCTGGCTACGGCGGCCCATCACCCTTTTTTATGGGAGTTGTGAGCGATGGCATTCGAAAAACTGGCAGATGCGGAGGCGAGGCTGGAGGAACTGTATATCCTGCTTGCCGATCCCGCTGTCATCGCCGATACCGACCGGATCAGGGAACTGGGACGGGAACATCGGACCCTGGAGGAGATTGTCAGGGTCTGGAGGGACCTTGACGCGGTTCGGAGCGGGGTGGATGAAGCCCGGGAGATCATCAGGGAGAACGTCGATGAAGATCTGCTTGAGCTGGCCCGCAGCGAGTCCGCAGAAGGTGAGATCAGGCTTGATGAGCTCGAGAAGGAGCTTCGGACACTTCTGATCCCCCGTGATCCTGACGATTCGAGGAATACGATCGTCGAGATACGCGCAGGCACCGGTGGAGAAGAAGCCGGACTTTTCGGGGCCGATCTGTTCCGCATGTACTCCCACTACGCGGAGAAGCAGGGCTGGAAGGTCGAGATCATGAGCGGTACGCCCTCGGAACTGGGCGGATACAAGGAGATCATCTTCCTGGTCTCTGGTGAGGACGTATACGGGAAGCTGCGGTATGAGAGTGGCGTACACCGGGTACAGAGGGTTCCGACCACCGAGACCCAGGGCAGGATCCATACCTCTGCCGCTTCGGTCGTCATTCTGCTTGAGGCGAAGGAAGTGGAGGTGGCTCTTGACCCTGAGGATCTTCGTATCGATGTGTACCGGTCATCGGGACCGGGGGGGCAGAGCGTGAACACGACCGATTCCGCTGTCCGCGTGACACACGTGCCGACCGGCCTGGTGGTGAGCTGCCAGGATGAGAAGAGTCAGCACAAGAACAAGGCGAAAGCGCTGAAGATACTGAGGTCGCGTCTCCTCGAACTCCGCCGGAAGGAACAGGCGGACAGTGAAGCGGTCAAGAGGCGGAACATGGTGGCCGGAGGGGACCGGTCGGCCAAGATACGGACGTACAATTTTCCGCAAAATCGCGTGACCGACCACCGGATAAAACTGACATTGCATTCCCTGCACGAGATACTCGATGGCGATCTCGATGAGATGATCGAGGCTGTGAGACTGGCTGCGGGCACCGTCAATCCGGCTGTGCCGGGGAAGGGGTGAGGAGCGTGTCAGCCGTTGTATCGACTGGACTGAGATCTCTTCTCGAAAAGATATCGGAACGGCTGGCAGAAGCCGGGATCGAGGCGCCTGGCATCGAGGCCGAAGGGCTCCTCTCCGCGGTACTCGGAGAGGTTCCGCGCCACATGCTCTATCTGGAGGAGCGGGAGATAACAGCTGATGAGGTCGAACTCCTTGAGAGCAACATATCCCGCAGGCTCGAGGGAGAACCACTGCAGTACATCACTGGTGAAGCCGCGTTCAGACTCCTTACCCTCAAGATCGACCGCAGAGCGTTGATTCCCCGGCCTGAGACTGAGGGACTTGTCGAGGTTGCGCTCAGGCTCATGGGATCGAACAGGCAGGCGCTGGCACTCGATGCCGGAACAGGGAGCGGCGCCATAGCGCTCTCGCTGGCGGTGGAGTGCCCTCAGTGGGGTATTCTGGCCGCGGATATCAGCCCGGCGGCACTGGAACTTGCCCGCGAGAATGCAGACAAGTACGACCTGGGACAGATCCAGTGGCTGGAAGCGGATATCACCAGGCTCGACTTCTGGCACCATCTGCCTCCACTCGATCTTGTCGTAAGCAACCCCCCCTATGTAACAGAAGAAGAGTGGGATGAACTGCCGCGCGAGATTTGCGGTTATGAGCCGAAAGGGGCGCTTGTCGCTGGCCCCCGGGGTCTCGATGTGATTTCAGCGCTGCTTGAAGGGGCCTCGATGCGTGTCAAGCCGGGTGGGCTCATCGTTGTCGAGATCGGCGAGACACAGGGCGAGGCAGTGACAGAACTGGCACGGATGAACGGACTGTTCGACGCGCGGATTGCACCCGACCTCTCTGCCCGTCCCCGGTATCTGATAGCGCTACAGAAGAGGAGTGACAGCTGATGGATGAGTTCCACATCCGGGGTGGAATCAGGCTCGAAGGCGAGGTTCAGGTCGGGGGGGCGAAGAACGCCGCTCTGCCGATCCTGATCGCGGCTCTCCTGGTCGAGGATGGGGAGAGTGTCATCAGGAACGTGCCCGACCTCAGGGACATCCATACCTGTCTCAAGGTACTGGGACATCTGGGTGTGGAGAGTGAGTTCGATCGTGAGCAGTCGACCATTCGTCTCGATGCGTCGGGTCTGACAGGTGTTGAAGCGCCGTATGAACTGATGCAGCAGATGAGAGCGTCTTTCCTCGTCATGGGGCCGTTGCTGGCCCGCATGGGTAAGGCCAGGATAAGCCTTCCCGGGGGATGCGCCATCGGTCCACGGCCCGTGGATCAGCATCGGAAGGCCTTCAAGGCGATGGGCGCCAGCTTCGAGGATGAGGGCGGTTACATGGCTGGTACGGCTGATCCGCTCCACGGGGCGACCATCTTCTTCGACCGGCCCAGCCACACCGGTACCGAGAACGTGATCATGGGCGCGGTGCTCGCCGAGGGGACGACCACCATCGTCAACGCCGCCTGCGATCCGGAGGTGACTGATCTGGCACAGATGCTGAGAGCCGCCGGCGCGATCATCGAAGGGGAGGGGAGCACGAACATAACGATCGAAGGGGTGGAGTCACTGCGACCGTTCGATCACGCGGTGATGGCCGACCGGCTGGAGGCGGCCACGTTTCTGATCGCGGGTGCCATCACAGGCGGACAGGTCACGGTCAGGGGCGTCCGGGCTGAGGATCTTCGCATCGTGCTGGCAAAACTCGAAGAGATGGGTGTTGAGATCACGACCACCGAAGAGAGCATCACGGCGAGCCTGGACGGCAGACCGAAGCCCACCCTCATCACGACGTATCCATTCCCCGGTTTCCCGACCGATCTGCAGGCCGCGATCATGGCCCTGACGAGTGTCGCGGATGGCACGAGTGTGATACGGGAGACGGTCTTCGAGGACCGGTTCCTCCATGTCGCCGAACTGGCCCGTCTTGGCGCCGAGATACGCACCGTGGGTGATGAAGCCACGATCATCGGTGTGGAGAACCTGTCGGGCGCATCGGTGATGGCAAGCGATATCCGGGCCGGCGCCGGTCTGGTACTGGCCTGTCTCGCGGCAGAAGGAGATGCGGTCATCACGAGGGTCTACCACATCGACAGGGGGTATGAGCACATCGAGGACCGCCTGAGTTCTCTCGGAGCCAGGATAGAGCGGAAGGTATAACAGTCAGGTGAGCACACCCCCCTTCGTCCATCTGCATGTCCACAGCCAGTATTCCCTGCTCGATGGCGCATGCAGGACAGAGGAGATGATCGCCGAGGCCGACAGGCTGGGGATGGAAGCGCTGGCACTGACCGATCATGGCGTACTCTTCGGTGCGATAGAATTCTACAAGAACGCGATGAAGACGGATGTCAAACCGATCATCGGTTGTGAAGTATACGTAGCGCCTGGTGATCGGCGGGACAAGCGAGTCCAGCAGGGAGAAAAGTCATCCCACCTCATCCTTCTGGCCCGGGACCAGGTCGGGTACCAGAACCTGATGTACCTCTCCAGCATGGGATTTCTCGAAGGATTCTACTATCGCCCCCGCGTCGACAAGGCGCTGCTGCGGGAACGGAGTGAGGGCCTGATCGCCTGCTCCTCCTGTCTGCAGGGGGAAGTGTCGATGCTCAACGTGCAGGGCAGGCCGAAGGATGCGAAGAGGGCGGCACTGGAGTATCAGGAGATATTCGGTGAGGGGAATTTCTTCCTCGAGATACAGAACCACGACATCGAGGATGAGAAGCGGAACATCGACGCCATGATCTCCCTTTCGAGGGAGCTGGATATCCCCCTCGTGGCGACGAACGATGTCCATTTCATGAAGCCTGAGCACGCGGAGAGCCATGAGGTGCTCCTCTGTGTGCAGACGGGAAAGACTCTGCTCGATCCCGACCGGATGCACTCGAATCCCCAACTCTTCTTCAGGACACAGGAGGAGATGGCGAATCTCTTCGCGGGGCTGCCTGAGTCGCTGGAAAACACCTCCGCGATCGCGAAGAAGTGCAATCTCCTGCTCGAATTCGGAGAGATGCATCTTCCCCGCTACCCGCTGCCGCACGGCTTCAAGACCCTCCCCGAGTTCCTGCGCCATTCCACCTATGAGGGCGCGCGAAAGCGTTACTCCGAGATAGACGAGACGGTCGAGGAGCGCCTGGAGTATGAACTGAAGACCATCGAGCAGATGGGCTTTCCCGGATATTTCCTTGTGGTGGCTGATTTCACCCGGCAGGCAAGAACCATGGGGATTCCGGTCGGACCGGGACGCGGCTCCGCGGCGGGAAGCCTGGTCTCCTACTGCCTCGGTATCACGGATATCGATCCGCTGGCCTACGACCTGCTCTTTGAACGGTTCCTCAACCCCGAGCGGGTCAGCATGCCTGATATCGACATCGACTTCTGCTATGAGCGGCGGAGCGAGATCATCCGCTATGTGGTGGAGAAGTACGGGGAAGAAAGTGTAGCCCAGATCATCACATTCGGAACCATGGCCGCGCGCGCAGCTGTCCGGGACGTCGGGCGCGTGATGGGCCTGCCCTACAGTGAAGTCGACCGACTGGCCAAGCTGGTCCCGGAGGAGATCGGCATAAAACTCCAGGACGCGATATCCCGTGAATCGGCTCTGCAGGACGCCATCGCTTCGGACGATCAATGCAAGAGGCTGTTCGAACACGCCCGGGTGCTGGAAGGTCTGGCCAGGCATGCTTCCACACATGCCGCCGGAGTTGTCATTGCTCCGGGTGCTCTGACCGACTATGTGCCGCTCTACAAGGGTTCGAAGGGGGAGATTACCACCCAGTACAACATGAACCGCGTCGAGGATGTCGGACTGCTGAAGGTGGATTTCCTCGGATTGCGAACGCTGACGGTCCTCCATGACGCCACAGAGCTGATCAAACAGCACCACGATGTCACGATAATTCTGAGTGACATCGATCTCGAGGACACGACGACCTTCGATCTCTTCAGCCGCGGTGAGACGATCGGCATCTTTCAGTTCGAATCAAGCGGTATGCGTGATTACCTGAGGAAACTCAGGCCTGGTTGTCTTGAGGACCTGATCGCCATGAACGCTCTCTACCGCCCGGGTCCTCTCGGGGCGAACATGGTGGATGACTTCATCGACCGGAAGAATGGTAAAAAGCGTATCCAGTATGACCACCCGCTTCTCGAACCGATCCTGAAGTCCACCTATGGGATCATCGTCTACCAGGAACAGGTCATGCGGATCGCCTCCGAACTTGCCGGATTCACTCTCGGCGAGGCTGATCTTCTCCGGCGGGCGATGGGGAAGAAGAAGGCCGAAGTCATGGAGGAGCAGAGGGAGCTTTTCCTGAGCGGAGCCCAGAAGCGGGGAGTCGAGAGAAAGATCGCTGAAGATGTCTTTGAGCAGATCGCCTATTTCGCCGGGTATGGCTTCAACCGCAGCCATTCGGCCGGATATGCCATCATCGCCTGGCAGACGGGATATCTGAAGGCACACTACCCGGCCCATTTCATGGCAGCTTCTCTGTCGAGTGAAATGAGCAACTCCGACCGCATCGTGATCCTGATCGAAGAATGCAGGCGACTCGGGATCACGGTAGCCCCACCTGATCTTAATGAATCAAATGAGAAATTCACAGTAACTGGCGTCCAAACAATAAGATTCGGACTTGGCGCGGTGAAGAATGTCGGGCATTCGGCCATCGAGGCGATCTTGCTGGCGCGCAGTGAACATGGTGAGTTCAGGACGTTCAGGGATTTCCTGGAGCACACCGACCTGAAGAGCGTCAACCGCAGAGTCGTGGAGAGCCTTATCTCAGCAGGAGCGTGTGATGGACTGGGTGGCCATCGGGCACAGCTCCTGGTGGCAGCAGGCAGGGAGCTGGAAGGCGCCCAGAAACGGCAGGCCGACAGGGATCGCGGACAGGTGAGTCTCTTTGAACAGGGGCCTGATGATCACGACTTCATTTCGCTGAACGCAGCACTGCCCGATGTGACGGAATGGGCCGTGCATGAGCAGCTCTCCCGGGAGAAAGACGCGCTCGGTTTCTATGTCTCCGGTCACCCCATGGAACGATTCCGCGACGAGGTGAACTCCTTTACCAGCGGTGGGCTCGGGGAACTGGCAGAGAGAGTGGATGGCAAACCGATTATCGTGGCCGGTGTCATCACCACCATCAGCCGCAAGACCGACCGGAAGGGCAAAGCGATGGCCTTTGTCGGCATCGAGGACTTCACCGGTTCAGGTGAAGCGATCATATTCAGCGATCCATATGAAAAACACGCTGAACTGATCCGTGAGGAGAACATGATCCTCATCAAGGGAAAACTGTCGATCAGGGAGGGTGAGGCGCCGAAAGTACTGGCAGATGAGATCATTCCGCTGGAAGATGCACGGATTCGATTGACAGAACGGCTGCACCTCCTGATTGTCACTGATGAGGGTCCGGATATGGCGGGCAGGGCCATGGAGGTGCTGAGAAAGCATCCGGGCACTGTTCCGGTGTATCTGCATATCGAACATGGTGAGGAAGGCCCGCTCCTGAAGATGAAAGCGCATGAGATCAGAGTGAGCCCCACTATCGAGGTGCTCGAACAGCTGAAATCCATACTGGGTGAAGAGAATGTGTGGGTCAGTACCTGACAGAAAAACAGCCGCGCGGTTCGTGACCATCCTCTTGCTGGCGATGCTCTCGTCGTGCGCGTATTCCTTCAGTTCCGGTCTCCCTTCACATATCAAGAGTGTTGCTGTTCCTCTTTTCACCAATGAGACGAATGAATTCGGTATCGCCGAGGAGGTGAGCGACCGGCTGGTATCAGCGCTCGTGCGTGATGGCACCCTGCGTGTCGTTGCCGATGAGAGCGAGGCGTCTTCAGTCATACTGGGCACCATCCGGGTGTATACGGAAGAACCCTTTTCGTACAATTCGAATGAAGAAGTAGACCAGTACATCATCCGCATCACGACAGAAGTACGATTCCACGATCGGGTCAAGGATGAGGTGCTCTGGGAATCCTCTCGGGTATTCGCGTCCGCGACGTATCCGAACGAAGGGCCGGCCGAACGGACCACCGGGCTTGGTGAGGTGATCGATCTGGTCGTCGAGGAGATTCTGAACGGTATCGTCGCCGGTTGGTGAAACAGAGCCGCATGCATCTGGTGAAAACGACAACATATTTGCTGCGTGACTTGACACCGCTACGCGGCTGCCTGCTCTCTGCAGCGTGTGCTCTCCTGTTCACTGCAGGGTGCGCTCTCAACAGTCCGAATCATCCTGAACTGCCCGGTCCCATGACCGACTGGATTGAGACCGATGTCTCACTTGCTCTCTTTCGACCGTCTGAAGGCTCTGATTACCTGCTCCATGTCCACGTATCCTTTCCCCGAGCACGTCTCTTCTTCCTTCGCCGGCAGTCGGGATCGGCTGAGATCTGGCGGGCCCAGTATGAATGGCGGGTCGTCATCCGTGAACGGAATGCCCTCGGGCGGGGGGGTGGTGTGTATGTCGACACGATCGAACTGTATGAGGAACTGCAGGTATCCGATCCGAACGAGAGGGTCAGGCTCTTTCAGCAGGTTACGCTTCCACCGGGCCATTACCGGGTCGAAGTGATCGTATCCGACCGGCACTCCGTACGAAGTGGCAGAGAACAGCAGGAAGTGATAGCCGCCCCCTGGCGGGCGGGAGAACCGGGACTCAGTCAGATCGAGATGCTCGATCCGGGGATCGGGCGTCATGAAAGATCCTTTCGGGAGGTGCATGAGGCCCACGCCGGGGAAGTGTTGTCAACACTGCGAAATCCTGAAGACGCATCTGTCGTGGCGTTCCTCTTCGAGACCTATGACATACCGGCTGGTTCATCGATCGTATATCGACTCATCTCAGATGACGGCAACGAGGCGCTGAGTCGCCAGGGATTGACACCTCTGGGATCGATGACGATTCGGGATACCCTTTCAACCTTCGGTCTTGAGGAGGGAAGGTACAGTCTTCAGCTGCAGCTCGAAGGCCCTGGTGACCTTTCGCTGACTGAGAACCGGACGATCCGTATCCACCGTCCACTGTTTGCCTGGGGAGATGATCTGGAGACCACGAAGGCCCAGCTTTCACTCTTTGCCGGGCAGGATGCGGTTGATGTTCTAGAAGCCCTCCCGAGCGCCGGGCGGCGTGCTTTTCTTGACAGCATCTGGAACTCGCTCGATCCGACACCCGATACCGGGAAGAACGAAGTCCGGGATGAGTTCATCCGTCGTCTGCGATATGCAGACGATGAGTGGAGAAGCGGATCGCGTCGGGGCTGGGATGTAGATATTGGCAGGATCTACATCGCATTCGGTGAACCTGACGAGATTCTCGATGAACGCCAGACTCCGATGCAGGCCAGACCGCTCGAGGAGCCACGCCAGATCATTGTCAGGAAATGGATCTATCGTGAATCTGCCGTCACGTTCGTATTCATGTATGAACCTGAACGCGGCTGGATACTCGACCGGGAGAGATCGAACACCATTCCACCATGAGCACCATCGAAAGGGGCAGCCCACCCATGGGATTCACTCCGCAAGACGTCCTCAATATCGTCAGTGAGAACGATGTACAGCTGATCGACCTGAAGTTCCAGGATTTTCCCGGCCTGTGGCAGCATTTCACGGTGCCGGCACCCAATCTCGATGAAGGTTCCTTCGAAGAGGGGTTCGGCATCGATGGATCGAGTCTCCGTGGATGGCAGAAGATCTTCGAGAGCGACATGCTCGTCATCCCCGACCCCGACACCGCAATGCTCGATCCCTTTTATGACGCAACGACGCTGAGCCTGATCTGTGACATCTACGATCCGGTGACGAAGGAACGGTACAGTCGATGCCCGCGCTATATCGCCAGCAAGGCTGAAGCGTATCTGCAGAGCACCGGGATCGCCGATACCGCCTATATCGGCCCGGAAGCGGAATTTTTCCTGCTCGATAATGTTCAATACGAATCGCGGATGCACCGAGCCTCCTATGCGGTTGACAGCAAAGAGGGTATCTGGAACAGCGGTCAGGAAGAGGACCCGAACCTGGGAAACAAGCCGCGACGGGGAGAGGGGTACTTTCCGGTCCCGCCCCATGACAGCATGGCGAATATCCGGAATGAGATGGTGCAGGTGATGCTCGCGATGGGACTCGAAGTCGAAGCCGCCCATCATGAGGTAGCGACGGGAGGACAGATGGAGATCGATCTCCGCTTCGGCTCCCTGCTGGCTACTGCCGACAACATGATGATCTACAAATACGTGGTGAAGAATGTGGCCAGGCGGCACAACAAGACGGTCACCTTCATGCCGAAACCGCTCTACGGGGACAACGGTTCGGGCATGCACGTTCACGTCAGCCTCTGGAACGGGGATACGCCACTCTTCTATGGGGAGAATTACGCGAACCTGAGCGAGATGGGGCTCCATTTCATGGGGGGTGTGCTGAACCACGCGCGCGCGCTTATAGCGCTCACCAATCCGACGACGAACTCATTCCGGCGTCTTGTTCCCGGCTTCGAAGCCCCGGTGAATCTTGCCTACAGTCAGCGCAACCGTTCGGCGGCGATCCGTATTCCGGTCTACAGCAGGAAGCCGGAAACAAAGCGGATCGAATTCCGCTGTCCTGATCCATCGAGCAATCCCTATCTGGCGTTCACCGCTATCCTGATGGCGGGTCTCGACGGGATCCAGAACAAGACCGACCCGGGTGAGCCGCTCGACAAGAACATCTACGACCTGCCGCCTGAGGAACTGGCCAGCGTACCGTCTACGCCCGCCAGTCTGGAGGAAGCTCTGGAGTGCCTCAGAGACGATCATGAATTTCTGCTCAAGGGGGATGTCTTCACGCAGGATATCGTGAATACATGGATCGAATACAAGATGACCAATGAGGTCCGTGAGATGCGTCTGCGTCCTCATCCATACGAATTCTCTCTCTACTACGACGTGTGAGCGACGCATCCTCCACATCAGTGCGGGATATCAGGGCCCGGTTCGAGGAGGACCGGGCCCATCTTGTTGCGCGTCATCACCGCGGTGATGGGGGTGGTGTGATCATACGGGCATTCTGTCGGCTTGTGGATGCCACTCTCAGTACCATCTGCCCGCTCTTCTTCGATGAATCGGATGAGATCGCGGTGATAGCCACGGGCGGATACGGCAGAGGTGAACTGGCTTTCGGATCAGATGTAGATCTTTCACTGGTCCACCTCTCCTCCACGCCTCCAGAGGGGATCAAGCGGTTCATCCAGTCACTCTGGGACCTCGGCTGGGAGATCGGACACCAGGTCGTGACACCGGACCAGGCAGTGACGCTCGCGACCGGAGACCGGGAGACCCTGACAGCGCATCTCGAGATGCGCACCATCTGGGGGAGGGATGGGATCGTTGAGGGACTTGACGAGACCATACGTCGAGATGTGCTTCGACCGCGGCTCGACGATTATCTCTCGGGAAAGGTGAACGAACTGCGCAGCCGGCACGCACTGGCCGGAGACACCGTCTACCTCTCCGAACCCGATGTGAAACGGGGGCCTGGTGGCCTGCGGGATATGCATACCCTTCTCTGGTTGAGCAATGCCTCCGGTGGACCGAAGGACTGGCGATCCTACCTGGCCGATCAGCAGCTGGAAGCTGTTGAGTACAGCCGTATCCAGGGGGGGTACGACCTGACCTGGCGCGTGCGTAACTCGCTCCATCTCCAGAAGGGCAGGGCCTGGGATCGCCTCGATCATCAGAGCCAATCCGATATCGCGCTCAGGGAGGGATATACGGCAGGAGATGGGCGTCTGCCGGTAGAACTGTTCATGCGCGATTATTATCGGGCAAGCTGGGAGATCTACGCTTTCACCGCTCTTCAGCTGGCACGCGCAGGCTGGGAACCACGCTCAGGCAGTGCCACGTCCCTGACAGTATTGAAACCGGGTAACGGTGACGCGACAGAATGGCCGACCGATGAATTGATGACCCGGCCCCTCTCGCTCATTGATCGATTCATCACGCTGACGCGCACTGGTTCCGGGCTCGGTCCCGCGACGGCCGCCTTCCTCTACCGACAGGGAGAACGACTCGGTGGAGCCATCAGGCAGGCCGAAGAACATGGCCGGCTGTTCATGGCGCTTCTCGAAGAACCGGGGGTCGCATGGGCGCTGCACGCCATGCATCAGCTGGGGATCCTGGGGGGCATCCTGCCCGAGTTCAACAGGCTCACCGCCCTGGTCCAGTTCGATCCATACCACCAGTACACCGTGGATGAGCACTCCCTGAGGATGCTCGATGCCCTCGAGATGCTGCTCGAGGTGCCGGACAAGATGGCGGACGGGATAGCGAATAAAGAGAGCGGCACCGCCCTCATCGGCGGGATGGCAGGGCGGGTCGCGGCGGTGGTGCCCGAGATACCCATCGGGCAGTGGTATCCCACCCGGCGTGAAGCAGCGATTCTCCGGCTGGTCTTCCTCTATCACGACATCGGAAAGGGGACCGGAACGGGGAATCACTCGGAGCGGGGGGCGCGGACACTGCGCAATGCGGGCAGGCGACTCGGGCTGGAGGAAGCCGAGCTCGAACTGGCCGTATTCCTGGTGCGGCATCACCTGCTGCTCAATACCGCGGCCCAGCGGCGGGATATCCGCGATGAGGCGCTGCTGAAAAGGATGTGCCGCCTGATCCGTTCGCCCGAGCGGCTGCACCTTCTCGCGATCGTGACGATCGCTGATCTGGCTGCTCTCAATCCCACCGTACTCACGCCGTGGAAGTGCCGCCTGCTGGCTGATCTGGTGGAGAATATCCAGCGGATGATGGCCGGAGAGGATCTGAGGCTGATTGCAGTGCGTGACGGACTGGAACAAGCGGATATCGGACCTGATGAGAGAGAGCAGGCGCTCAGGTTCCTGGAATCGATGCCGCCGGAATACCGGCGGGATGTCGAGGTGAAGACAGTTTCCTCTGATGGCAGACTCCTCGACAGGTTCATCGAATCTGCCGATGCTCAAGGTGCCTGTGTGATCGATATCCGGCACGGCAGGGAGAACTCCGGGGTGACCATCGTCGCGAATGACCAGGAACGGCTGGTGAGTCATATCTGCGGTCTGCTGGCGGCTCACGACGTCACGATCCTTCACGCGCGGATAATCACCCGCCTCGATGGACTGATATTCGACAGGTTCACGGTCGCTGACGCGGCCTCAGGCCTCAGGATGACCGACGAACAGGAACGATCGATAGTGGAGAAGCTCCCCGGGGTGCTGGATGGAAGTATCGATGTGGAGAGACTCCTTGAGGATCATCGGGTGCGCTGGAGTCTGCGTGACAGGCAGATCATGGATCACCCGGTCCAGGTCCACCTCGATCCAACTGCTTCAGATCAGTATACCGTGATCGACATCAGAGCCCGTGATCAGGTGGGCCTGCTGCACGATGTGGCCGCCATCATGGCTGACTTCGGGGTTTCGATCCATCAGGCGTTCATCACTACCGAAGGAGAGCGCGCGGTCGATGCCTTCTATGTGACCGATCCCCTCGGCGCGCCGCTCGATGCCGGTTCGAGTACGATCGTGATCAGTGCGCTCCGCGACGCGCTCATGTCTGATCGGTAAGCGGAAACTCCCTGTCAAAAAGGGCCCGGACCTTTCCGGTCATCTCCGGAAGTGTTCTCATGGTCTCTTCGGCTATCACCACTGTCGGGGCGTCTTCATACCACGATGCCGGGACGCGGGTGATATCCCTGCCGAAATGGAGCTGGAGGGCGATCTGGATGCTTCGCAGCTGCTGATAGGTGTTCTGCAGGAGGTCGCCCTCCGATGCGGTGAAGGTGCCGGAAGCTGTCAGTGGTCCGATGAGGTCGGGGATATGGGCGCTCACCGGTCCCGGGCCTTCCCGGCGTCCGGTGGTCAGACCGAGAGCAAGATATTCGATGTCAGCCATCGCACCCGGTGATCGCTTGACGTCGAACAGCTCATCGCGTGAAACAGTCTGACTCTCCTTCCTGACTTCCTCCTCCTGCAACTGCCTGACCGACCGGAGGGAGGATCGCGTCTCCCGGTCGAGGTGGAAACCGGCGAGCCAGTCGTCGATGACATCGATAGATTCACTGAGCAGGCTTCTCCTGCCGTAGAACGGTTGAACACGCCGGAGGGCAAGGTATTCCCACAAAGACGCGCGTTCATTGAGATATCTCTCCAGGTAGGCGGGGTCGACGCTCGTCGGAGCCGACCGTCCCTCGGGACGGAGCCTCATATCAACGGGGTAGGGGCCGCCGGGAGGGGAGAGGAGACCGCCTGCGCGAGCGGCAAGTTCCTGTACTGCGGCGCCGGCTCCTTCGCGATGCAGGAAGAGCAGGTCGGCGTCGGAAGCAAAGGTCATCGATCGAGCCGACAGCGTACCGAGGCTGAGCACAGCCGCCTGCGGCGGGTTGAGGAATTCCCGGAAGTGAACCCCCATGAAACAGCGGATCAGGTCACGGGCAAGAAGCCCCAGGGTGCTCATCGTCAGGGAAAGATCCCGTTCTCCCGTGATATATGAGAGCCCGGCAGCGAGGAATTCACGGGTGCGGATCGCTTCCAGGTCACGGACCATCTCACGGCTCGATCCGGCCCGGGCGCGGATCCTTCGCAGTTGACTGACCCGGCTGGTTCTCTCGGCGGCAACCCCGGCTGCTCCGATGCTGAAGAGACGCTCGAAATGCTCCGGGTGACGGAGAAGGAGATCGGTGAGCAGGTCCCCCGAGGCACAGAGCAGGAGCATTGCCTTGCGTATCGAGTCCTCTCTGGCGAGGAGTCGTACGTACGCTCCCGGACTCCCGAGCCGACGAAGGATCCGTTCGAGGTTGTTGATGGCCCGGTCGGGGTTGCCTGTCTCAACCGCGTCTTTAAGAAGTGGTGGAAGGAGGCCGACGAATGCCGCCCACGAATTGGAACCGCCGGCCCTGATGAGGGAGCCGGTCGCGACAAGGACGCGGTGGCTCTGGGCCGGTTCCCTGAAGCCTCTCTGTTCAAGACGAAGAGCCGCTTCATCGCCGCCCGCCGGCAGGTTCAGAATGCTCTCGACCGGTTCGCCGGTCACTTCCTCACCGGCACCGGGAAGGAGGGAGTTCAGTACCTCCATGACCGATCCACGCAGGCTGTGGTAACGGGCAAGAAAGCTGTCCGGCTCGGTGAATCCCATCAGGCGGGCAACCGCCCTGCGACGATGGGTCCCCTCCGGCAGGGTGAATGTCTGCCGATCTTCCTGCATCTGGAGAACGGTCTCGAGCCTGCGGAAGAAGCAGTAGGCCTCATCAAGGTGGTCTGCCTCGGACCCGGGGAGCAGGCCCTCCTGCCTGAGGAGATGGATCGATTCCCGGGTCGAGGGATGACGGATCACGTCATGTCGGCCTCCGTAGAGGAGTTGGAAGACCTGCACGATAAATTCAACGTCCCGTATCGCCCCCGGAGCGAGTTTCACATGCTCGGTCGAGAGAGAGGTGCCTTCACGTGCCCGGCGCTCCCTGCGGAGACGGTGGGCCTCCTCTCCCGGATCTCGGGTCGCATGGGTCGGATAGATGAAGGGGACGAGCAGTTCAAGGAAACGTGAGCCGCTGTTGAGATCACCGGCACAGGGACGGGCCTTGACGAGCATCTGACGCTCCCAGGGAGCGCCCTGGCCCGCGTAATACGACTCCATCCACTGCAGACTGCGGACAAGCGGGGCGCGATCACCTCCCGGTCTCAGTCTGAGGTCGACGCGGTAGAGACTCCCTTCGGGAGTATAACGGGTGAGAGCCTCCACCAGGGCCTCGATGGCCCGCGTCAGGGGGGGCATGATGCGGGCAAGCTCGTTACCGCTGCCGGGTGAGAGGGTGAAGATGAGATCGATATCACTGGAGAAGTTGAGTTCACGCCCCCCCAGTTTTCCGAACGCGATAACAGACGGCATCGGCAGATCATCCGGCCAGATCAGGTTCAGCAGGTTCTGGAGGATGAGGTCAGCTATATCTGAGAGCGCCCGCCACTCTTCATCAACCTCTGAAAGCCCCAGTGCCGCTCGCGATCCGATCCGGAGCAGTTGCCGTCGCTTCAACTGGTTCAGCGCAATAAGGGTCTCTTCGTTGAACTCCTCGCCAGATAATGCGGCGTCGAGGTCGGCGATCGCTTCGACGGCATGCCGGCCACAGCCGCCCGGAGCGAGGAGCCATGAGAGTGAATCGGGTGAGCGCAGCAGCAGTTCACCGAGGAAGGGGCTCGAGCCGAGAACCCTCAGCGTGGTCAGCACTCTCTCCCGGTCGGTGAGCAGTTCGCGCAATCCGATGTGCTCATCCAACCGCTGCAGCGCGGTAAGAGCGAGATCGGGATCGGGGGCGACGTTCAGGCCCTCCCTGAGCGGTTCTGTGTGTTCGAACCAGAATTCAGCGGCGCGACCACTGCCCAGCCGGCTGAGGTTCCGGGCGGCGTTCGGCAGATCGGCAAAGCCCATCTCCTCGAGAGACGCGAGATTGCTTTGATCCGCTGCGTCATGCCGCAAATAGGGAAGGAGCAGGAGATCGGTCTGCCGGTTCGGAGCTGAATCCATGATGGAACACAGTACATGCCTGCGGGGTATGCCTGCCACCGGAGTGTCATGCGACGGTTGTTGCGTGACAGGGCACCAGTATGCATGCAACGCTTGTGGCCGGAGAGCTATGGAGGTAGACTCCTTTCCCGTCCGGAAACGGCCCTTTTCCGCCGGCCATCTACCCGGAGTACCGGCTGAATGAAACGGATAGAAGCGGTCATCAAACCATTCAAGCTCGATGAGGTCAGGGAAGCACTGGCCAAAGCCGGGCTGAAGGGTATGACCGTTTCGGAAGTGCGCGGATTCGGCCGTCAGAAGGGGCACGCCGAACTCTATCAGGGCAGCGAGTATCAGATAGATCTGCTTCCCAAGGTGAAGATCGAGATCGTCGTATCCGATGATTCCGTCGACGAGGCGGTCGAGGCGATCATCGGGGCCGCATGGACGGGAGAAATCGGGGATGGGAAGATCTTCGTCAGCTCGGTTGACGACGCGATCAGGATCCGTACCAGCGAACGGGGTGAATCTGCGCTGTAAGTACGTCCTCCCGCAGTCTGAAAACAGTGTACTGGCCCGTATCTATCCTCAATCAGTCGAAGATTCCTCTTAACGAGAACACCCCGGTTGTGTTAATTTCGCACGGGCATGGGTGTCATGTCAGGTGACAAACGTCAGCACCGAGAGTGATGCCGGGCCCGGCCTGCAAGGCGCGGCGACGAGGCATAGCGGTGGCTATGGCGAGAAGACGAAACGCAGCCGGTCGGGATGCGGCACCGCTCGAATGCGACGGTTGTCGCGTGACAGGGCACCAGCTGTTGACGGGTATGGCCGACCGTGGATTCCCGAACCCCTCTCACGCTACGTTCATTTCCGACGTAGACAGACCGAAACGGATGGAAATGGCTCTTAATCTCGCTGTTCTCGCCTCTGGTGGAGGGACGAACTTTCAGGCGATACTTGATGCCATCAGCGGAGGAACACTCGACGCGGAAGTCGTACTGGTCGCGAGTAACAGAGAGAACGCGCGTGCCCTCGAACGGGGAGGGAACGCCGGTGTCAGGGCAGAGCACATCCTGCCGGGAGACGATTACGACGATAGACTGCACGATCTCCTCGAAGAAGCGGCGCCCGACCTGATCGTGCTGGCCGGCTATATGAAGCTGATCGCGGCGCGCACCGTCCGGCGGTGGAATGGCAGGATGCTGAACATCCACCCGGCACTCCTGCCCGCATTCGGGGGGAAGGGGATGTACGGGATGCATGTGCATGAAGCTGTGCTGGAGAGCGGTACACGGGTGACCGGTGTGACGGTCCATATCGTCGACGAGGAATACGATCGGGGGCCGATCATCGCCCAGCTCGCCGTCCCGGTCCTTGATGGCGACACCCCGGAGATGATTCAGCAGAGAGTGCTGAAGAGGGAATATGATATCTACCCGAGGGTCATCCAGTGGTTCTCGGAAGGCAGGATCCGCATCGAGGAGGGTCGGGTATTCGGCAGCGAGCCGGACCCGCTCCTGATACAGGAACGGAGCTGACAACGATAATGGAGTCACAGGGAAACATACCGGTTCGTCGCGCGCTTCTCAGTGTCAGTGACAAGTCAGGGTTGGTGGAGTTCGCCCGGGGATTGTCGGAGCTGGGGATCTCGCTCATTTCCACCGGTGGTACGCGCACCGTGCTGGAGGACGCGGGGATCGAGGTCGAGGACGTGGCGCAGTTCACCGGTTCCGAGGAGATGATGGATGGGCGGGTCAAGACACTTCACTCGAAACTCCACGCAGCCCTGCTGGCCCGACGCGACCATGAGGGTGACATGGAGGCTCTGCAGGAACGGGGATGGGAGACCATCGATCTCGTTGCGGTGAATCTCTATCCATTCGAGGAGAAGGCAATAGGAGAGAGTCTCGACCTGGATGGAGCGACCTCCTTCATCGATATCGGCGGACCGACGATGCTGAGGGCGGCAGCCAAGAACCAGCGGGGTGTTGTGGTTGTTCCCGATCCAGCCTGGTACGGAACCGTGCTCGAGGCACTACGGGGTGATGACGGGGTGTCGGTACCTCTCTCCCTCGGCAGGGAGCTGGCTGCCGATGTATTCCGCCGGACCGCACTCTATGACAGCGCGATCGCCACGTACCTGCAGGAACTGAATACCTCCGATGACGCCGAAGATGATGAAGAGATGGAACCGACTCCCTTCACAACCGTCCTCATGCCAAGATTCGAACGGGTGATGATCCTCCGGTACGGAGAGAATCCACATCAGAAGGCGGCCTTCTACCAGGATCCCCTGCGGTCGGGTCCGAATGTGGCCGATGCCGAACAGCTGGGCGGCAAACAGCTCTCATTCAACAACATAATAGACCTTGAGTCAGCCCTCGGGATCCCCCTCGAGTTCGAGGAGCCGGCATGTGCCCTGATCAAGCATACCAATCCATGCGGAGCCGGAACCGGATCTGATCTGATCGCCGCGTACGAGAACGCGCTGGCTACCGACCCGGTGTCGGCGTTCGGCGGTCTTGCCGGGTTCAACCGGACGGTCGACGAGGCTCTTGCCGAAAAGATGATCGATCGTTTCTGGGAAGCGATCATCGCTCCCGGCTTCACGCCGGAAGCGCTCGACATCCTGGTGACCAAGAAGAACCTGCGGGTGATGCGATACGATCCTGACGGTAAAAGAGAACTCAGTGGGTCGTACGATTACAAGCGTGTCTACGGCGGGCTCCTCGTCCAGGAACTCGATGGCGGCTGGGTACCGATGTCGGAGGCCGAGGTCGTCACCGAACGTGAGCCGACCGGGGAGGAACTGATAGCCCTCGAATTCGGCTGGAAGGTCATCAAGTGGGTCAAGTCGAATGCCATAGTGTATGCCGGCGCGGACCGGACGCTCGGGGTCGGTGCCGGGCAGATGAGCCGTGTCGATAGCGCTGAGCTGGCGGTGAAGAAGGCACAGAGTGGCGGACTCTCCATCGAGGGATGCGCGATGGCCTCAGATGCTTTCTTCCCGTTCAGGGATGCCGTGGACGCCGCGGCCGATGCGGGGGTCAAGGCGATCGTGCAGCCGGGCGGATCGATACGGGATGCAGAAACAATAGAAGCAGCAAACGAACATGGTATTGCCATGCTCTTCACTCGAATGCGCCATTTCCGCCACTAGCAGAGGACCGGAACAGTGGGTTTCATGTTCAGAGAATTCTTCGCCAATGACGTCGGTATCGACCTTGGGACCGCGAACACCCTCGTCTATGTGCGCGGGAAGGGCATAGTGGTGAATGAGCCTTCCATCGTCGCTGTGGACAGGCAGACACAGCGGGTTCTGGCGATCGGGTATGAGGCCAAGGAGATGCTTGGAAGGACTCCTGAGGATGTCATGACGATCCGTCCCCTCAAGGATGGTGTGATCGCTGATTTCGAGAAGACCGAAGAGATGCTCCGCGCGTTCATCCGGAAAGTGCAGAACAGCCGCATCTTCGGCCGTCCCCGCATCGTCATCTGTGTGCCTTCAGGGATCACCGAAGTGGAGAAGCGTGCGGTTCGGGATTCTGCCGAGTCAGCGGGGGCCAGGGAGGTATTCCTGATCGCCGAGCCGATGGCTGCAGCAATCGGGATCGGTCTTCCGGTCGAAATGCCGGTCGGCAACATGGTCATCGATGTTGGTGGAGGAACCAGTGAGATCGCGGTGATCGCCCTTTCCGGCATCGTGACATCGACGAGTATCCGGGTCGGGGGTGATGCGATGGACCGGGCGATCGTGCAGTTCCTGAAGAAGAAGTACAACCTCCTGATCGGGGAGCGGACCGCCGAGCAGATAAAGATCGAGATCGCGTCAGCGGTCAAACTCGATCCACCCCTCGAGACGCGGGTCAAGGGTCGCGATCTGGTAGGGGGCATACCGAAAACCATCATCCTCTCCAGTGATGAAGTGAGAGAGGCGCTGGCCGAGCCGATCTCACAGATCATCGATGGCGTCAGGATCAGTCTCGAGCGTACCCCGCCGGAGCTGGCGGCGGACATCCTCGATCGGGGCATCATCCTCAGTGGAGGCGGCGGGCTTCTCCGAGGTCTCGATCAGAGACTCCGTGATGAGACGAATCTGCCGATCAATGTTGTCGAGGATCCACTCACGTGTGTGGTTCGCGGAACCGGGAAGGTGCTTGAGAATCTCCCCGATTATATGAAAATGCTCATGAAGGGGAATCGCAGGTGATCTGTTCTCCGCAGTGGAGAGGGGCTTGAAGTGCCCCGCCTTGGAGGGCGACTCCACGGCCGCCGGGATGAACTGACGCTCGCGATCCTGCTTCTTGTCGGTGCGGTCCTGGCCGCGGCGCCACAGACCTCTACAGCACCGGTCATCCACAGCATCCTTTCAAGAGGCAACGCGTTATTCGACAGCATGTTCGGCTGGACTTTCGAACTGTCCAATACGTACCGGGATAATGTCGACCTGCGGCATCAGGTGGCCGAGCTCTCCCTCGCCAATACCCAGATGGAAGAAGTGCGTCTGCAGAATGAACGGTTCCGGGCACTCCTGGACTGGGAGGGTGAGCGTCGTTCAGAGATCCTGACCGGTGCCGAAGTGATAGCTCACGGTGATGGCAGACAATCGTTCGCGGTCACCATCTCGGTCGGGTCTAGAGATGGCGTGAGACGGAACCAGGCTGTGGTAACCGCCGATGGACTGGTGGGAAGGATCGACCGGGAACCGGGCAGCAGCACATCGCTCGTGAGTCTCCTGAACGACCCTGCCAACGCGGTCGCGGCGGTCGTTCAGCGGAGTCGCGTGCAGGGGGTCTTCCAGTTCGCCGGAGATGAAGGACGGCTTTTTCACGTCCTGCAGGCAGCTGATGTGCTCAGTGGTGATGTCATCATCTCGAGCGGGTTGGGTGGTGTGTATCCTGAAGGGTTGATGATCGGCACGGTCATGTCGGTCTCCGATGATCGTGACGGGGTGTCGTTGAAGATCGTCGTGGCAACCTCTGCAGCGCTGGACAGGCTGGAGGAGGTCTTCATCCTGCGCTCCGGTAATGGAGGATGAACCGGATCTTCCGATATCTCTTCTTCGGGCTGGCCGCCGTTGTTCTCCAGACCTACCTCGTGCCCTCAGTCGGGATCGGCGGGCAGCGGCCCGACCTGATCGTCGTTTTCGCGCTGACCGTCGGAGTATTCGAGGGCTCTTCCGGGGGGAGCCTTGCCGGCTTTCTGGCCGGGCTCGCGGCAGATCTCTATCATCCGCCGACCTTCGGGGCAGGCGCGATGGCCGGAACCGTTGCCGGATATCTGGGTGGCTGGGCACAGACCTTTTTCGATCTCGATCACGCCCTCAACCAGCTGATGGCATATGCCGGCGCCCATGCCGCGCATACAGCGCTCTTTGCGATCGTTGCCTCACTGCAGGGAACAGGACCGGTATTGAAGCTCTTCTTCGCCAACGGTATCGGTGGGGCAGTTTACACCTCGCTGGCGGGAGCGACCCTGCTGATGGTTGTCGGGCTGATCCGCGGGAAGAAGCACATCGTTGACAGGCGATGACGCGCAGGAAAAGCGCTGGAGAGCCTCGCTGCTCTTCGGGGGATACGGGCTGGTTCTTCTCTTCCTCTTCCTCAGGGTAGGACACCTCCAGATCGCCCGGCACGATGTGCTGGCTGCGCTCAGCGACCAGAACCGCCTCAGACCAACGGTGGAACAACCGGTACGGGGGAGGATATACGACCGGGAGGGGCGCCTGATCGTGGATAATCGCATCTCCTGGACCGTGAGCGTGAGCCCCCAGGATTTCAGGGATAACGATTCGGTCATCACGGAGGTGGCCGGCATCCTCGGCATTCCCGTTTCCAGGATCGAAGAACGGCTTCAGCAGCGGAAGGGGCATCTCTATACACCGGTGCCTATCGCCCGGGACGTCTCCTTCGATGTGGTGGCTCGACTGAGCGAGCGGAGACCGGACCTTCCGGGAGTCGCCATACAGATGGAGCCGAGACGCCGGTATCCCTTCGGCATGAGCGCGGCGCACATCCTCGGATATCTCCGGGAGATCGATGACACCGAACTCGCCGTCAGGCAGAGCAATGGTGAGGATTACATATTCGGCGACCTGGTCGGCAAGGAGGGTCTTGAGCGGTCGCATGAATCCGAGCTTAGAGGATCGAAGGGTGTCCATTATCTGGAGGTCGATGCCAGGGGTCGGACCATCGGCCGGGCGGCGGATCGATCGGGTCCGTCGGCGATACAGGGCAGTGACCTGATCACCACGATCGATATCGGGCTGCAACAGACAGCTGAAGCGGCGTTCCACGACACGGCTCGCGGAGCGGTCATTGCGATGGACCCGCGCGATGGAGCGCTCCTGGTACTGGCGAGCGTGCCCTCATTCGACCCCCGTGATTTCAGTGGTGTACTCGAAGCCGCCATGTGGGACAGCCTGAACAACGACGAGAGGAAGCCCCTGATAAATCGGCCGATCGCCGGACTGTATCCGCCTGCTTCTGCCTTCAAGGCCGTCACCACTCTGGCTGGCTTCGACCAGGGAGTGATCGATCTGACAACGACCTTCGACCCGTGTGTACCGGGAGGATGGAGACTGGGGAACAGGTACTTCCATTGCTGGAACGAGACACATGGAAGCCTGAGTGTCGTGGGCGCGATCGAGCAGTCATGTGATGTCTTTTTCTATCAGGTCGGTGTGGAAGTGGGGCTCAGGCCCCTGAGCCGCATGGCCGGGGCGTTCGGCCTCGGTGAAGTGACCGGGTTGCGCCTCCACGGGGAGGTGGCAGGTTTGTTCCCGGATGCAGCCTATTACGACCGGACGATCGGGCAGGGTCAGTGGGTGGAGGAGGGGCAGGTCATCAACCTCGCGATCGGACAGGGCGAGATACTGGTCACCCCCCTGCAGATGGCGCGCCTCACCGCAGCCATAGCCAACGGCGGAGCTCTCGTCACCCCCTACCTGGCAGCATTCACGCAGAGACCTGGTACCGAAGATCGCACGGCCATCAGTCAGTCACCTCCGCGTACCATCAGTGCGCTCGATCCCGCCGTGCTCGATATCGTTCGTGAGGGGATGGTGCGGGTCGTTCACGGAGAGAATGGAACCGCAAAGAACGTGGCATGGCGGGCGCCGGGAATCACTGTCGCAGGCAAGACCGGAACGGGGCAGAATCCGCACGGTGAAAATCACGCATGGTTCACCTGCTTCGCGCCGGCGGATGATCCGCAGATCGTGGTGACCGTTCTTGTTGAGAACGGAGGGGGCGGGAGCGCGGTGGCTGCGCCTATCGCCGCAGCGATCCTGAAGGCCTGGTTCGACGCGCATCCGCTGAGTGGTCAGGATGTGAGTGGTTCAGGGCGGTTGCCATGACGGGCCGGCGGGGCGGATCGCTCATGCTCCAGCGTGATTTCGATCACATCCTCTTCCTCAGCGTGATGGGACTCGTGCTGATCGGCATCGCCTTCGTCTATTCAGCGACCGTGGAGAACACGCAGGTGGCTGCGCCCCTGCATACACGACAGGCGCTCTGGGCCCTGGCAGGAGTGATCGCGATCGTGGTCTCGATCAGACTCCCCATACAGTTCTATTTCGGAGCGTCGTACATTCTCTTCATCGCAGTCATACTCGTCCTCATGGCACTGCTCGTAGTCGGGGGGGGGGAGGGGGGGCGGTGGTTCGCGTTATCGAGCGGTGTGCGCATCCAGCCGAGCATCCAGCCGAGCGAGCCGGCTAAGATCGTGCTGGTGCTCGCGGTCGCGCGGTACCTCTCAGGCAGGCTCGTGAATTTCAAACGGGCCCGCGATTTTCTGATACCGCTGGGGTTGGCATTCATTCCGTTCGTACTCGTGATGCGTCAGCCCGACCTCGGGACCGGCATGATATTCCCGATGATAATCATTCCCATGCTCTACTGGAAGGGCCTGCCGATCTGGATCATCTTCCTGCTCTGTACGCCGATATTGAGCGTGGTCACCGCCTTCTCTCCGGAAACGTGGGGAGTGGCCATGTTCATCATCGGCCTGGTGGTGTGGCGGAAAAAAGTCAAACCGGGGCTGGCCATACTGGTGATCCTCGTCAATATCGTGCTCGGTATCCTGACGCCGGTTGTATGGGACAACCTCCATGAATACCAGCAGAACAGGATATCGACCTTCGTCAATCCCCAGAACGATCCTCTCGGTGCGGGGTACCAGATCATCCAGTCGACGGTGGCCGTGGGCTCCGGCGGTCTGACGGGGAAGGGATATCTGCAGGGGACGCAGACAAAACTGAATTTCCTGCCCGAACAGCATACCGACTTCATCTACAGCGTGATCGCGGAGGAGACGGGTATGCTGGGCGCCCTCATAGTCCTGCTCCTGTTCGCGGTGGTTCTCCAGCGGACGCTCAAGGCCGCGACTGAAGTCAGGAACACCTTCGCGGGGCTTGTTATCGCCGGGGCTTCCGGGATCTTGTTCGCGCATATCGTGATCAATATCGGCATGTCCCTCGGATTGTTGCCCATTACCGGGTTGCCGCTTCCCTTCATCAGTTACGGAGGTTCACACCTTCTCAGCATGATGCTCCTGGTCGGCATCGTGCTTGGTCTGCGCCTGCGCTGGATGGAATACTAGGTGCGCTGCCACGTGACAGGACACTAGATGTTTCCCGAACTCCTGCGGCTGGGCCCGATAGTCCTGCGCAGTTACGGGTTCATGATGGCCCTCGGTTTCGCTGTCGGCGGGTGGTGGCTCGTGCGTCGCGGGATGAAGAAGGGATTCCCCGCACACCGGATGCTCGATCTCCTTATCGCGATTGTGATCTCAGGCCTGGTGGGCTCGCGCATCCTCTATGTGCTGACCCATCTCCCGGCATTCTCTGGTGCCTGGTGGCACGCGTTCTGGCCGATCCAGGCCGATGGCACTATCGGTATGCAGGGTTTCGTCTTTTACGGCGGACTCCTTGCGGGCCTGCCGGTAGCGGCCTGGCTCACGAGGCGCTGGAAGATGGCTCCGCTCCGTGTGCTCGACGCAGCGGCACCACCTCTGGCCCTGGGAACCGCTCTGGGTCGGATGGGGTGTTTCCTGAACGGATGCTGTTTCGGGAAGCCGACCGAATCCCCGCTCGGGGTGGTGTTTCCCGACGAATGTCTGGCGGGTTCGATGTTCACGGGAATTCCGATACATCCGACACAACTCTATATCACCTTCGACTCTCTGCTTATCATGGTGGCGCTCGTGTGGATGGAGCGAAAGAGGCGGATGTTTGACGGTGCCGTGATCGGGACGTATCTTATCATGATTGGACTGCTGAGGAGCGTGGAAGACTTTTTCCGTTATTATGAATCCGGGATGCAGGCGTTTTCCCTGTTTGGTGTGACGGTGTCGGTAAATCACCTGATCAGTCTGGGATGCATCGCCGGCGGGATACTGATCATCCGACAGTACCGTTCCCATGTTCCTGATCCACTGGATTGAAAAGGAATAATTGTATGGTTCGCAGCATGACAGGCTTTGGGCGGGGCACATCGTCGGGTAACGGCGTGGAGACGGTTGTTGAGATCCAGACGGTCAACAACCGCTTTCTCGATGTCACCTTACGGGGTGGCAGGGAAGTGGCCGCGCTGGAGTCGAAAGTGAGAGATCTGATACGTAAGCGCCTTGAACGCGGAAAGGTGACCGTATCGATCACGTGGCATGGAGAGAGTGAAGGGGAACCACAGGCGGATCTCCAGAAGGCGAAGGCATACCATGAGGCGCTTCTCAGCCTCAAAGATGAACTCAGCCTGACAGGAGATGTCGATCTTGCCATCGTTGCCGGTTTCAGGGATGTGATCAGTTCCACCACCATGGAACACGATGATGATGTGGCCTGGGAATACACGGGGCCTGGTGTGAAAGCCGCGCTCGAGGCACTCGTCGGGATGCGTGAGCGGGAGGGAGAGGCGCTGGCGGCTGATCTTTCACAGCGATTCGAGCAGCTGCAGGCATCACTGCAGCAGATCGAAGAGTTGGCTCCCGGACGGACCACGGCCTATGCCGAGCGTCTGAAGGCGCGGGTCGAAGAGATGTTCGAAGGCATATCTCTCGATGAGGACCGGATTCATCATGAGATCGCGATCTTCGCAGATCGCATTGATATCAGTGAAGAGGGAACACGTCTGAAGAGTCACCTCGACCAGGCGCGGACACTGATGGAGGGCGTTGCACCGGCAGGAAGGCAACTGAATTTTCTGCTGCAGGAGATGCATCGTGAAGTCAATACCCTCGGCAGTAAAGCGAACGATCAGGAGATCAGTCATCTGGTGGTCGGGATGAAGGAAGAGCTGGAAAAAATAAGAGAGCAGGTCCAGAACATTGAATGACAAAGGATTCCCGGTGATCATCAGCGCTCCCTCAGGCGCTGGTAAGACAAGCATCTGTTATGAGGTCCTCCGTCGGATCGATGACGCCGAGTACTCGGTCTCCCTCACTACCAGGGAGCGACGGGAGAAGGAGCGTGATGGGGTCGATTACCACTTCGTGGCGCCTGAAGAATTCGAGGCGATGGTCGATCGGGGTGAGCTCGCCGAATGGGCGGAGGTGCATGACGCCCACTACGGTACCCTCAAGGCAAAATTGAGCGGTGCGGTGGAGCGGGGCAAGGTTGTCATTCTCGACATCGACGGGCAGGGAGCCCGGAGCCTGAAGAAGAGCTATCCCGACTCGGTCCTGATATTCATCTTCCCACCCTCTCCGGCCGAACTCGCAGACCGTCTTGCGGGCAGGGGGACCGAGGGGCAGGAGAGCATGAAAGCCCGGCTTGAGGCGGCGCCGCAGGAGGTCGAGAACGTCGAGCTGTACGATTACGTCGTCGTGAACGAGAACTTTGAAGATTCAGTTCAGAAGATTGTGCATATCATCGAGGCAGAGAGGTCCGCTCTGGAGCGTATGCGTACCTTCATCGACAGATATTCAGCAGAATTCTCAGGCAGAGAAGAAGGAGCAGAGAAGTGATCGAGGAACGGTTGAACGTTGAGGATTTCCGCAACACTACCCAGAACATATATCGGGCTGTCGTCATTGCGGCCCGGGAAGCACGGAAGATAAACAATCTCCGCCGGATGCAGGCGATCCATGATCCGGAATATATCGAACCGGATGCCAAGGTGACCACCGAGGCCATGACCCGACTCATCGAGGGACGGGTGGAGGCCGAGGAGACCGATTCAGACAAAGAATGAGGCTGTGATCCCTGACCATGGCACGAATCCTTCTCGGCATCAGCGGCTCGGTAACTGCCTATAAGGGAGCCGAGCTGGCGCGTGAATTCATCCGCAGGGGCCACCAGGTGCGGGCGATCATCACCTCCGGTGGCCAACGCTTCGTAACACCACTCCAGCTGCAGGCGCTGACCGGACACCCCGTACAGAGCGACCAGTGGGAGACCGACAGACCGGACGGCATCGATCATATCTTTCTCGCCCGGTGGGCCGATATTGTGGTCGTGGCGCCGGGATCGGCGAACACTCTTGCCCGGCTCGCCGGCGGAATAGCAGATGATCTCCTGACCACGACCCTCCTCGCGTTCGACGGGCCGCTCATGATTGCGCCCTCCATGAATACGAAGATGCTCCTCCATCACGCCACACAGGCCAACATCGACACGCTCACCGGCAGAGGAGTAGAGGTGCTGGAGAGCGAGGAGGGCGAACTGGCATGCGGTGAGACCGGTCCGGGCAGGATGATGGAGCCGGTCCGGATCGCCGACCACGTCGAGGCGCGGCTTGCCGAACGACTCGATTACAGTGGCATCCGCGCGCTGGTATCAGCCGGGCCGACCTTCGAACCGATCGATCCGGTCCGCGTCGTCACCAACCGGTCATCCGGCCGGATGGGATTCGCGCTCGCCGAGGCGCTTGCCGAGCGCGGCGCTACCGTTCGACTCGTGACCGGCCCGACAGCTCTCGATGCGCCCCGGGGTGTCACTGAAACGGTCCGGGTGATGACAACCGCAGAGATGGCAGAGGCACTCGGTGAGCGGTTCGGAGAATGCGACCTTCTGATCATGGCAGCGGCAGTCGCCGACTGGCGTCCCGCCACGGTATCGGAGGATAAACTGCCGCGCGGTGAGGGTGGGATCGACCTGCGCCTGGAACCGACCGCAGATATCATATCAGATCTTGCCGGCCGCAAGGGTGATCGGACCGTGATCGGATTTGCGCTCGAGTCGGGGGATCTCGTGGCTGGTGGCCGGGCGAAGCTTGAAAGAAAGGGACTGGACGCGATAGCGGTCAACGACCCGACCGAGACCGGGGCCGGACCGGAATCGGGAACAAACCGCATCACACTCATCCATGAGGATGGTCGCGTCGAGGATCTGCCGATGCAGGCGAAGGAGACCATTGCCCACCGACTGCTCGACGCGGTCCACACATACGTCACGCGCAGCCGTGGATAGGATCGGTCAGCGCGAATGGCTGTCTGACGCCGGTCGATTCCTCCGGCAATTCTCTCGTTCTGAAGGTGATATCCTCCTTGCCGCTTCGGCGGTTTCCCATGAAGATGAACCGGTTGCGGGAGATCGGTCCCATCCGGAGAAGCCGGTGATGAGCGTTGAAGATGAAAGAGAACAGTTGGACCTGCTCCCGGTGGATGAGTCGGTTCCTGAGCCCGAGTCTGAGTCCGAGGTCGCTGTGCTCCCCTGGTACGGGCGGCCGCCGCGACCGGAAGTGGATCAGGTCGGGATTCCCGATTCGATGACCTGCCCTGTGCCTGATGATGAGGGCAGGACCGATCTGCTTGCTCGACTGGGTGAGGATCTCTCTCCCTGTCTGAAGTGTTCCCTTGGTGAGACAAGGACCACGTTCGTGTTCGGGACAGGCAATCCTGACGCGAACGTGATGTTCATCGGAGAAGCTCCCGGGAGGGATGAAGATCTTCAGGGTGAACCGTTCGTGGGCAGGGCGGGGAAACTCCTCAACAAGATAATCGAAAGTATCGGATTCACCCGGGAAGAGGTCTATATCGGGAACATCCTGAAATGTCGCCCTCCTGATAATCGCGATCCGCGTCCCGAGGAAGTGGACGCCTGTGAGCCGCACCTGCACCGGCAGATCAAGCTGATCAGGCCCGCGGTCATCTGTGCCCTGGGCAGGATCGCCGCTCAGACCCTCCTGAAATCGACCGCACCCCTCGGCAAGATGAGAGAGAGGGTCCACCAATATCAGGGACTTCCCCTGGTGGTCACCTACCACCCGGCAGCCCTGCTCAGGAATCCGAACTGGAAGAGACCGACGTGGGAGGATGTGCAGCTTCTGAAGAGTATCCATGATGAGGCAGTAGCCGGATGAGCGCGCCGGGAAGCAGCGAGCGAAGCCAGGGCCGCGGGGAGCAGCGACTGCCGCCACAGTCGGTCGAGGCTGAACGCGCGGTACTGGGGGCCATGCTGCTGGGTATCGAGGCGATCGGAAAGGTCGTCGAAGTCCTGGATGAGACCTGTTTCTATCGGGACGCGAACCGGCGGATATACGAAGCGGTGATCTCTCTCTACCAGAAGAGTGAACCCGCTGACCTGGTCACCGTCCGTGAGGCACTCAAGAGCGCCGGGAATCTTGAAGCGGTTGGAGGTGAGGTCTACCTGGCGGAATTGCTCGACGAGGTGGCCTCTTCAGCGAACGTCACCCACTACGCGCGCATCGTCCTCGAATCAGCGATAAAACGTAAACTGATCGGCGCTCTCACCGGTGTGATCGCGGATGCGTACGATACGACCGAGGAAGCGACCGACCTGCTTGACAGGGCGGAGCAGACAGTCTTCAGCCTGTCGGAGAGACGGCTCAGGAAAGGCGCTCTGCCGCTGGAGACGATTCTTGAGAAGACCTTCGAACTCATCGAGAAGGCACACGAGCGGAAGGGCGGACTCTCCGGGATACCCACCGGCTTCAAGAAGCTCGACGACATGTTGGCCGGTATGCAGCAGGCTGACCTGATCATACTCGCGGGGCGACCGAGTATGGGGAAAACGGCGTTCGCTCTCAACGTGGCCCGGAACATGGCGATCGACGAAGGGATCCCGACAGCGTTCTTCAGCCTGGAGATGTCGGCACACCAGCTGGCACAGCGGATGCTCTGTGCCGAAGCGAGGGTGAACATACATTCAGTCAGGACGGGCCGCCTTCCAGCGACCGACTGGCAGAAGCTCTCGATGAGTGTCGGCCGTCTCGCTGACGCGAATATACTGATCGATGATTCGGCCTCGCTCAGTGTGCTCGAGTTCAGGGCCAAGGCCCGTCGACTGAAGGCCGAATATGATATCGGGCTGATAGCGGTCGATTATCTGCAGCTGATGATGGGACCCCGGTCGGAAAGCAGGCAGATCGAGATCACCATGATAAGCCGGGCGTTGAAGGCACTGGCCAAGGAACTGAACATCCCGGTGCTGGCACTCAGCCAGCTGAGCAGGGCGGTCGAGACGAGAACAGGTGATCACCGTCCCCAGCTTTCCGATCTGCGTGAATCGGGAGCGTTGGAACAGGACGCCGATGTGGTCCTCTTCATGTATCGGCCGGAGTACTACAACCGCGACAAGCCGGAGTTCCAGGGTCTGGCGGAGGTGATCGTCGGAAAGCAGCGGAACGGACCGACCGGCATCGTTCCCCTTGTGTTCCATTCCGAGTACGCCCGATTCGACAACCCGGCTCCTGATGCCGCGACCAAGGAAGCACCGCAGTGAAGATCCGACAGGAACCATTCCTTATCCGCGTGATCGAGCGGTTCGGCGAGAGCTTCATTACTTTATCGACGACCATCGGAGAGGTCGTGATACTCTTCTTCGATATGCTGGGAAGGCTCCCGAAACTCCTCAGGCATCCCAATCTCCTGCTGACGCAGATGGAGGTCATCGGCCTCCGGAGTATACCACTGGTCATCTTCGCGAGTATGTTCACCGGGGCGGTATCAGCGATGCAGGCGGGGTACCAGATGGAGGGGTATGCGCCGCCATCACTGGTCGGCGCGGTTGTCGGGAAGGCAGTGATCCTTGAACTCGGACCGGTACTCACGGCTCTGGTGGTCGCCGGACGGGTGAGCACCAGCATCGCGGCCGAACTTGGAACCATGAAGGTGACCGAGCAGATCGATGCGCTTGAGACGATGGCGATCGATCCGGTGTGGTATCTGGCCGCGCCCCGTTTCTTCGCCGGTTTTCTGATGATGCCGATCCTGGTGATCGTGGGCAGCACGGTTGCGATCCTCGGCGGTTATCTGGTTTCAAATATCACGCTCGATGTGTCATCACCGACATTCTTCAACGGCGTCAAAATGCTCTTCTCCTCCTACGATGTATTGATAAACCAGGTCAAAGCGGTCTTCTTCGGCGGTATTGTCGCCCTCTCCGGTGTCTTCTTCGGGTATCGCACGACCGGAGGAGCGGAGGGTGTTGGAAAAGCGACGATAAACGCGGTCGTTACCGCTCTGGTCCTGATCCTGGTCTTCGATTATGTGATAGCCTCGGTGATGCTCTGATGAGAAAACGGAACAGAAGCATTCTACCGGAGGAGAACGGGTGCGAGATCGTCATCGAGCACCTCGCGAAGTCACTGGGGGGCCAGCCGGTTCTGCGGGATGTGAACCTCACGATCCCGCCCCGCGGTACCCTTGGTGTCGTCGGACGATCGGGGTGCGGGAAGAGTGTTCTGCTCAAACACATCATCGGCCTGATGTGGCCCGATTCCGGAAGAGTCATGATTAACGGTCGCGAGCTGGGTAAAATGGATCGGGATGAGCTTTACCAGACCAGGCACCGCTTCGGGATGCTCTTTCAGTCTGCCGCTCTGCTCGACAGCATGACGGTCGGTGAGAATGTCGCGCTCGGCATGATCCACAACCGTTCGATGAGCAGACCGGAGATCGCTGATCGCGTGTCTGAATGTCTCACCATGGTCGGGCTGCACGGTCTTGAGGACAAGTTGCCGAGCGAGCTGAGCGGTGGGATGAAGAAGCGCGCCGGACTCGCCAGGGCGGTAGCGATGGATCCCGAGGTGATGCTTTTCGATGAGCCGACGACCGGGCTGGACCCGATCATGTCGGCGGTGATCGACGAGGTCATCAAGGATCTTGTCGAGCGACTTTCAACAACCGCCGTGGTGGTCACTCACGATATGCGATCTGTAAGCACCATCTGTCATCAGGTGGCATTTCTTCATCGTGGAATTATCTTTGCACAGGGTACTCCCGAAGAGATCATGGCCAGTGAGGATGAGGTCGTGGCTCAGTTCATCGCGGGTAGAGCTGACGGCCCTATCAAGCCGCGGCTCTGATTCAAGAAAACCCGCTTCACAACGTTCTGCCCAGGAGTTGGTATGACAGTTCTGATCCATGCGCTGACAGCGTATCAGCAGGCACAACCCGGTCAGGCCCCGGGGAATCCTATCGGATATTTCCTCCCCTTCGCTCTCATCATCGGGATCTTCTATTTCCTGATCATCAGGCCTCAGAGCAAGAGACAGAAAGAGCACAAGGCGTTGATAACTGCTCTGCAGAAGGGCAACAATGTCGTCACCGCCGGAGGATTCCACGGCAAAGTACACGCGATCAATGAAGAGAAGGACATTGTCGTCCTTGAGATCGCGGACAAGGTTCGCGTGGAGGTCAACCGTTCCAGCATTTCGAAAGTCCAGAAGACAGACTGAATCCGATGGCCCGGATACCGATACGGATTTACGGCGATCCCGTCCTCAGGAAGAAGGCCACCCCGGTCGACGGGGTCGATGAGGAGATACGGACTCTTGCCGCTGACATGGTGGAGGCAATGCAGGTTGCGGACGGCATCGGTCTTGCCGCCAACCAGGTAGGGGAGCTCTGCCGTCTGCTCACGGTCAATTTCGACATCGATGGCGGTGGGGAGGGGGCGACAGCTCTCATCAATCCCCGCATCGTGGAGCAGGAGGGGGAGCAGGTATCGATGGAGGGCTGTCTTTCCATCCCTGATATCTGGGAAGAGGTGGACCGGCACGACAGGATAGTGGTCGAATACCTCGATCTCGAGGGAGTGGAACAGACCAGGGAACTGACCGGATTGCACAGCGCGGTGGTTCAGCACGAGATAGATCATCTCGAGGGGATACTCTTCATCGACCATCTGCCGTCGGTGCGCCGCATGATGCTGAGAGGGTCGCTCAAGCAGATGACGCGGAGCAGAAAACAGACAGCGTGAGGATCGCCTTCCTTGGTAACGGCGCCTTCGGGATCCCGACATTCCGGGCGCTCGCTGACTCACCACATGATCTCATCTCTCTCGTCACCAGACCAGACACAGCCGCGGGCCGAGGCAGAAAACAGGCCGCCACCCCTCTGAAGCCGGTCGCTGAAGAATGCGATGTTCCGATCGTGGAGATCGGGGACCTCCACGGCTACGACACCCTCGAGCGGCTGACCGGGATCGAAGCGGAACTGTGGGTAGTCGTGGCTTTCCCGATCATTCCATCAGAACTGCTCATCATCCCGCCGGCCGGAGCGGTCAACCTGCATGCGTCGCTGCTGCCGAAGTACCGGGGCGCTGCCCCCATTCAGTGGGCGATCATCAACGGTGAACGAACGACCGGTGTGACGACGTTCTTCATCGATACCGGTATCGACACCGGCGGAATATGCCTTCAGAGGGAAGTCGGGATCGAACCGGATGAGAACGCTGAAGCACTCTCCCTGCGACTGGCCGACACAGGGGCCCGGCTGATGCTCGAAACGGTCGACCTGGTCGCTTCCGGTACAGCCCCCCGTGTGTCACAGGATATTGCGCTTGCCACAGCGGCGCCCGGCCTGACAAAGGATGACGGCAGGATCGACTGGGAGATGGCGGCCGAAGATATCAGAAACCGGATCAGGGGACTCCATCCCTGGCCTGGCAGTTACTCCTCGATCCGCGGTGAGCGAATACTGGTTCTGAAGGCGCGTATCACCACTGACCGTGAACAGCCGTGGGATGAGGAGATGAAACCCGCTCCGGGCACACTTGCCGGATTCCTCTCCGATGGAGCGCCGGTCGTTTCGACCGGTGACGGGCAGGGGGTCGTACTGCTGGAGATCCAGCGGGAAGGACGTCGACCCGGTGATGGCGCCGCGGTCATGAGGGGCCTGCGTTGTGAAGCCGGAGAGCGCTTCGGTGATGACGGATGAGATCAGGGAGATCGCCGTTGCTGTCCTTGTCGATGTGGAGCGAGGCTCCTTTCTCGACCAGGCTCTCCAGGGGCGAAGGGAGAACCTTACACCTGGAGATCCCGGAGAACCGCGCCTCCACTTCCTGACGACCGGTACGGTCAAATGGAAAGGCCGGCTCGACCGCGAGCTGGAACATCGGCTTCCACGCGGTATCGACAGTCTCCCGGCCGTCTGCAGGGCCATCCTCCGACTTGCGCTCTTCGAACTCCGACACGGTAATTCACCCGATTACGCCGTTGTCGATACAGCCGTCGGAATCACCAGAAAGAACGGCCTGCATGGTCTGGCACCGGTTGTGAACGGAGTGCTCAGGAACGCGGTGCGGGAAGGGGAACCCCCACTGCCTGATGATGCCGCCGAAAGGCTTGCCGCAGAACAATCCCATCCTGGCTGGCTCCTCGCCATGATCGATGACGTGTACGGTTTCGGTGCGGCTGCCGGTTTCGCGGCCTGGAACAATATGCCGGCACCTCTCTGGGTACGAGTGAACAGAGGAGTAATGGAGGTGGAGAAAGCGGTAGAGCGACTCCTGGCCGACGGTATCGAAATCCGGCCGGGGACCCTCCTGCCCGACTATCTTCTCCTCGGAGAGGGGACCGTTCCGGCCCGCCTCGACGGGATCAGGGAGGGCTGGCTCACCGTGCAGGATCCTTCTGCGGGACTGGCTTCTCTCGCGGCGATGCCGGTCGACGGATCGCGTTCAGCCGATATCTGTGCCGCTCCCGGTGGGAAGGCCACCCATCTTGCGGAGCTGGGAGCTGTGGTTGAGGCATCGGATAGTTCATCTGAACGAATGATCAGGCTCAGGGAGTCGATCGAGCGGCATGCCGGGGGGAGTATACTGGCGGTGGAGTACAGCAAACTCCTCTCACGCCGAAGGGAATTCGACCGGGTTCTCGTTGACGCTCCGTGCAGTAATACGGGAGTGCTCAGACGCAGAGCGGACGCGCGCTGGCGCCTGGTGGCTGATGAACCTTCACGACTCGCGAAGGTACAGTACGGACTGCTCGAGAATGGGGGGGAACTGGTTCGTCCGGGAGGCGTACTGGTCTACAGTACCTGTACACTTCTCCCGGTAGAGAATGAATTGGTGGTAGATCGGTTTCTGTCGCACCATACTGCCTTCATTCCTGACCCACTCCCCGATACCGTTCCGGAGTTGTTCAGGACAGGTGAGGGCAGGGCGATCTCACTCCCCTGGATGCACGGCCTGGATGGCTCGTTTGTCGCAAGGATGAAACGACTGCAATGACATCGATGAGGACACTCCGGAATAACAGCAATGGCGGTACCGACCTCGGAATGATCATGAAAACAGCGGGTCTCCTCGTCCTGCTGCTCTTCATCATCACTGCCTTCTTCCTTGGCGGTATGGTGCTTGTCGATCAGGTGATCATGCCCGCATGGACCGATCTCGGATCTGAAGTCGAGCTTCCCGATGTTGTCGACCTGGATTTCTACAAAGCCAAGGGTGACCTGGCCGAGATCGGCCTTGATCTGGAGAGGATAGAGGAAAGTTTCCACGCGGTTATCGATGAGGGACGGATCATCGAGCAGGTTCCTCCGCCATATACCCAGGTCAAGAAAGGCCGAACGGTCGGTGTCGTCGTAAGCCGGGGTCCGGAGGAAGTCATTATCCCCGACCTCACGCGGTTGACGACAGACCAGGCCCGCACGAAACTCCAGGAATTCGGACTCACCCTGGGAATAATCACCAGCAGACCCGATGACGCACCTGAGGGCACCGTTATAGACCAGCGACCGACAGCTACCCTGAAGGCGCTCCGCAACACCCGTATTAATCTGGTGATCAGTTCCGGGCCGATCCATACAACCATTCCGATACCCAGGCTGGTGAACATGGGGCTGAACGGCGCCCTGGCGAGGATCCGGGACCTCGACGGCAAGGTCTGGATCGAGTGGGTCGAGGATGACAGCCAGGTCATGATGACTATCGTGAGTCAGCAGCCTGAGCCTGGCATTGAGATGGATGGTCAGCCGATATTCGATCTGACGGTAGCGGTCCGGACCGGCTTCAGGCCGACTGCGGCGATGGTCGATACCATCGGTATCGGCGCGGCACCCCCCTGGATGCGCGGCCGTGGTGTACCACCTCCCCCGGATGAGGGAAGAGATGAACGCATTCCTCCCGGGTTGCGGCGGTGAGCGTTCAGGTTGCGCCCAGTCTGCTTTCGGCCGATTTCTCCCGGCTGGGGGAGGAAATAGCCCTCGTTGAGTCAGCTGGTGCCGGGCTCCTTCATCTCGATGTGATGGATGCTCACTTCGTGCCGAACCTGACGTTCGGCCCGATAATCATCGAGGCCGTGACGCAGATCACATCTCTGCCTCGGGATACGCACCTCATGATCACCGATCCCGACACATATCTCGATTCATTCATCAAAGCAGGCGCCACAACGATCTCGTTCCATCTGGAGGCATTCGAACCACCGGAGCGACAGGAACGAGCCGACAGGATCCTTGAACGGCTCGGGGACGCCGGTGTGGGTAGAGGGGTAGCCTTGAATCCCGATACACCCCTCGACTGGGTGCTGCCCTGGCTTGATCGTCTTGACCACGTACTCATCATGACGGTCTATCCCGGATTCGGCGGTCAGAAACTGATTCCAGAGAGCCTTGCCAGGGTCCCGCTCCTCAGGCAGGAGATAGTCCAGAGGGGCCTTGAGGTGACGATCGGAGTGGATGGCGGCGTCACGACCGGGAATGCGGCTGAAGTTGCGGGAGCGGGTGCTGACATCCTGGTAGCGGGATCTGCCGTTTTCGGTGCGGATGATCCGGCTGCGGCGATAGCCGTGATCCGCGGCGAGCGGTAAGAAGCCGCCAACAGGCATCGTATGGTTTTTCATGTTGGAAATAGCGATTTTCTCCCTACCTTTACAAGTCTACTGATTTTTCAGGTTTTGTATGTTTGATGCTCTCACTGCCAGATTAAGCACGGTTCTCGACCGTCTGCGCGGTCGGGGGGTTCTGAGTGAGGAGAACGTCACGGAGGCCCTGCGAGATGTTCGGCGGGCACTCCTCGAAGCTGATGTGAACGTGGGTGTTGCCCGTTCTTTCATAGAGAGTGTCAAAGAACAGGCTCTGGGAAGTGAGGTCGGGAAGGGAGTCAGGCCGGGACAGCAGATGATCGGGATCATTCATTCCGAGATGATCCGGCTCCTGGGTGGTGAAGGGAATTCAGCTGAGGTCGACCTGTCGGGAAGTCCACCGGTCATCCTCATGCTGCTCGGACTCCAGGGTTCAGGAAAAACGACAACGGCGGCGAAACTGGCGGTCCATTTCCGTTCGGGCGGCAGAAAGATCGGCCTTATGGGGCTCGATCCCTACCGACCGGCCGCAGGTGAGCAGCTCAGACGGCTCGCCGAACGAATAGATGTGCCTGTGGAAGTCGCTCGCGAGAGTGAGGACCCGGTCGATGCCGGTGTCAGGATCCTCTCGGAACTCAAGGCAGCGGGCTCTGAAGTCATCCTGGCAGATACGGCAGGACGACAGACGGTTGACGAGGCGCTCATGAATGAGCTTGCCTCGCTCCGGCAGAAGCTCAATCCGCAGGAAACCCTGCTCGTTCTGGATGCCATGACGGGGCAGGACGCGGTCACGACCGCAAGCGCTTTCAGCGGTCGTCTCGATTGTACCGGGGCAATACTCACCAAGCTCGATGGTGATGCCCGGGGTGGCGCGGCACTCTCCCTGAGGGGGGTGACCGGGTTGCCGATACGCTATGTGGGGATCGGAGAGGATCTGGGCGCCCTTGAAGTTTTCCATCCTGACCGGATGGCCGGCAGGATCCTCGGGATGGGTGATGTGGTTTCGCTGGTGGAACGCGCTGCTGAAGACGCCGGAGGCGCGGAGGTCCTGGCCGCTGAAGGAAAGAGATTCATCGAGGGTGAGTTCACCCTTGAGGACTTCCGGGAGCAGATGCGCCGGCTTCGAGGAATGGGATCTTTACAGGATCTGGTTGGCATGCTGCCCGGCCAATTTGACAGAGCACTGACCGGACAGGAAATTGATGAGTCATCGATCGTGGCGCTGGAAGCCATGATCGACAGCATGACACCGGAAGAACGTCGCCGACCTTCCATCCTTGATGGCAGCAGACGACGGCGGATCGCACGAGGCAGCGGACGGAGTGTGCAGGAAGTCAACGCTCTCCTGAAGCAGTACTCGATGATGCAGAAAATGGCGAAAGCCCTGAAGGGTAAGGGCAGGAAAGGGCAGATGCCCTTTCCACCCATGTTCAGGTAAGGAGAAGAAGAGTGGCGACACGCATCCGGCTCCGACGCACCGGGAAAAAGAAGCAGGCCTACTACCGCTTCGTGGTGGCAGATTCCCGGAGCCCGCGCGATGGACGATTCATAGAGATATTGGGTAATTACAATCCACACGCGGACCCCCCGGAGATAACGATCGATGAGGAGAGGACTCTCTACTGGCTCAAGACGGGAGCCCAGCCATCGAATACGGTAAAGAGTCTACTCTCCAAGAAAGGTATCCTCGCCAAGCTCGCTGAGGAACGACCTGACCACCCGATTCTGAAGCGGCCGGTACGGCGGGGAGCCAGGGTTGAGAAGGCCCCCGAGGAGCCGGAAGTGGCAGAGGTGGTGGAGACAGAAGAGACTCCCTCTGAGCCTGAGGTTCCCGCTGAGGCAGAAGAGACTCCCTCTGAGCCTGAGGTTGCCGCCGAGGCAGAAGAGACTCCCTCTGAGCCTGAGGTTGCCGCTGAGGCAGATGAGACGCCTTCCGAACCTGAGGTTGCCGCTGAGGCAGAAGAGACTCCCTCTGAGCCTGAGGTTGCCGCTGAGGCAGATGAGACGCCTTCCGAACCTGAGGTTCCCGCAGATGATGCCGTAGAGGCAGTTGATGGCGGGGATGACACCGAAGAGACGGAAGAGCAGTCGAAAGAATAGCGTGAGCCAGGCCTCCACGCGTGCCGGTGAAATGCAGATGAATGCGGATGATCTCATTGAGATCGGCATAGTAGCCAAGCCCTGGGGAATCAAGGGTGAGGTCAAGGTCAGATTGATCACCGATGTTCCCGGCAGGTTCGATGAACTGGAAGGTGTCTGGGTCCACGACGGTGAGGAGAAGATCGTATACTTCAGGATCGAGCACGTGAAGCACCTGAAGGAAGCGGTCGCGCTGAAACTTGAGGGTGTGGATTCCCCCGATTCGGCAGAGCTGCTTCGCGGCTTTGAAGTTTCGGTGCCGGAATCGGAACGGGCAGTGCTGGGAGAGGGTGAGTACTTCATCTACGATCTTATCGGACTCGATGTGGTGGATCGTGATGGAGAACGACTGGGTGAGCTCACGAAAGTGTACCAGGGTTCAGCCCAGGATATTTTCGAGGTCGCGACGCCGGAAGGGGCACGACTGGTGCCTGCGGTTCCGGCTTACGTGACCGAGATCGACCTGGAGCACGGCCGGGTGGTGTTGACACTGCCGGTTATCGAAGAAGAGCAGGACACACCGAAGGGGTAAGTCATGGTGGTCCATGTCCTGACGCTCTTTCCAGATTACTTCCGCAGTCCCCTTGAAGCCGGGTTGCTTGGCAAGGGGGTGGCCGGGGGTATGCTTTCGGTAATGGTCCATGATCTGAGGTCGTGGACCCATGATCGACACGGCACCGCCGACGACTACGCCTTCGGAGGCGGACCGGGCATGGTGCTGAAGCCGGAACCGTTCTTCGAAGCGTATGATGAACTGAGGAACGACGGACTCTCCGTTGATGCGGAAGTCGTGCTGACGACACCGCAGGGAGCGCTGTTCGATCAGGCTGCCGCGCGAGAGTTGTCCGGAATGGAAGAATTCGTCATCGTGTGCGGGCGGTATCGGGGAATAGATGAACGGGTCAGGACCGCCCTGGTGACGCGTGAATACAGTGTCGGGGATGTGATCCTCAATGGTGGTGAAGGAGCCGCGCTCCTTATCATCGAGGCGGTGGCGAGACTGCTTCCGGGTGCCCTGGGAGATCCAGCCTCGGCAGCGGCCGACTCATTCGAAACGGGGATACTCGATCACCCGCATTACACACGTCCTCCCGAGTACCGGGGGATGGAGGTACCCGGGACACTTCTCTCGGGTGACCATGGAGCCATAGCGCAGTGGCGGCGAAGAGAGGCGTTGAAAATGACGCTTGAAAGGCGTCCCGACCTGTTGCGGTCGGCTCCTCTTTCGGATGAAGACAGGGAGTATCTGAAGGAACTGGCAGAGTATGACTGGCCGGGGGCGCAAAGCCCTGAGGCTGATGAAGGAGAAAAAAGATGAAGCGCCTGGAGGCCCTGGCTGCAGTTGAGAAGCGAACAGATCTCCCCGATTTCAAAACGGGTGATATGGTCAAGGTGCACGTTCGTGTTGTTGAGGGTGAGAAAGAACGGATCCAGATCTTCGAGGGTGTCGTGATCGGCATCAAGGGGTCGGGGAACGGTCGCACATTCACCGTTCGGAAGATCTCTGGAGGTATCGGTGTCGAGAGGATATTCCCGCTCAACAGCCCGATGATCAGCAGGATCGAGCTCGGTCGCAGAGGGAAAGTGCGCCGGGCGAAACTGAACTATCTGCGGGACCGGGTCGGCAAGCGCGCCCGCGTGAAGGAACGGCGCGTAACCAGTACGAAGACGGCGGCATCGGATACCACAGAGAAAGCCCCTGCGGAAGCGTCAGATGCCGGGGTCGGGGAAAACCCGGAAACGACCTGAGTCAGGCGTGGACCTGGGGGGGAGAAATCTCCGGGATCTTGAACGTCTGCTCGAAGCAGCGGATAATTCCGCTGAGCGGATGCAATTGCTAATCGCTCTCGAGAGTGACGCGCGAGCAGGCGCGAGAAGGCTCGCCGAGCGCGCTCGGAAGCAGGATGATAAAGCCCGTCGGCGTGAGGCACGCTGGCGGGCTTTTTGCGATCCGGAGCGGCGCATCCTGGAGAAAGGATTCAGTCGGGTAGCCGGAGTAGATGAAGCGGGGCGGGGGCCTCTTGCTGGCCCGGTCTACGCAGCGGCAGTGATACTGCCCGATGAGTTCGTGCATCATAAGCTCGATGACTCCAAACGGATGTCACCACAGGCACGTCAGATTGCATACGGGGAGATCACTGCTGCAGCGATTTCCTGCGGGACGGGAATCGCCTCGGTCGATGAGATAGATCGGCACAATATTCTGGGCGCTGTACACCTTGCGGTGGAGAGAGCCCTGAAGGCACTCGACCCGCCCGCGGAATTCGCGCTTGTGGATGGTCTTCCTCTGGCATCGTGTCCGGTGCCGCATCTGGCGATCGTGAAGGGGGACAGCAGATCGCGCGCGATCGCGGCCGCGAGCGTGATCGCCAAGGTGGAGCGCGACGCCCGGATGGTGGAACTCGACGCGGAATATCCGGGATATGGATTCGCCTCGAACAAGGGGTACGGGACCGCGCAGCACATGGAGGCGATCGAACACCTCGGGCAGTCACCGGTTCACCGGAGATCATTCATCCACACCGGTAACCAGATCGAACTGATGCCCCGGGATGAAAAGGAGAGCTCCTGGGATTGGGGAAAGCGGGCAGAGGAGATGGTTGCCCGGGAGTATGCCGAGAACGGTTATCTGATCGAGTTCCGGCGCTGGCGTGGCGGCGGAGGTGAGATCGATCTTGTCTGCAGGAGAGGAGACGAACTGATCATCGTCGAGATCAAGGCATCACGCAGTTCGCTTGCCGGCTCTCCTCTCGGCTGGCTCGATAGAGGCCAGAGGAGACGTCTGCGCAGTGCCGCTACAGCACTGCTCCGACAGATGGATGGCGATGCGAGGCCGGTGGACATCAGGTTCGATCTCGCGGCGGTGGTGGATGACGGTACCGGACCTCCACGGATCACACGGGTGGAGGGTATTGAGCCATGAACCGGGTAGAGAAGAAGGAACGATGGGGCTGGTACCTCTTCGATTTCGCGAACACCAGCTTCACGGTCGTAGTGGTCACCGTGGCATATGCAGTCTATTTCAGATCGTTCGTGGTCGGGGATGCTGCGGCGGGGGATCTCTACTGGGGTCTCGGCAATTCCGTCTCCATGTTTATTGTCGGCATCACCAGCCCCTGGCTGGGAGCGATCTCCGATTCGAGCGCGAAGAAGAAACTCTTCATCGGCATCTACGCGCTTCTCTGTATCGTCGCCACCGCATTGATGGTCACCGTCGGGGCGGGCGATATCTGGTGGGGCCTCACACTCTTTGTGCTCGGCAACATCGGTTTCCAGGGCGGCCTTGTTTTCTACAACGCGTTCCTGCCCCAGATCAGTCCTCCCGGACAGATCGGCACGATCTCCGGTATCGGATTCGCCTGGGGATACGTCGGAGCGTTATGTTCGCTTCTCATCGCGATGCCGTTCGCCAGTCGCGCGGACCAGATGGAGAACCTGAGGCTCCTGGCTCCAGTTTTCCCCATTTCCGCACTCTTTTTCCTGATCTTCGCGATCCCGTTCTTCATCTGGGTACGGGAACGCAAACCGACCATCACATCCCGGGAGAAACCGTGGAGGGAAGGATGGCGTCGGGTCAGAAGCACGGTAGGACATCTGCACCATTACCGGCAGACCGCACGGTTCCTGCTGGCGTACTTCATCTACAGCGATGGGCTCAACACGGTTATCGCGTTCGGGGGGATATATGCCGTCGTCACACTCGGATTCTCCGCTGTTCAGGTGCTCATGTTCTTCGCCATCCTCCAGCTGGCGGCCATCGCCGGGGCGTGGGGATTCGGGATACTGACCGATCGGTGGGGAGCGAAACCGGTGGTGGAGATGACCCTTGCGATATGGCTCATCATGACCGTATGGGCGTTCTTTGTTCAGAGCCAGTCGACCTTCTACGGTGTGGGTGCCCTGGCCGGTATCGCGATGGGGTCGAGCCAGGCCTCCTCACGGACGTTGATGGCTGCGCTCACCCCTCCGAGCCGAGAAGCGGAGTTCTACGGGTTCTACGGATTGTGCGGCAGGTTTTCGGCGATACTGGGAACAGCCCTGTTCGGGATCGTCAGCAGTGTGACACACAGCCAGCGGTTGGCGGTCCTCTCGATCGCGCCATTCTTCGCCGTCGGATGGCTTCTGCTGCGTACCGTCGACGTTGATGCAGGACGTGCCGCTGCCGCTGGTGGTGGTGAGCACGGATTGACTCACCAGTGAGGCCGGATTACTCGCTGGATCTGCCAGGTTCGCGATCCTCGGCTCTGTGGAGCCTCGGATTGACTCAAAACGGAGAGGGGACTACGTTTCCGGCTCCAGAAACAACCGGGGGTTGACCATGGGCAGCACCTCATTTCTCCAGCAGAGGACTCAGCGGGCATGTCTGATCGCGCTGGGATTGCTTGTCAGTATTGTCGTAACGGGTTGTGAGCGTCCCCTCGATCGCGCTTTCGGTGACAGAAACCAGATCGTGATCTTCGCTGACGAGGCAAACTGGAACCTTTTCGGTGATCAACTCAAGAGCATCTTCGAGCGGGAGGTGAAGACACCCCGTTCCGAACTCATCTTCCGTGTGCGGAACGAGACCCTCGATAAATGGAAGTTCTTCTCCCGCTACTACCACCTGCTCCTGTGCGGCGCCATCACAGAGGATACTCCCACGGCGCTCAGGATCAGGGAACATCTCTCAGATGAAGTGGAACAGCAGATTATAGAGGAACAGCGCGGACGCACGATCGTGATACGCGATCCGTACGCTGCCGGACAGGTCCTGATGATCATCACGGCCGATACGGTCGATCGGCTGCAGGAATACCTGCGAAACGCCCGGGAACATATCTTCAGCTTGATGGACGAGCATCTCGATGAACTGATCTCGACCCTGATCTATCGGGAGGATGAGCAGTTCGCTATTGAAGAATCACTGCTGACCGATCACGAATTCACCCTGCGTGTCCCGTGGGGTTTCCGGATGAACACGGATTTTGAGGATGAGAACTTCATCCGAATGATCAAGTACGCGCTCGAAAGGTGGTTCTACGCCTACTGGATACCAGATGAAGAGATCGATGACCGGGGATTCGCATGGGTGCGGGCGCTCGAGGGGCTGGGTGGTCAGATCGAGCGGAATGAGGAGCTGGATCTCAGTGTGATCGATTTCATGGGACAGCAGGCGATGGGACTCAGGGATCATATCTGCAGGCTCTACTACGACGGGGATATGGTAACCCGTGATCAGACGGCCGCCACACTGGTGGAATTCCAGGGACGATGGGCCATGAGGCTCTACGGACTGTGGGGGAATACCGAGAAACTGGCGGGAGGGCCGTTCGTTTCCTACTGTTTCTACGATCAGGATACCAGGCGTCTCTGGTGGCTCGATGGCGCGGTGTTCGCGCCGAACCAGCCGAAAGAGACACAGCTCCGCCAGATGGACGTCATGTTGCATACCTTCGTGACCGGTGATGACGCGGTTGCATACATCGAATCGATAAAGGAACTGATCGGTGCCAGACGCTGAGGGGAAAAGACGGATACTGATAACCGGAGGTGCGGGATTCATCGGGTCCCATGTCGCCGATGCCTTCCTGGAATCGGGACACGAGGTGGGTATTATCGACAACCTGAGTACCGGGGAGAGGGCGCTCCTGCCGCCCGAAGCTGCCTTTTTCGAAGGTGACATACGGGATGAGGATTTCGTTCGGGGTGTGTTTGCGGAATTCAGACCAGAGTTGCTCAATCACCTCGCTGCCCAGATGGACGTGCGCAAGTCGGTCGAGGACCCGCGACACGACGCTGAGGTGAACATCACCGGATCGCTTACGCTTCTCAACGCCTGCGTGGAACAGGGTGTGGAGCGGGTCCTCTTTTCCTCGACCGGGGGTGCGATCTACGGTGAGCAGTCCGTTTTCCCCGCAGATGAATCCCATCCAGCCGATCCAATCTCACCCTACGGGGTCTCAAAGCTGGCGTTGGAAAAATACCTGCTGGCATATCGTACCATCCACGGCATCTCCTTTGCCGTTCTGAGGTATGCAAATGTCTACGGTCCCCGCCAGAACCCGTTCGGCGAGGCAGGTGTCGTGGCGATATTCACCCACAAGCTCCTTGGCCATGAGGAACCGGTGATCAATGGAGATGGTTTGCAGACGAGGGATTATGTCTACATCCGGGACGTCGTGTCGGCCAATATCGCGGCGCTGGCCGGACCAGAGACGATCATAGCCAATATAGGCACCGGTGAGGAACATACTGTTGTCGATATCTATCACGGTGTGGTCCGGGCTGTGGGATGGGGGGGGGCTGAGTCGCATGGTCCGGCCAAGGCAGGTGAGCAGGAACGATCGGTCATCGATCCGATACTGGCCTGGAATACCTGGGGGTGGCGCCCACAGACTCCTCTTGAAGAGGGGCTGAACCGCACCGTTCGCTATTTCCGAAATGCAGCCGGGGAAACCGGCGGCGGGGGGCGTATCCGGGGTGACAGGCCGTAGCCGCAGCTTCCATTTCAGGTATTTTCTGGCCTCTGCGCTCCTGCTGACGCTCGCCCAACCCCCATTCCCGATGGGGTGGCTGGCCTATATAGCGCTGGTGCCTCTCCTGATCGGCATCGACGGGCTGAAGGGGAAGAGGGCGTTCCTCTGGGGGATCATATGGTCTCTCATGGTCAACGGTCTGGGACTCTACTGGATCGCCTGGGGGAATACGGGAGCGTTCTTCGGAGCACTGCTCTATCTCGGCCTGGTGGACGCGGTGTTCGTCTGGCTCCTGACCAGGGTACGCAGGGACGCCCGCGCGCTGATGCTTCCCTTTCTCTGGACCGGATTCATGTTCATCAAGAGCCTCGGCGAGATGGGGTTCCCCTGGCTCACGCTCGCTCTCACCCAGACGTACAATCCAGCGGCGATCCAGCTGGCTGCCCTGGCCGGGTCGTGGTCAATCGACCTATGGGTTGCCAGTGTTAACAGTCTGATGTACAAGGGGATGTCACAATTAGCTCTTGTGACACATGACAAAAGATTGCCGGTCATACTCAAAGCATTCGCGCCGGCGCTCATCGTGGCGCTCGCCGTGCTCTTCTATGGCAGGATCACCCTCTGGGCAGGTGGAGCCGGGGAACGGGGACACTGGAGCGATTATCAGTCGGGTCAGCGAGTGGGGCCAGGGCCGGCATGGGTGGAGGAGGGTACTGAACCGCTCGATGTCGTGATTATACAGGGGAGTGTCCGGCCGGAGGTGAAACTGGCCAGACAGATGCTTCCGTACAATTTCTATCTTTACGAACGGCTCACCAGAGCGGCTGTTGCCCGGGCCGGCGAGGGGCTGGAACTCGTTGTGTGGCCTGAAACGGCGATACCGCAGTACCTGAACTCCTCTCTTCGGGCACACCGGTTTGCAACCGGCCTGCAGAAGGACCTGGGACTGCCGATCTTGACGGGAGCCTTCTCCGCCACTCGTGGGGAGCAGCCCTCCAGGTACTTCAACTCGGCGATGATGGTTACCGCTGATGGTATTTCGCAGAGTGAAGAGATCTACAACAAGCGACTGCTCGTTCCCTTCGGTGAGAGGGTCCCCTATCAGCAGATATTCAGCTTCATGCGCGACTGGAGCATGGGG
>JALGVQ010000124.1 GCA_025774615.1 bacterium
CGGGCTCGACATCGAATCGGGAGAAGACGACCGGTGAGAAGGGTTCTCAAGGTCACGTCCCCTGCCCGTTCCTCTCTCTTCTCCCCCCTCTTCACCTTCCTTCTCTTTCTTTCCCTTTTCTCGCTGACATCGTGTCAGGAGCAGTCCCGGCTCCGCGTCCTCAAGCTCGCCCACGGCCTCGACGTGACCCACCCGGTGCACCTGGCGATGGTCCATATGGGCGAGGTCCTCTCAGAAGTCTCTGAGGGCCTGATGCGGATAGATATCCACCCCGGCGGTCAGCTGGGTGAAGAACGCGAATTGATCGAGATGCTGCAGATCGGCAGTCTCGCCATGACCAAGGTCTCCGCCAGCCCGCTCGAATCGTTCGTGCCGGAGATCAAGGTGTTCAGCATCCCTTATCTCTTCCGGGACTACGACCACCTCTGGCAGGTGCTGGATGGGGAGATCGGTCGAAGGCTCCTCCTTGCCGGCCGGGATTTCTACCTGCGCGGGCTCTGCTACTACGACGCCGGTCCGCGCAGCTTCTACACCCGCGACCGGCCGATCCGGACGCCTGCCGACCTCAAGGGAATGAAGATCCGGGTTCAGAAAAGCATAACCTCGACCCGGATGGTTCAGGCACTCGGAGGTTCCGCCACCCCGATCGACTGGGGGGAACTCTACTCGGCACTGCAGCAGGGGGTGGTGGACGGCGCCGAAAACAATCCTCCCAGTTTCCATGTCAGCCGACATTACGAAGTCTGCCGCTACTACAGTCTCGATGAGCACACCTGGGTCCCCGACATCCTGCTCATCAGCACGAAGGTCTGGGAGGGCCTCACCGCACAGGAACAGGCATGGCTCACCGAAGCGGTAGAGGCATCGGTGGATGTACAGCGCAGACTGTGGCGGGAGGCTTCGGAGCGCTCGCTGGCCGAAGTCGAGGCCGCCGGCGTCGAGATCATCCGTCCGGAGACCAGCCTTTTCAGAGAAGCGGTGGAGGAGATGCACGAGAGTTACGTGGGAACACCGATCGATCTCCTGATCGATGAGATCAAAGCGGTGGGGCGTGATGGGGGCTGAGAAACCATCTTCCCGCAGTCTGGAGCCACTGACCGGCCTGGTGCTGAAGGGGCTCTCGATACTCCTCATCGTGCTGATGACCGTCATGGTGCTCGATGTGACCTGGCAGGTTATCTCCCGATTCATCATGAACCGGCCGAGTTCCTTTACCGAGGAGCTCGCAGGATTCCTGCTGATCTGGATCGGTCTGTTGGGGGCCGCGTATGCCTTCGAGACGAGAGCCCACCTCGGCATCGATCTGCTCAGGGAAAAACTGGGTGCTGCCGGGTCGCTCAGACTCGATCTGGCGGTCAACCTGATCGTGATCCTTTTCGCGCTGGCGGTGATGGTCGGCGGCGGACTCAACCTCGTGGTCCTGGCGTTTCAGCTTCATCAGATCTCAGCCGCGATGGGAATCGGGATGGGCTTCGTCTATCTCGCCCTCCCCCTCTCGGGGCTCCTGATCATGCTCTTCGCGGCACGCGCGATCACGGACTCTCTCACCGACAGGGCAGGTGAGTGATGGAGGCCCCGGTCCTCATCCTCCTTGTCAGTTTCATCGCCTGCCTTGCCCTCAGTGTGCCGATCGCGATCAGTATCGGTATCTCCACCGTGGTCACCATGCTGCTGACGATCCCCGCGGGACCGGCTGTGACTACCGTGGCACAGCGAATGGCGACCGGGCTAGACTCATTCGCGCTCCTGGCGATCCCCTTCTTTATCCTGGCGGGGCAGTTGATGGCCCGCGGAGGGATCGCGGGAAGACTCATCGATTTTGCAAGGGTGCTGGTCGGGGGGTTCCCGGGGGGGCTCGCCTACATCAACATCGTGGCCTGCATGTTCTTCGGCGCCATCTCCGGTTCAGCGGTGGCGGCGACATCCGCCATCGGGGGCTTTATGATCCCCGCCATGGAACGGGAAGGGTACGAGCGGCCTTTCAGCGTCTCGGTGACGATGACCGGATCGATCACCGGTCTCCTCATCCCTCCGAGCAACGTCCTGATCGTCTATTCGCTGGCGAGCGGTGGGGTTTCGATCGCCGCCCTCTTCCTCGCCGGCTACCTGCCGGGGATACTGGTGGGACTGGGTCTGATGGCTGTATGCGGGGTCATCTCCTCGATCCGGGCTTACCCGGCCGGTGAGCGCCCCTCGATGGCTGATGCACTCACCATATTCCTGAAAGCTATCCCGAGCCTCCTGCTGATCGTGATCGTCATGGGCGGGATCGTGGCCGGGCTCTTCACCGCCACCGAGGCGAGCGCGATAGCAGTCATCTATGCATTCATCCTGACGCTGGCCTACCGGGAGATCCGGATCAGGGAGCTTTCGGATATCCTGCTGAAGGCCGTGGAGACCACCGCCATCGTGATGCTGCTGATCGGTACCTCCACGGCGATGTCGTGGATCCTCAGCTACGAGAACATCCCGCAGGAACTCACCGCAGCTCTGCTCTCGCTCACCGATAGCCGGATACTCATCCTTCTCTTCATCAATATTGTGCTGCTGCTGGTGGGCACTTTCATGGACATGACCCCGGCGGTGCTCATCTTCACCCCTATCTTCCTCCCGATCGCCGTCATGCTCGGGATGACGCCGCTGCACTTTGGCATCATGATGGTGCTGAACCTCTGCATCGGCCTCTGCACCCCGCCGGTCGGTTCGATCCTCTTTGTGGGCTGCGGCCTGGGGAAGACCTCGATCGCCGAGACCACCCGCGCCCTTCTGCCCTTTTACGCTGTGATGGTCCTTGCCCTGCTTCTGGTCACCTATCTGCCCTGGATCACTGAAGCCTTGCCCCGGTTGTTCGGATATTCGCTCTGAAGCAGAGGATATATATCGATGATGCCTTGGTCCTGTCGAACAGGAGAACAATCACCATGAGTGCAAAATCGTTCATCATTGCCGCCATCACGATCACTCTGCTTTCAGGTGGTCTCTCTCCGGTTTCCATTCAACCGGATGGATTCGAGCTTCTGCCTCAACCGAAGCGTGTTTCCGTCGAAGAGGGGCCCGGACTCTCTGCCGGCGGTCTGCATACCCTGGCCCTCGGTGAAGGAACAAACCGGCCTGCAGTATTGCCCCCCCTGCTCGATCGATTGCCGACAGGATCAGGAACCGGACCGGGTGTGCTTGAACTGGCACTCAGCAGCAGTGGCCTGACTCCCGAGCACCCTCAAGGGTACGAGTTGGCCATCACCGAAGGGTTCGTGCGGATCACCAGCCGGGGTGAGGCTGGTCTCTTCTACGGCTGTCAGACCCTGCAACAGCTGCTCGAGGACGCTCAAGACCGGGGCATCGAGATCCCGGCAATGCACATCATCGACTGGCCCGATATCGACTATCGGGCGGTCCATTTCGACGTTAAGCATCACCTCGACCGGATGAAGTATTACTACGATGCCATCGACCGGCTTGCGGGGATGAAGATCAATGCCGTGATCTTCGAACTCGAGGACAAGCTGCGCTACCGCAGACAGCCGGTGGTGGGCGCGGACAACGCAATGAGCATCGAAGAGGTGGCCGCACTGACTCGCTACGCCCGTGAACGTCACATCGAGATCAGCCCCCTGATCCAGGGACTCGGGCATGCCGCTTTCATCCTGAAGCACGAGGAGTACCGCGACCTGCGTGATGATCCGGCCAGTGACTGGGCCTTTGACCCCCTGAACGAACGCACCTATGAAGTGCAGTTCGACCTCTACCTCGATGCCATCGAGGCCACTCCCGGCAGCCGTTACCTGCATATCGGGGGCGATGAGGTGCAGGTCGGGGCCAGCGAAGCGGGCCGGGCGACCGGACTCTCATCGTTCGAGCTCCAGATGCAATGGCTCGAACGGGTCGCGGCGTTCGCGGCCGAGCACGATCGCATCCCGATCATGTGGGACGACATGCCCCTCAAGGATGCCGGCGTCTGGCCGACGACTCTGCGCAACATGCCCGGGGAGGAGTTCGACAGCATCTGGAGCGCGGCTGACAGGAACCTGGCCGCGAGCATCAATCTCTTTCCCACCAACTGCGTATACATGCGCTGGAACTACGGATCGCCTCTGGTGGATGGGAATATCCGCACCCTGGAGTGGTACCATCAGAACGACCTGCACGCCATGGCGGCTACCGCAGCTCAGACGACCTGGCCGATCCATCCGCGACGGGGCGGTAATGTTGTACCGATCCGCGATTTCAACCGACTGACAGCCGAAAACGGACTCGACGGAATTTTGTGTACCGCCTGGGATGACTCCTCACCTCACATGGAGTTCTACTGGCGTGGCTGGATCGCGCACGCTGAATACGCCTGGTCATCCGAGGGAAGAACAATCGATGAGTTCAATGCCGCCTACGGCCAGAGGCGTTTCGGTCCCGCTGGACGGGAGCTGGCATCGGTGGTCCACGACGGGCTCGAAGCCGCATTGAACGCAGGTGACGCGATCCTGCGCGAGAGCCCGGGTCGTCGCGGTCCCTTCCGGCCAGACGAGGCGATCGAGGCGGCGCTTACCATGCCCGATCCTGAGGCACCTGGTGAGTGGAGTGAGCGCAACGCCGATCGGCTCTCCACCGCCCGGACTGAATTCAAGCGCTATCGGGAGACCGCGGCGACCTTCGTTGATCTCCAGAGACAGGCAACCCGCGGTCGCTACGCCCTGCGCCTGATGAACGCCCTTAATGAGGTACAGGCATACTCCTGGCGGTTACTGCTGGCCACAGCTGAATGTGACGTGAGAGGTAAGGAAGCTGCCGGAGGACGGTTGATCGCTGAGATCGAACAGTTCCAGGAAGCCGAAACGGAGTTTCTCTCCATTTTCGGCGAGACCCGCTTCCTGAACAATCCACCCGGGTATGAGCTCGACCAGAATCACCACCCGCACCTGGCCAACGTGCGCAACGATCCGTCGTGGATCTTCGGGATCGAGTCGGGATTCTGCGCCAGGGCACTGGCCTGGCTATCTGGAGATCTATTCTGATCAGCGCCCCGGTGAAGCTCTGCGGTACCGCCAATCCCTGAATTCACAGATCCACCTGGCGGAAGTCCACCTGTTCGACGGTTGGTGGTATCTTCTATATTGGGATCATGCGAATCATCAAAGAGAGTATAACTGCCGACGAATTGATGGAGATGGCTCGGGAGGGATTCGGGGACATGGTCAACATCCGCCCGAGCAGGGGAAACATGAGTCGGGGCGTCGACGATGCGGCAATCAGAGAGTTGATCGAGAAGATCGTCGACAAGCTGGTTGAGGTATGACCGAACAGCACCCATCCCTGGCAGCCGGACGGTGGAGAGAATTCCCACTCGTCGTACAGTTCGCCCACATCGGCAGTGAGGTGGAGCGGGCGCTGCGCTGGGAATCCAGGGGCAATGAGAAACGATCCCGCCGGGCTCTGGATCGTGGACTCGAGCTGCTCAGCCTGACTATCGCCGATCCCAGGCATAGTGGCCGTTTGAAGGAGATGACCCGTCTTCGCGAGGTCCTCCTGGACTACTTCCTCGGAGACAACCACCACGGATCGACACCGGAGTCCTGGCACAGGTACTTCCACCCGTTCGGAGTAGCTGCGAACAGAGAATAGACCGGAGCGCGCAGCAGATACCGGGCCACTATATCAGATCAACATCCCATTTCAGCTCGACCAGCGCGGGACCGTCATGATCCAGCGCTTCACCGAGTATGGTTTCCAGACCATCGAACGTCTCGACCCGGCGCCCGAACGCACCACACAGCTCGGCAAAGGCTGCGAAATCAGGGTTGCGCAGGTCGGTCTCCCATACCGGCATGTCTCCTGAACGCTGTTCCTTGGAGATCTTCCCCAACTCGTTGTTGTTGAGCAGGATATGGGTGATATCCATCCCGTATTTCACGGCCGTGGTGAGCTCTCCCAGGTACTGTCCGAATCCTCCATCTCCTGTGATGGCGACAACCTTGCGTCCATGGAACGGTGAACCCTCCTCCTGAGCGGCAGCCCAGGCTCCCAGTGCCGCCGGGTAGCCGAATCCGATCGATCCCAGGTAGCCCGACATCAGGACAGGCTGCCCCTTCGACTCAAAATAGCGCCCGAAGGCATAGGTGTTGTTGCCCACATCGACCGTGATGATGGCGTCGTCGGGGATCACCCGGCCGAGCACAGCGAAGATACCTGCCGCGTTGAGTCCCTGACCCCGATCATCCCCGGCACGGGAGTCCTTCTCCGTCCGCCAGATCGCCCAGCGCTCGGCGATCTCATCCCGGGTATCTGTCCACCCCTCTGTACCCTCGAGTGCTGAATGGAGCGCGGATACCGTCCGGTCGATCTCGCCCCAGACAGGAACATCCACCGCGTGGAACTTGCCCAGGATCATGGCATCGAAATCGACCTGGATCGTCGGTTTCTTGGGTGTGATGCCGGTGTGATTGCTGAAACTCGACCCGAGGACCAGCAGACAATCCGATTCATTCATGAACCAGCTTGCCACCGGTGTCCCGCTCCGGCCCAGGACACCACAGGCCAGAGGATGATCGTCAGGGATGAGTCCCTTCGCTTTGAAGGTGGTGATCACCGGAGCGTTGAGGAGCTCTGCGAGGCGCGTGATGCCCTCCATATGAAAGCGGGCCCCATGTCCCACGATGATGGCCGGACGTTTCGAGTCCTTCAGCAGATCCACCGCATTCCCGAGCGCATCCGGAGGGGGCGCAATAGCCCTGTCGGAGAGTCGCCCATCAGGGCTCCCCGGCTCACTCCCATCCGGAGCAGCCATCTCCTGTACCTCATCGGGCAGGATCAGGTGTGAGACTCCCCGGTTCAGGACGGCACTCTTGCAGGCGAGGGTGACCAGTTCGGCGTGGTTTGAGGATGCCAGAACCGGTTGAGTCCATTGCGCCACCCGGCCGAAGGCGGCAGTCAGGTCTATCTCCTGGAAGGCGCCGGGACCCAGGACCTGGGTCTGGACCTGACCGGTGATGGCCAGGGCGGGCGCCCGGTCCACGTTGGCATCCCACAGGCCGGTGAGCAGATTCGTGGCACCCGGTCCCGCGATCGACAGACAGGCGGCAGGACGACCGGTCAGCTTCCCGTAGGCCGACACGGCAAACGCCGCAGCACCTTCATGCCTGACGCCGATGTAGCGGAGTTCTTCCGCCTCGACCCGGCGCCGTATGGCGTCGGCCATGCCCAGGTTCGAATGGCCGACCATGCCGAACACCCAGCGGATATCCCAATTGACCATGGTTCCAGCCAGCAGGTCGGAGACCGTGAGGAGAGGAACAGGTTCAGGATCGAAACCCACATAGATCCCGTCATCCCGAACTTCCACCTCGAAAGTCTCAACCGAATCGTCAAAACCGCCGGGAGGACTCCCGGTGAGGGGATGGTAGTCCCAACCATGCCAGGGACAGCGCAGGTACCCGTTCTCGATGGCACCCTCTCCGAGTGGCCCACCCTGATGAGGGCATCTGTTGTCCAGCGCGCCGTACTTCCCTTCGAAGTGGGTCAGGCACACGGTCTGCCCCCCACAGGTCACCTGGCGGACCCGTCCCTCCTCCAGCTCGCCGTGTTCCAGTACCTTGTGCCAGACCTTTTCAGATGACTCGGTCATCTCGGGTTCTCCTTTACAGGTTCAACACTTCCATCACTGGTTCAGTCATGCCACAGGACAGCAGACGAGGGACAACCGGCCACCAGATTCATCACTTCATGATGGTGAAAGGACACACTACGCCGGATCCTGGAGCAATCGACGAGTCGCTGACACTGCCTCATCAAGGAACGTCCAGGCCACTCGACTCTGCTCCTCCTCATCAGTATACCGCGTCAGTGCCTCAGCGGTGAGAACAGCTCCGACCCAACCCTCGGTGTGCCAGTGTCCTTCAGTCAGATCGGGGAGGTCCGGAGCATCCGGGTAGGGCCATAGAGTGACATAGAAATAAGGGACGGCATAGCTGCCGTCACCCGGGGTCATTCCCATACCGATGCTTCTGGTCTTTTCAGGATCGGCGTCCCGATCGAGCGACAACAGAGCAGCGATATCGAAATGATGGGGCCAGCACCGGATCGGTGAAATCCCGGAACTATCAAGGCTCCCGCTGAATGCGGTCAGTAATCTGCTGCTGTTCCCGAACCAGTTCTGCAGATCCTGGTATTCGCGTTCCGATCGGTGAGAGAACGGTCCTCCAGAACCAACAGGATGATCGGGAATATCTCTGGTGAACAGTGGTAGATCCCCTGTTCCTTCATGATAGCCTGCTTCATCTATCACGCCTGCAAGCCAGGCAGCAGCCTCGGCAACACTCCGCTGATCAAGTGTCAATACCTGCAGAGTATTCATATCAGCATCGAGGAGCAGCAGTTCCATCCTCCCGATGTGGATCGCGGCATACACTGCACGCGAACCGGCTTGCACTGCCGCGCCGCCAAGAATCGCTGGACCTTCCAGCCAGGTCAGACTGGTATGACTGTCATCCGGTACCCGCGGTACCAGGGCCTCACCGACCGCACCCACGATCCGTGCCGCCCAGTGGGCCTGGATCCTGATATCGGTGAATGTTTCGATATCGACCGGATGCAACAATTCCCAGTCGGGAATGGGCTGTCCCACAAGCCCGAAGATGATCTTTAGAATCCCACCGGGGATATGGTGGGCCACCAGGGCCCCGGAAACACCTGAGGCGATGGCAATGGCAGAAAATGCGATAGCGACAGGGAAGACCCACCAGAATTCCATCATCATGCTCGACAGCCTACTCCATCCCCATTTGAACCGGCAATCTCCCTGAATCGCAACCTTTTCACCCGATGAGTCAACGATCTGGCGCGGATATTACAATGTTCAGTTGAATCGAATCTCACTAGATTCCGCCTGCCGCGGAACCGGATGGCGAAGAACAGCGAGGCTTCCGACCGTGAGTTGTGACAGCAGGTTGTGACGGTATTCCACAAACAGACTAAAAGCAGGCATACATCATGAAACTGCAGTTCAGACACTTCTTCACCGGAACGATCCTGGTCTTGCACCTCTCCTTAACTGGTTGTGCAACACCGGGTTCAGATCGGTTGTCGGAAAAGGATGCCGTTTTCACCTGCACCATTACCGCAGACACTCGCCAGTATGCCGGGCCGGAATATCAATCCTCACAATATTTTCTGGGTGCCTGTGAGGCAATCCGTGAAGTTGGCAAGGGGTCCTTCATGGTCAGTGTCGGGGATATCGATCCACCACAACATGTGTTCGATACGATCAAAAAGACGCTGGGCGAGGACTATCCCTGGTATCCTGCGGTTGGCAACCACGAAACGGAGACCCCGGAAGATATGGAATGGCTGAGGAACTGGGGAAGAGGAGACATTCCCGGTCTCGTCCGCAGAGGGCCGGAGAACAGTGAGGAGACAACATATTCATTCGACTTCAGGAATGCTCATTTTGTCGTGCTCAACGAATTCTATGATGGCAGGTCAGATTCGATGAGAGAAGGAGATATCACTGAACCACTCTACGACTGGTTGAGGAACGACCTCGAGACGAATTCCAGGCCCTTTGTTTTTGTGTTCGGTCATCTGCCGATAGTATCGATCCCTGACTTTCAGAACGGACGACGTCGACATCAGACTGGGAACCTGGATGCTCATCCGGAGAACAGTCATCGGTTCCAGCAACTCCTGCGCGAACACGAAGTAACGGCCTACTTTTGTGGACACACACACAACTTCTCCTATTCGACGATAAACGGGTTGTGGCAACTCGACGTGGGACATGCGCGTGGAATCGGGGATAGAGGCGCCCCGAGTACGTTCCTCAAGATCTTCGTTGGAAAACGCACGTGTTGGGTCGAAGTGTATCGGGATGACGCCGATGGCGGACCATACGCCCTGACCCACACCATCACACTGAACTGATATGAAAAATCAGCGGTTCTGACCCTCTCGAGGATGATGTCGTCGAGAGGGCCAGCAATCATTACTGCATGATGGGGATGCCCGGTTACTCCGGTGGGCACCCTGAATCTACTCCGGTGGAATCCTGAATTGATCGGGCCTTACCTTGAGAACCTTCCTCAGCCACTCCTCAGGGTAACCTCTGCTGCGACCGGTTATGTAGCCATCGTTATAACCCACGATCAGACTCTCCCCCAGCGCGCGCCAGCGTTCGATGTGAGACGGAGTAATCCGTGAGATATCGTACCGCGAGTTCCCGGTCGGTCTTGAGCAGTTCGATCGCCGTTTTCTCGACGGCCGGCTGCGACTCCAGGTAGTTACTCTCGATCTCGCTCTGCACCGCTCGCACATCCTCGATCATGTACGAATACATCAGGTTGGAGAAGTTGGAGACGAAATTGAACACCCACCAGGCTGAGTTCCATGAGAACTCTCGTATCGACCCGACCGTGTACGATTCCGGTAGAACATTGATGCAGCAGTAGAAAGGAGTGTAGCAGGCGTAGTTGGTGTCATCAGGGCTGTACCACATGATCCCGCCCACCTCATCAGGGATGCCCGACCGGGACTGGCTTACGAAGGAGAATGCTGTCTGCTGGGTCGAGATCGGACGTTCCCAGGAGTAACGGATCCCGTCCACCTCCCAGCCCAGCGGCCGCACACGGAACGGGTTTCCGAAAGGACCGGCGTCCATCCCCACCGTCATGTCGAAATCGGTACCCTCGTAGTGGTCACGCATCAGTGCGAAGACGTCGGCGACCGTTAGTTTCTCGTCGGGTCTGATGCTGAGGGGATACCGGTCGGCACCCTCAACACCCCTGTGATAGTCGGCGAGCAAGTCGAGGGAGGGGGCTGCCCGCCTGAAGATGCTCCAGACCCGTGCTTCAGTTACCCTCAGATCGGATGGCGTGGCCGGACAATGGCGTGGCCGGACAATACACTTCACAGTAACTGAAAGGATCACCTGAGTCGGGATCGTAGTAACCCTTCTCCACCGCGAATGAGATGACATTGTCGGAGTAGAGGCAGTTGTCAGGATCGTCGAGGGAGAATTCACCGATCCGGGCCTTGTTGGCATGGGCGGAAATGTGACCGTCTGGCACCCTCGCCGCCACCCAGATAGCACCCTTGATGCCCCTTCCCGGCCCGATCATCTCCAGTATCCATGCTTCCTCCCTGTCTCCGATCGAGAATGATTCCCCGGAGGACCTGTAGCCATACTCTTCCACAAGCTCGGTCATCACCTGTATCGCTTCCCTGGCGGTCCTGGCGCGTTCCAGCGCGAGCTGCATCAGGTCAGGATAGCTCAGCAGACCATCCCGGTTGGTCAGATCACGGCGTCCGCCGAATGTGGTCTCCCCTATGGCCACCTGGTGTTCGTTGATGTATCCCACCACGGCATAGGTGTGGGGTATCTGTCTGATCTGCCCTCCGGCGATACCTTCCACAAAGGATCCGTCGGGATGGTCTGCGGCCGGCGTATACTCCAGATGTGAGAGGAATTCGGCGTCACACGTGTAGGTGATCATCACCGAGCCGTCGACCGATGCACCGCCGGACACCAGGAGACTGGTACACGCATCGCTCTTCTGATCCGACCACTGTGCCTGGACCGTCGTGCCGATCAGAATGAACAGGATGAAGACCGTCGTGATCGGGAAACGCATTCGGATACTCATGACTGATCCTTTCGCCGGGGTGGCAGGAGGATGTACGGGCGGGACCGGCAATCAGAATCATATTAGCTATTGAAGAATCGCATCTGCAAGCGATCTGCTCAGACCTGGCTTCTCCCCTGGTGATCCAGAAGGGAATTCAGAACAGAAGGGGACCGGTCCGACTACAGCTTCGAACCGCAGAACCGGCAGTACGTGTCTTCAGGAGCCTGTCCTGAACGTGCACAGGCCGGACAGGTGACGCTACCTGCGGGTGCCTGGCTCGTCCGGGCCAGTTCGACTGAAACGATCCCCGTCGGTATGGCGATGATCGCGTAACCGATGAGCATCATGATCGATGCCAGGAACTGCCCCAGAACGGTA
>JALGVQ010000125.1 GCA_025774615.1 bacterium
TGAACGCCCCATCAGCCTTCATCCGGCGCGCCGATTACCAACTCACCACGACCGGAACGATCGACCTTCATGCTGTTGGAATCGACGCGGCCGGCAACCAGGCTACAGCCGACGTACAGCTCTCGACTGCTGCCGTTTCAGTGGGAACGGACACCGATATCATCTCTGCGGACGGCAGACTGCGGATCCACATTCCCCGCGGAGTCGTGTGGAGCGAGGGAATAGCCCTGCTCCTGCAGAGTAATGAGAGGGAACCGGTGATCTTCGCGAGGAGTGGAGTGCCACTTGCCACCGGGAACTCCCCTGCCGGTGACGCGCTCTCCCCCGCGTACTGGATCGATGTGCCCGGTCTGGTGCCTGGACGGAAGAGCACGGTGACGATCGAATGGGCAGCAGGGGAGGTCGGACCGGGAGAGATGCCCGCGCTGTGGACCTCGGACGGGCAACGGTGGACACCACAACCCACCACGGTGGACCTGAGCGCTCGTCAGGCTTCCGTTGCGGTGGAGGAGTTCGGCCTTTTCCAGCTGCGATCTGAAGGAGGCGAACCGTCAGGAGAAGAGGGAGACCTCACTCTTGAATCCGCTTACCCCAATCCATTCAACCCCTCCACCCGTATTGCCTTCCGGCTGCCCCGGGCGGATCATGTGCGTCTCGTGGTCATGAACACCCGTGGACAGACAGTCCAGGTCCTGGCCGAAGGAGCGTTCCCCGCAGGACGGCATTCCGTAACCTGGCACGGCGATGATCACGACGGCCATCCGGTGGCCAGCGGTATCTATCTGTACGTACTGGAGACATCTTCGGGAAGACTCTCCCGGAAGATGACGCTGCTGAGATGAAGTATCCTCCGAAGATCCTGGCAGCCGCGGTATTGATCTCCATCCTGACCGCCAGCAGTTGTTCCGGTCCCGATCCCGATACGAAAGCGCCCGACTCACCTGTCGGGCTCATCACGAACGCCGGAGACGGTAGGGTGACCGTGACCTGGATCACGGTGGCAGCCGGCGATCTGGCCGGATACTTTGTCTACCATCGGGAAGCCGCAGGCGGTAGTGAGACAAAGAGTGACCTCCTCAACCCGACCACGCTTACAATCACGGGTCTCACAAATGGAACGGCCTACCGATTCGCCGTGACCTCGATCGATGAAGCGGGTAATGAGAGCGACCGTTCCACAGAAGTGACCGCCACACCGAATGATGAAGAGAGTCTCACTGAAGTGGGCTGGGAGGCGTGGGAGGCGGGAGAATATGAAACGGCATCCTCCAGCTTTCAGGCTGCTCTGAGTCATAATCAGGAATACGCGGAAGCATTTACCGGACTGGGATGGACGGCTCTGCGGCAGAGAGATCTTGAAACTGCGGCGGGGCGCTTCGACCAGGCCATCCAGAGGGACTCTGCGAATGAGGATCCCCGCGTTGGCGGGCTGATCGTTCATCGTGAACTGCCGGGCGGTCTGCCCATCGCCATGACGTATGGCAGAACAGCACTGGAGAACGATCCCGACTACGTTTTCAGTCACGATCCAACCATCGACACCGAACTCGTGCAACTCATGCTCGCCCAGGTCTACTTCCTCAACGGAGAAACCCTTTTCTCATATGCCCAGGTCCTGCTGGATGATCTCGTACCCGGTAACGGACTCGATCCTTCCGTTTCCTCCAGCTGGGTCGTCGACGACACGACCTATTCCACATACGCAGCAGCGCTCCTGGCGCTCATCGAATACGCTTTCACCCTCCACGGGGGCTGATTACTTCAGCCCGCCAGGAGCCTGCAGGAGAAATCGACGACAGGCTCCCAGCATCCATCCAGATGTACCCTGCCGTACAGCCAGTGTACCATCCGGGACACTTTACCGTCCGATCGTCATCTCCCTGATCACCTGATCTGCTCTATCAGTTATTTAGAATGCGGTGTAATCGATTGTATTTTATACAGTTACATCGAAAAGAGGTCTTCCGGGGGCAATCGTGACATCAATGGCATGGGAGTTGCGACTAATCTGCAGTAACCAGATGTGCCGTCGGGCCGAATCAGGCCCGTCCGGGAACATCCGACGGTCAAGGATCTCAGATGATGTACAGAATCCATCCATTTCAAACATCCGCAGTCGGGGGGGTTGCCCTTATCGTCGCGGCCACCATAACACTGGTCGGGACCCCCATCCGCGAGGTCATGGCGCAGCCCCCCGGAGCGGATGAAGTGCGAGAACTGCTGGAGCAGGCCAGAGAGTTGTATGAAGAACTGCTCCCCGTGGCCCAACAGCTCGGTGATGAAGCGATGATGACGCGGCTCCGGAACATCCGCTCACAATGGGTACAGGCGCAGGGCCATATGCAGGGCCGCCGGTACCAGCAGGCCGGCACGATGGCCAGGAGGAACCTGGACCAGCTTCGCCAGCTTTCGGTCCAGATACGGAAACTCGCCCAGAGACTCCCCCACTACACTCGGCTTTCAGAACGCAATCTTGAGATGATGCAGTTCCTCCGCAGCAGTGTCGGACCTGACGCTCCCCCGGAAGTACTCCGCCAGCTCGCCCTGTCGGTCGATACTCTCCAGCGCGCCCGCCAGGCCCGCCAGCGGAACAACCTCATGCTCTCATTCAGACTCATGGAACAGGCCGACAACCTGCTGAGACAGGTCCTCAGACACGTTGACAGATCAGGTCTGACCACCGAATCGGTCCAGCGTGAGATCGACGAGACTACCCGACGCATCGATCGTCTCGAAGCTGGTGAAATCACTGTGGATACCGCCATCGAAGCGCTCGAACGGGCAAGAACCGCCCAGGCCGAAGCGGTCCACCTCCTGGCTGCCGGAGATCTCCGACAGGCCCTGGCACACACTTTGACCGCCCGTACCGCCCTGAGGCTCGCCGAACGCCTGACCATGGGCGCACTCACCGGCGAGGACGTGGCCATGGCGATCGCTCACGCCGAAGAATTGCGGGAGGCGCATTCAGAACTCGCGAACAGCCCCATCCAGGGAGTGAGCAGGCTCATGCAGCAGGCCGACCGCCAGTTGAACCAGGCAAGAACACGGCTCATGTCGGGCAATCTGCGGCAGGCGCTTGAAAACGCCCAGAGCGCCGCGAAGCTTGTCATGACCGCCGTTCGCCGGGCAGGCGGCTCGGTACCTCCTCCATCACCGGCTCCGCAGGGTTAAGAGAAAGCGTCCGATGAGGGATTCTCGCAGCAAGGCATTCTGCCTGGTGTCATGTCAGGTGACAAACGTCGGCACCGAGAGTGACGCCGGGCCCGGTCTGCAAGGCGCAGCGACGAGGCATAGCGGTGGCTATGGCGAGGAGGCGCAACGCAGCCGGTCGGGATTCGGCGCCGCTCGAATGCGACGGTTGTTGCGTTACAGGGCACTAGCAGGACTGCTGATGGCGCTTCCCTGGATAACGATCCAGGGCCAGCAGAACGGCTCCCTTCCACGCCTGCCGGGGATGGGCGGACCGTTCCGTGTGGAATTCGGGACCGGCTACGACTTCTTCTCGCACAGCTATACCGTGTTGAGCGCGGACACATCCAGCACGATGAGCGAGGGCAACCTCCACCTGAACCTCCACTACACTCCACTCTCAACCGGAGGCCACACCCTCGAGTTCGGAGACCGGTTCTTCCTGGGACAGCAATACACCTACAACACGCTCAGCGCAGTATGGCGGAAGGGAACCTGGCAGGGCTTCAGCACATCGGCCGAAACCCGCTGGGAGACCAAGCGGTTCACCGACAAGGGATTCATCTATTCCAACGATTACGATGCGCTCCTCGGCACCCTGCGGGGAGCGTACCGCTGGTCGGGACAGTGGAGTATCAGTGGCAGAGTGAGAGCCGAGCAGTTCGATTACGATCACCACAACACCTTCTTCTATGACACCCGGACTCTCAGCGGTTCCCTCAGACTTCGCGGTGGCGGGTGGACCGGTCCCTGGTTCGAATTCGAAGCAGACGGGCGTAGCCAGGCTGCTCCCGACACGACCGCCCTCGATCACGGGGACTCCGATCTGCGGCTGGTCCTCGGATGGGTATTACCGACGGGCGGTGATCTGCAGGCTACCATCTACCGGGACGTCAGGACCTACCGCAATGCGGGACCCCGCCCTGACAGGACCATGCATGGTGTACGCCTGAATGGCAGGATCGCGCCCCTCAGCCGATGGGGGATGTGGCTGGAGGCGGGCGTCGAGAAACGCACCTATAGCGAACAGACCCTCGTTTACAACGACGGGACCGACCTGCGATTCGCGGCTGGTCCGACCTGGCACCCAGGAGAGGCCTGGGAGGTCCGTTTCGGTACCGGCTGGCAGAACCACCGGACCGAGGGCTATACCGACAGCTCGTACGTTGACCTCTTCGGAGTGACCCATATCACCGATTCCTGGTCCCAGCCCTTCCTCTTCACTGAGGCGAATATGCTCTCCGGTGGAGGCTTCTGGGCCTTTCTCACACTGGAGACAGGCTGGAGGACATACGAATCGGAGACCGAATGGGACAGTGACTTCTGGTATGTCGACCTGAGCGCCACCATGGAGATTCCGGTCTGGAAGGGTCTGGCGATCCAGGCACTCATCAATCTTACCCCGGAACGGCACCGGGAACCCGAAGACAACAGCGTTACCAACTACACCTCGATCGACCTCCTCTACAGGTTCTGACCTGACGACGGCGGGCTCGATCGAGCAGAAATGAGAGGATGAACATAATGCAGAAACCTATCACCAGATGGCTGAGAGGCACGATGATGGTCATGGTGCTGGTGGTGTCAGGCTGTGAGTTGAGCCCGACCGAACTGAGCGAGGATCGCTCGGCCATCGAAGCCGCCATTCTGGAAGAGGCCGATTTCTTCACCTTCGATCTCTTCAGCGCGCAGGGAGCCGAGGACCCCGACACGCCGACAATGGGACCGGGCAGAACCCTGGCCGACATCGTACCATGGCGGTGGGGACGTCAGATGCTGGACGTCCAGCGTGACATGGATATCACGATCCATGATGAGGGGGACGGTCCCGCGACCGCGGATGTGATCTGGACAGGATTGCTCTCCGGCACCTTCCATATCATCGATACCACCGCAACTCACTACTCGAAGGACTTCACCGATACCGCAGTTCGTTTCGCGACCTTCGAGCGCCGCGAGAACGCAACCGCCGAGATGCATAATCGGGGCTGGCGGATGACCGCCATTTCGGGAACCACGATCATCTCCGATCCGAATACCGTCACGATCCAGGAGGTGCACCTGACATCACCTGGCGGCCTGGACACGATCCTGACCGACGTGAGCACCCTGACCAACCGTGAAAACATCCTTGCTCTGGCTGCAGGTGACACCATTACGATCGAGGTGACGACCGGTGATCCTGACGACGTCATCCTGATCCACTACCCGGCCTGGGCCAACATGCATGGAAACCGGAACCACATACGATCAAGGCTCCGGAACAATGGTGACGGGACCTTCACCGGCCAGTGGGTGACCCGCGGTATGGTATGGCGGAACGGGGAGAGGATGAACCCCAAGCGTCATATCACGATCGACGTTCTCAGCCACGACACCATCTTCACCGACGATCAGCCATACGATTCGATGGGGTGGAGTTTCATCTATCGCATTGGCGGGTAGAAAATATAAAATCCATGTACGGGCGTTCGGTCGAGAAGACCGGGCGCCCGTTTCGTATATTATATGGTTCCGGAAACTACTAATGTTCCGAGTCAGACGTCGGGCACCTGAGAGAGAGCTCCACAGCATGAGTCCAGCCGATTGCGGCTGACCTTTTTCCCACGGGGGAGTGTATGAACCGTCAAAAAGTCGTAACCATCCTCTTCATCGTCTTTATCGTCATCCTTCTGCTGCGAGAACTCGTGGTGGGATTCCTTACCGACTGGTGGTGGTTCAACTCCGTCGAGTTCCAGGGGGTGTTCCTGAAGATACTGGGCAGCAGGGTGATACTCTTCATCCTCTTCGCTGTTTTCTTCCTCGCGTTCTTCTATGCGAACCTGCGCGTGGTCTCGAAGCGTGGTGGAGGCAGGTGGCGTGAATTCTATTCCGACCTCCAGGTGCCGGGAGAGGTACTCGAGCGGCTCAGAAGGCTTGTTTTTATCGGTCTGGGAGCCGTGATCGCAGTGACTCTAGGGGCGTGGGCCTCAGATCGCTGGATGGAGGTCATGCAGGCCATGAACGCCCAGCCCTTCGGCATCAATGATCCCCTCTTCGAAAAGGATCTGGGATTCTACGTCTTCACCCTGCCCGTATTGTTATTCCTGAAGCAGTGGTTCCTTGCCACCCTTGCCGTCACCGCCGCGGCGGTATTGCTGGTCTACTGGGAGAGCAAGGCTCTCGGTTGGGCCTACGACAAGCTGTATGTAAGCCCCCGGGTGAGACTGCACCTGATCTTCCTGGCAGCCCTGCTCTTTCTGCTCCTCGCCTGGCACTTCCAGCTTGAGATATACGATCTGCTCTACTCGTCGCAGGGGGTGGTGTTCGGGGCCTCATTCACAGACGTCCATGCCGATCTCTGGGCCTTCCGACTGATGATCGGCCTGAGTGTCATCCTCTTCGGAGCGATGGTGTACGGTCTGTGGAAAAAGGATTTCAAGATCCCGCTCTTTGCCGCCGGGGGATACCTGGTGCTGCTGGTCGTGGTGACCGGACTCTTCCCAGCCGCCGTCCAGCAGTTCGTTGTGGAACCGAACGAGGTGACCAAGGAGCGTGAGTACATCGAACACGCCATCGAGTACACCCGGTACGGCTACGGGCTCGACAATATTTCAGAACACGATTTTCCTGCCAATCTGACCCTTACGGCTGATGATCTCCAGGAGTACAGCGGCACATTCCAGAACATCAGGCTCTGGGACTGGCGTCCCCTCCGGCAGACGTTGAGTCAGCTGCAGGAGATCAGGCTCTACTACCGGTTCCAGTCACCCGATGTCGACCGGTATATGGTCGATGGAGAGTATCGCCAGGTACTGCTGGCGCCGCGTGAGATCGATTCCAGTCGACTCGCCGCGCAGGCCCAGACCTGGGTGAACCAGCATCTGAAATTCACCCACGGGTACGGGGTGGCGATGAGCCCGGTGAACGAGGTCACATCCGAGGGAATGCCGGTCTTCTTCCTCAAGGACATCCCCCCGCAGAGCGACGTGGGCATGGAAGTGGCACGGCCGGAGATCTACTACGGGGAACTCACCAACAACTACGTGCTCGTCAACACCTCCGAAGAGGAGTTCGACTACCCCCTCGGTGAGATGAACTCCACCGTCATGTATGCAGGTGATGGCGGTGTTCCGATCGGCGGGTTCTGGCGCCGGATGATCTACGCGCTCAAGTACGGCCATCTGAAACTCCTGATCAGCGGTTACCCGACTCCCGACACACGACTGATGGAGAACCGCTCGGTCGCACGACGGGTGCAGAAGATCGCCCCCTTCCTCCGCTACGACAACGATCCATATCTGGTGGTCGCCGGCGACCGACTGTACTGGATCATTGACGCTTACACGGTGACCTCCAAAATACCCTATTCCGACCCCGGTCCCGGCGGCATCAACTACATCCGGAACAGCGTCAAAGTCACGGTCGACGCCTATGACGGAAAAGTCGCGTTCTACCTCGCGCAACCCGATCCGATCACCGGAGCCCTGGGAGCGATATTCCCGACCCTTTTCAGACCGATGTCTGAGATGCCTGAATCTATCGTGCCGCACCTCCGCTACCCGATCGACCTCTTCGAACTCGTGGCCGACAAGTGGCGCTCCTTCCATATGGAAGATCCCGAAGTCTTCTATAACCAGGAGGACCTCTGGGTCAAGGCTACCGAGGTCTACTCGGGCAGTGAGGTTCCCATGGCCTCCTACTACATCATCCTCTCTCTCTTCGAGTCACAGGAACCGGAGTTCATCCTGATGCTTCCCTTCACGCCGGTGGGGAAGAACAACATGGTGGGATGGCTCGCCGCCAGGTGTGACCCCGAACACTACGGTGAACTGGTACTCTTCAAGTTCTCGAAGCAGGAAGTGATCTACGGCCCCATGCAGATCGAGGCACGGATCGACCAGGATCCGCGCATCAGCGAACAGCTCACCCTCTGGAGCCAACAGGGGAGTCAGGTGATCCGGGGCAACCTGCTGGTGATCCCGATCGGTGAGAGCATCCTCTATGTCGAACCGATCTATCTGAGGGCCGACCGGAGCGATCTGCCCGAACTGAAGCGGGTGATCCTCTCCTACGGGCCGAAGGTGATCATGGAAGAGAACCTTCAGACGGGCCTCCAGAACCTCCTGGGCGGTGAATACCCCTCGACGGGATCCGTTCCCATCACGTTCGAACGCCCCGGCTCTGACCCGGTGACGGTGGTGGTACCGGCCCGGCTGGCCTCGCAGGCCCTTACGCTCTATCGGGATTCCCAGGAGCATCTGCGGGCCGGGCGATGGGCGGAATATGGTACGACGATGGACAGGCTGGAGCAGCTTCTCCAACAGCTGGAACGGGATCTGAGAGGTGGCGGCGGAGACGGCTCCTGAACGCCGTCCCCCTGTGACCTAATATATGGTTATCGAACCGGGGC
>JALGVQ010000126.1 GCA_025774615.1 bacterium
TGTTGACCGGCCCGAGCGGCTGGTCGGAGTCGATAGAGAGTATCGTGGAGCGGACCGTCGGAACCATATCGAGCGGGTCACCCAGAGTCCTGATGAGAAGAGTGGCGTTCGTATTGGGATTCTGATGCGCAGTGAAATAGACCTGAATGTGGGTGTCTTCCACCAGGCCCTGGTGATGAGCATGTCCGATCACGCCCACCACATGGAACCAGGGATCGTTCTCCAGGTCATCCGGGTCCCCGAATGCTTTTCCGCTGAGAGGGTCGGTCTCATGCCAGAGCTGCTCTGCAGCTGTTTCATCGACGACGATGACCGGGAGCGATCCGGGTGCGTCGGCCGGATCGAAGACGCGGCCTTCGATCAGCGGCAGGCCCAGAGTCTCGAAATATCCCGGACTGACGATTCTGATATCCCCCCATGGCTGGGGATTATCTTCGTCGATCACATACCCTTCGACATCGAAGATGGTGGTATAGCCCATTCCGGTGAAGGGCACCTGTGATGCGAACGTGGCCCCCTCGACCCCCGGTGTCTCGTTCAGGCGGGTCAGCAGTTCGTCCCAGAAAGCGCTGATCGTTGCTGCTTCTGAATATTTCGTCGGCGGGATGGAGAGACTGATCGTGAGGATGTTATCGGGATCGAACCCGGGATCGATACGCTGCAGGCCGTCGATGGACCGGATGAGCAGACCTGCCCCGGCCAGTACGATCAGGGCCATGGCGAACTCGGCCGCCACCAGGATCTGCCGTAACCGTCCACCGCTCCGTTCGATATGGGAACCGAGCCCTCCTTCGCGCAGTATTCCCTGGATGTCGAGGCGGGAGATCTGGGCGGCCGGCGCCAGACCGAACAGCACGCCGGTAATACAGGAGACTCCCAGCGTGAAGAGGAGTACCGGCAGGTCAATCGTGATACCAGCCATCCCGAACTGGGCAGGACCGAAGGCGATGATGGCCCTCACACCCCACCAGGCGAGGAAGAGTCCCGCGATACCGCCCAGACCAGCCAGGACTACACTCTCGGTCAACAGCATTCCGACCAGTCGCCTGCGGCCCGAACCGAGGGCGCTACGGATGGCGACCTCCTTCCGTCGACGGATCGAGCGGGCCAGCAGCATGTTTGCGACGTTGGAACAGGTCAGGAGCAGGACGATCCCGACTGCGGCGAAGAGGAGCAGGAGCGAGGAGCGGAATCCCTGACGAGCCAGTTCGTTCATGGCCGTCACCCGGCAACTCCAGCCATCAGGGATGAGCTGGGCGATCTCCTCATACATGATCTCTGATTTGACGGCCATCTCGGCGCGGGCCGCCTCAAGGGTGACACCGTCGTCAAGACGGGCGATCGTGCGCAGAAATTCGAAGATGATACTCCGGTTGGCAAGCTGGTCTGGTGTCAGAGCCAGAGGGGTCCAGAGAAGGCGGGTCTGTCCCATGAAGTCGCGGAAGCCCTCCGGCATCACCCCCACGATCTCGTACGATTCCCCGTTCAGCTGGACCGTCCGGCCGATCACATCGGTATCACCTGCCAGCCGGGCATTCCAGAAGCCGTCACTCAATATGATCACCCGGCTGTTGCCGAAGAGATCCTCCTCTTCGAGGAAGGTCCGGCCCATGGCCGGCTCCACTCCGTATACATCGAACCAGTTCCAGCTTACCTGACCACCGATGAGTCGCTCCGGATCACCGAGTCCGGTCAGGTTGGTTACCCAGCTCCGTGAGGCGGCGACACTCTCGAAACTGCTGATGGTATCGCGATATTCAGTGAAACCGCGGACTGATGTATTCGATATCAGATTTTTGCCGGGATAGAAGTGGTTGAGCGCAACCAGTTCGTTCGAGTCGGGGTAATCGAGAGGGTGGAGCAGTATTGCATTCACCAGGCTGAAGATGGTGACGTTTGCGCCGATCCCGAGTGCCAGTGTAAGGATGATGACCGCTGAGAAAGTCGGCTGACGGCGCACTCTCCTGATGCTGTATTTCAGATGTTGCTTCAGCCGATCGAACAGAGTGCTGCTGCCGCCGGGATCTGAAACAGAGCGGGTGTTACGTCGGAATCGGTCGGCTTCGAGGTTCACATCCACCTCCCGCATCTTTCCATGTCTGATGAGTGACCAGAGACAGGCCCCGGTGAGCGAAATCACCCTCCGCCAGAGCCAGAGGATAGCTCTCGGCCTCCCGTATAGCCGGATGGCATATTCGAGATACTGCTCCTCGAGATCGCCGATCAGATAATCGCGTTCCAGGTCGGGGAGTACCCGGTTCAGGAATCCGAGGACATGGGCCGGCAACGACTTTGTCATACCTCTCCCAGTAGTGGTTCGAGTCCGGCCGACATCCGCTTCAACACCGAGATCGAGCTCTGTAGAGCATCCATACCGTCCGGCTCTACCAGGTAGAGCCTCCGTGGACGACCACCCCGCATGGGTCGGGAATCTCCGCGGTGCGACCGCAGGTATCCCTTTTCCTCAAGCCGGTTGAGGGTCGTATAGACCGCACCGGTCGAAACAGAATGGCTGGCTCGTGCCTCGATCTCATTCGTGATCGTGACCGCGTAGGCTTCATCTCCGAGGTGGAGGATCGCGAGCAGGATCAGTTGTTCGAATTCACCGAGTGGTGTGACGGTACCCATGCGTTTCCCCTTCTCCGGGTTATTTCCCTACATTGTCTACGAAAGGGGATGCGTCAGAGTTGCATGTTTTCCCTGCAATGTCTGGAAAATTGATCCGGAATCCCGATCGGGACTCCGGTGGCAGCAGCTATAGAGGTGCCGGAGGTGGGCTCGATCGGTGGATCGTTCAGCGTTCCACGATGGTCAGTTCACCCTTCAGATCGATTCCCTCGCCTGAGATCCACACGGTATAGGTGCCCGCCCTGATGAAAATGCGGTCCCGCCAGAAGTAGGCGTCCTGTCCCTCGATCCGCTCGGTGATGAGGTCCCATCGGATCTGATTGAGGCCTTTCGAGCCCTCATGCTCCATCGACCACACGGTCCGGTCCTGGTCGTTGACCACGCTGATGGTCACAGAAACGCCCTCTGTCAGGAAGAAGGTGATGGGGACCTTCTCCATGGTGCTGTACCGGGGATCGCGGTGGGTATCGTTTATCCAGGGCAGACGAGCTGTCGGGGTATCGAAGAGGATGTTTTCGCGTGGTGAATCTGCCTGGAACATCTCATGCAGGGGGTGGAGATTAGTACGCCAGATTCCCCGTCCGTGGGTGCCGGCCACCAGGTCCATCTCCCGTTCCTGGATCACCAGGTCGGAAACCGCCGCGGCGGGAAGGTCACCAAGGAGTGACCAGCTCGTACCGCGATCGAACGAGACATAGACCCCCCGGTACATCCCCGCATAGAGGATATCCTCGCATACCGGATCCTCGAGTATGCAATAAGCCACCTCGCCGGGCAGGTTCCCCATGATCGATCGCCAGGTCCGGCCGAAGTCGTCGGAGGCGAAGAGGTGCCCCGCCAGGTCGTCATCGTTGATACCGGTCAATGAGATGTAGACCCGGGAGGTGCTGAACCGGGAGGGGGAGATGCTCCGGATATACCGGTTCGGCAGCCCGACCGAATGCTCGGTCCATTCTCCACCGTCGTTCTTCGTTACCCAGAAAGCGCCTTTGTCGGTACCGACGTAGAGCAGTCCGGGCTGCAGATGGGATTCGGCCACCGCGCCGGCGGAGACCGACCGTTTTTCAGGGAAGGCCGACTGTGAGAGATCGGGACTGATCAGATCCCAGGAGTCTCCGCGGTCGACACTCTTGAAGAGGTAGTTGCCGCCGTGGTAGAGCGTCACTGGATCGTGAGGTGAGATGATGTAGGGAGCGATGAAATTGTAGTTCAGTTCACGATCGTCGTCCCTCGGAAAACGCGGCCTGATCCCCACAGACCGGTCGGCGGCCATGTCCTTGCGACGCACTCCACCGTTCTGGCTGGAGAAGTATACGATGTTCGGATCGACAGGATCGGGCAGGGTGTAACAGCCGTCTCCACCAGACCAGGAGTCGAGCCAGACGTATTGCCATCCGTCCGGGTACTTCGGCTGCCACTCACGGGAGGGTCCCATGACCGATGAGTCATCCTGGGTCCCGCCGTAGACCTGGTAGGGCTCCTGGTTGTCGACAGCGATGTCGTAGAACTCCCCGGCCGGGATATTGTTGTAGTGCAACCATGTGCCGGCCCGGTCGTAACTGATGAAGAACCCACCGTCGTTGCCCAGGAGGAGGCGATCGGGATCGTTTGGGTCTATCCACATCTCACAGTTGTCGAGGTGGAGCATCTCTGATGGGTTGGGGAAGAGGTGGTAGACCTCACCGCCCATGAGACTGAAGGTCTTCCCGCCGTCACTGCTGCGGGCTGTCTGGACCCCGAGAGCGTATATCTCTTCGTCGTCCTGTGGATTCACATAACAGTCAGTGAAGTACCAGCCGATGCTGCCGAGCATCAGCAGTTCATCCTTATGGGTACGGTTCCATGTGATACCGCCGTCGAGGGTACGGTAGACCTCCGCCTTTCCCTCTCCGCGTTCCCTGCGGTTCAGATTATCGACGAGGGCGTACACCTTCAGCGGATCGGTCCAGGATACGGCCAGACCGATCCGGCCGGTCAGGGGACCGTCGGGGAAACCTCCCCACGCCCTGGTGAATGTCGAGCCTCCGTCAGAACTGTACCAGACCCCGCTCTCGGGACCCGCCACGCCGGGATTGTTCTCCCACATCGAGACGTAGACCCGGCTGGGATCCGACGACGCGATCACCACGTCGTTCGCTCCGGTCCGCTCGTTCACATAGAGCACGTGTTCCCAGCTCTCACCACCATCAGTGGTCCGGTACAGTCCCCGGTTCGGATTGGTGGACCAGAAATGGCCCTGCACGGCCACGAAGGCGATGTCGGGATCGCGCGGATGCACGGCGATCTCGCCGATATGGTATGAATCGGGGAGTCCTACATTCCGCCATGTCTCTCCGGCATCATCGGAGCGGAACACCCCGGTGCCGGGCATGGTGAAGTTCCGTGCCTTCTTGAGGCTCTCACCCGAACCGAGCCAGATGACATTCGGGTCGGAGGGTGCCAGCGCGATATCACCGATACCCAGGGCCGACTGCTCCTCGAAGATCGGTCGCCAGCTGAGACCGTGGTTCTCGGTTTTCCACAGGTTGCCCGACCCGAAGGCCACGTACATGGTAGCCGGCGATCGGGGGTCACCCTGCACGGCCTCGACCCGGGCGGAGTTCATCACCGGGCCGAGTGGCACCCACAGGAGTCCGAATTCTGACGTTGCCCGCAGCGCCAGATACTGCTCGAACGAGTCGAGCAGGGGACTTCCCGGTTCCTGGGCCTCGACAGTCATGGAACATATCAGCATCATCAGGATCAGATATCGTGATGTTCTCACACGATTTCTCCTTTGCGCAGCAGATAAAGCCCCATGGTGCCACCTGAGACGACCTTCATGTTCTCAAGCATCATTCCGTGTTCCTCGATGAGGGGGAGCATGCCCTGCCGGGCGAGGAAGATCCGGGAGTTCCTGAAGTGATCGCGTCCGCCCGTGAATTCCGCGACGGTAATGAGCGCGTTCCACACGCGCCCTTTCAAGCCTCTGAGCGGTCCCGGGTGGAAGTCGACGATCATCATGCGACCCTCCGGTTTCATGACCCGTTTCATCTGATTCAGTATTGCTGATCGTTCTTCTGGTGGGTGTTCGTGCAGAAAAAGTGAGGTGATGACGACGTCGAAGGAATGGTCTTCGAATGGTATTTCCCGGGCATCCTCAAGCCGAAGATCGGCCTCACTGCCAAGGCGTTTCCTCGCGATCGCGAGCATCGCTGGAGAGAGATCGATCCCCGAGATCCGGCAGCCGGAGCGAGCGTACAGTTCCAGATGCATTCCGGTCCCACAACCGACATCAAGAACAGTGGCTCCCTCGCAGGGCGGCAGCATCGATATTGCGATCTCTCTCAGACGCCGTACGAATCGTCCGATCAACGGGTCGTAGAGACGGGCGCTCCAATCGTAGTGGTTCTCTGTCATCCTGACAGGTCCTCAATCCGGTAATCGCGTATCCAGCGATCGATCACCGTGGTGATGGCTTCCCGCAGATTCTCGCCGATCCCATGGATCGGACGCACCTCTTCTGCAAGCAGAGTATACCCCTGCCAGTCGAGCCAGGAGGAGATGACATCGCTGTCCGCCAGTTTCTGGATAACTTCTTGAGGTACAGATTGCAGGGTCTCAACAAGATCATGGAGGGTATACACGTATTCTGACCCGATGATGAGGGGGGTGCGGTCCAGTCGTTCGATCTCCTTCGCGATATGCTCCTTCAGAAAGGAGATCAGTTGAAGTCCCTGACTCCGATCAGGTCGGATGATATCACCCAACTCCCGGTAGCTATGCATGTACAGCCAGGTGGAGAACGCGTCACGCTGCCCGTAGACCTCAAGGATATCAAGGATCTTCAGACCCTCCGGACTCTCTTCCTCGGCCAGACAGAGCACATCATGCAGTTCATGTATGCTCGTGATACGGTAGAGAACGTTGTTGCCATCATCGATGATCAGGAAATCGCCGATTCCGGAGTAATCATGGATATGGTCTTTCAACTCTGTCAGACTTCCTGGATCCCCTTTCGGCAGAATGTAGAAGTCATCCCTGAAGGCCTCCGCATCATCAGCTTTCGAAGCGATCACGATCGGTATCCGGGGGTAGCGTTGAGTGATGAGCCGGATCAGATCGCGGCAACTGTCGCTATCGAGTTCATTTTTTCTCGGGAACACCAGATCGGTGATCAGGAATACCACATCGTCACCCTGACCGGCGATGGTCGAATCGGGATGTTCGATCGTGGCCTCATCATCGGTTCCGAAGAGAAATGTCAGGGCCTCCTCGAACGTCCTGGCGATCATCACCGCCGCCCTCTGTCCGATTATGTTGTAAAGCACGGGGAGAAACTGGGATACCCAGCGTGGTTCATCATCGACTACCAGAAATACGAACCGCTTCATATGACCTGATCGGCGGATATTGATCAGGTCCTCGACCGCTCTGACCGCCGCCGGGACGATCAGATGAGGGGCGCAGGTGTCGGAATCGTATGCGAATACCAGATCGGCACTCGCCGAAAAGGGGAACCTTTCGCGGGAAGGTCGAGGAGCAGAACTCTGAAGAAACGTGTTGGCAGTCAGCAGGACGATCACACAACCGGGATTGTTGCCCCGAATGGCATCGGTGTCGACGACAGGAAGGGCAGTATCATCAAGAATGAATGCCAGTGGCAGGTCGGTCTCATACTCGTTCACCGCACGAGGCTCACGCAAGACCTCGACATTCAGCCAGGGCATAACCTCCATGAGGAGTTCGGCACTCTCACGAATCCGCTTCTCAGCACTGAATATGACCACCTGCCCCACTTTGATGGGATGAATCGACCTGGGCCTGAAGCGGTGTTCGCTGTTTGCGGGGGTATCAGTCATGATCAGCAACAACCCGGCACTGCTGGTTGAGAGAATCTCCGTAAATCGCTACCGGTGTGGGGAAGGTCAACACGGCGATAGCTTTCTCGGGATCGGGTGCCGAGAAGAACCAGGGATCGAGCGTGTCCTCGGTCGGGGCAATGAATCCATAGATAACATTATTGGCGATCAGGTTTGTCAGAAAGTGGGTCCCCTGAGTGCCATGCATCCGGGTCTGAAGTCGTTTTTTATCCTCATCATACCCACCCTGGATCATGTACAGAAAGTGGCTGCCATATATCCCTCCTGTACCGCTGTCCTCCTCAGGAAGTGGTTCGGAACGCCCAGCTATATCCACTCCATACTCGAAGATGGCTGAGGCGTGATTGAGTTCCCGGTAGTCGATGTTGATCCCCCAGTCACGATTGCTGCTGCCCAGCCTGCCTGGAACGATGAGAATATAGTGCTCACCCTGTTCACGAATCGAGTTATTGATTTCCGCGATACTCTCACGCACCTCATCGTGCATCTCCTTCTCATAAAGGAAGGGTGAGATGACGACAGCCCGATTGATACCTCTGATGATGCCGTGTCCCTGCACATTGTCGATTGCCAGCCAGGTATGGCAGTGCGGTTCAGGCATCTGAATCGACTCCCTGTGCAGTTCAGGTAGAGGTGTCAGTTGAACGATGTGGAAAACACCATTCTCCTCCCGACCTGCAAAATCGATGTTGAATACGAACTCGATCTGGAAGTGGGGTGTGATCTCGGATGAAATGGCGTCCATGATCTCACTGAGGCCCGTCCTGAAACTGAATTGGTCGTGCTGGATGAGTTCTCCGATGGTGATGAAACCTTCTTCTGTACCGAGTACCTGGAGACGACTGGTATCAGCGAAACTGGTGCGCAATTTGGACATGGTGTCGAGTTCTCCATCTCCAAGGTCGCTGTTCCTCGTCATATCAAGGGCATAGAAGTATCGCTGACCTTTGCCGATCTGCAGCAGTTTGAGGGGAAGTGGATTCCTGATAGTCGCCATCGATATCACGGGGAAATCATCCAGAATACCGAACGCAATCCGGGCGAATCCTTCGAGCGGATCCTGCTCCTTCAGGGCGTGGGTGAAGTACGATTCCGCTACCCCTGAGATGCAGGGGTAGTAGCAGGGCCCGGCGTCGGTTTGATCGTACACCCCGTGTATGGGATTCAGGATAATCGCCATTTTCTCAGAGCTCGACAGGAGCTGTTTACCGATGAAGTCGTGATAGATGCCCGAGATGGCCAGATGGACCATCCTCAGCCGGATTGCCGGGTCGGGATTGTTATTCGGCAGCATGTAGGACTGATATTCCCCGGCATGGACCAGGTCTTCCTTGTCAGTGGATAATCCCGATTCGTTGGTAGCCGAGGATCGGACACCGATCGGCCCACCTCCGAGCTCTTTCAGGA
>JALGVQ010000127.1 GCA_025774615.1 bacterium
AACTCGCACGACCGGCAGGTGGGGGCATCAGCAGACGTGAAGAGCCGTATCGCTGCCGGCGCGATCGGGCTCGTGACGACCCACGACCTGGCGCTCTCACAGGTCGCTGACGAGCTTGGTGATCTGGCGGTGAACATGCATTTCGAGGATCGCCTGGAGGATGGGAAACTGATATTCGATTACCAGATCAAACCAGGCGTCGTGCAGAGGGGTAACGCTCTCGACCTGATGCGTTCGATCGGTCTGGATGTCTGAGCGATGTGCCCGATCGGGCTCTACGTGCAGTCTTCCGGCTCAGAGGTCCTACTTGCCGCGGTTGATTCCCAGGTAAGCGATCAGCTTGAAAACGAGCCGTGCTGCCACAGAATCGGAACCGTGCAGACCTTCACCCGGACAGAGCTCGACCACATCGGCGCCCACCACCCGCTTCTCCCTGCAGAGAGCTCGCAGCAGTGAGAGTGTTTCATACCACTCCAGACCGCCGGGTACCGGAGTACCCACTGCCGGAACAAGAGAGGAATCGAGACCATCCAGGTCGATGGTCAGGTAGACATCATCACCGGGGATCGCCGAGATGATCCCGGCTGTCCGTTCCTCCACACTTCCGGTTCTTTCATGTGCCAGGAAGGTGGTCCTCAGTTCACCGTCGAGCAGCGGCGCTTCACTCTCATCCACCGATCGGATCCCGACCGCCGTGACATGCACTCCCAGTTCCATGATCCGGCGCATCGGGCAGGCGTGATTGAAGGGAGAACCTTTATAGGTGTCCCGCAGGTCGGCGTGGGCATCGATCTGCAGAACGCTGAGATCGGGCCACTCCTCATGGTGGGCCTTTACCAGCGGCCAGGTGACCGAATGCTCACCACCAAGGGAGATCAGTGTCCTCTCCCGGCGCAGAAGCCCGGAAGCGAGCGCTTCGATGCTCTCCATCGCGGCAGCAGGTTCACCGGGCAGTTCGGGGATGGCGTGTGTGGCGATCCCCCCGATCGTTGATGCCGGCTTTCCCAGAACCTCATCGTCGTAATGCTCGATGTGACTGCTTGCCTCAAGGATCGCCGCGGGACCGCCGGCAGTTCCACTCTTCCACGAAACGGTCAGATCGAGCGGCAGCGGCAGTATCATCACACCGCTTCTCTCCGGGTCCGAGAGTTCCGGCGGCAGATCGAGAAAGTTCATCTCACCCTCCACCAGGGTGCTCTCCCGCGCCGAAATCCCCTATCTCCTTACTGATGCGGACCGCGCACCACTCCCGACCGCACATGGAACAGTAGTCCTCATCGGGACAATCATCTTCCTCCCGGTACGCCTGTGCGGTCTCGGGATCGAAAGAAAGCCTGATGTGTTCCTGCCAGTCGAGGGCGGCCCGGGCCCTGGTGAGCTCGTCATCCCAATCGCGACTACCGGGAATACCGAGCGCCACATCGGCAGCGTGTGCCGCGATCTTGTAAGCGATACAGCCCTGCTTCACATCATCTTTTTTCGGCAGGCAGAGATGTTCCTTCGGTGTGACATAGCAGAGCATCGCCGCCCCGTGATACGCGGCAGCCGTGGCTCCGATGCATGAGGTGATGTGATCGTATCCTGGGAAGATATCCGTCACGAGCGGCCCCAGCACGTAGAAGGGAGCTCCGTGGCAGACTCTTCGCTGATATTTCATGTTGTACTCGATCTGATCGAACGACACATGCCCCGGACCTTCGACCATCACCTGGCAACCGGCGGCCCACGCCCGTTCGGTGAGTTCTCCCAGCGTGTCGAGCTCGCGCATCTGGGCCTCATCAGTTGCATCGGAGAGTCCCCCCGGCCGCAATCCGTCACCGAGGGACCAGGCGACATCATATTCACGCATGATGGCGCATATCTCATCGAAGAGATCATACATCGGGTTCTGCCGGCCGTGATGGATCATCCATTTGGCGAGCAGGGATCCGCCACGACTCACGATACCGATCTGTCGATCCCCCAGGTAAGGGAGATGCTCCCTCAGCAGACCGGCATGGATCGTGAAGAAATCAACACCCTGTTTCGCCTGCTTCTCGATCTCTTCGAGGATTCCGGCGTGGGTCAGTTCCTCGACGCTCCTGCCGATGATCATCGAATAGATCGGTACGGTCCCGATCGGAACGGTGGAATGCCTGATGATCGCCTCACGACATTCATCCAGATTCCCGCCGGTCGAAAGATCCATGGCCGTGTCGGCGCCCCATCGAACCGCCCACTCGAGCTTGTCGATCTCCTCCCCGGTACCGGAGGTGATCGGTGACGCACCGAGGTTCGCGTTTATCTTGGTAGTCGCCGCCCGGCCGATCGCCATCGGATCGAGACTGTATGAGAGATGGATCCGGTTTGCGGTGATGAGCAGACGCCCGGCGGCTATCTCCTCCCGCACCTGTTCCAGAGTCAGGTGCTCTTCCCGCTCAGCGACCCGTATCATCTCGGGCGTCACGCTCCCGAGCCGCGCGTGCTCGAGCTGTGTAGCAGCCTTGAATCCCGGTGGCGGAACACATGAACCGTCAGTCACCTGCCACTCCGGGGGCAGGAAGTCCCAGGCGGTATTGTCGGAGGGTTCCGGCATACCCGGTGTATCGGGAGAACTGAAGGTATACGGTGTGCCGATCCCGGCTGGACGGGCAAAACTCCCCGGTGTGCTGCCGGCTCCCGTACTTGAGGGATTACTCCCCGATGTCAGATGTGCGAAGCGATGAGAGTCGTTATCATCAGCGCGTTGAGTATTCATGGAGTACCTCTTCTGCTTTCCTACGCCGGAATGACCCGGATCAGGTTCGAGGGTGTGTTCTCAGTCCCGCGCTTCCGCGGGACACCCCTAGCGAACAGTAACCAGTTAAAGATACGGGGCTGCCGGAAAATCAGCAACCGGACGGCTGAACTGGATGCGGCCGGCAGCGGATTACGGTACGATGTGAGGAGATGTACTTGTCGGACATTCAGCGGAAAATGGAAACGATACCGATACCACCCGTTTGAAAGGGCTCTGCTACCAGCCATGCATGATACAGTCATCAATCCGGATAATGTGTCGTCGGCCGACATCATCGTAGGTATTCCCTCCTACAATGAGGCCGACAGTATCGCCTATCCCGTCGACGTCTCCGATAAAGGTCTGCGCGAGTTCTTCGGCAACCTTGACGCCGTCATCATCAATGTCGACAACAACTCGGACGATGGTACAAAGGATGTGTTCCTGAACACGCCCACCAGTACACCGAAGGTCTATATCTCCACACCGGAGGGTGTGAAGGGCAAGGGCAACAACATCCGGAATCTCTTCCGGGCAGCGGTGGAACTGAACGCCAGAGCCGTGGTCATGGTGGACGCCGACCTCAAGAGTATCACTCCATCGTGGATCAGGTACCTCGGCGAGCCCCTCATGGGCCGGTTCGACTATGTCACGCCGATCTACGTGCGGCACAAGTATGACGGCACCATCACCAACAACATCACCTACCCGATGCTCAGGAGTCTCTTCGGCCTCCGTGTTCGGCAGCCGATCGGTGGCGACTTCGGCTTTTCCGGGACCATGGCCCGGGCGTTCCTCTCCGAGAAGCTGTGGAACGACAAGATCGCGAACTTCGGGATCGACATCTGGATGACAACGATCGCCATCGCCCGCGGGTTCAACGTGTGTCAGGCATTTCTCGGCAGTCCGAAGATTCACCGGGCGAAGGATCCCGCTGAGGATCTGAGCACCATGTTCACCCAGGTCGTCGCCACCCTCTTCGACCTGATGATGGAATTCGAGTACCTGTGGAGGGGACTCGATGAAAGCAGACCGAGCAGCATCTTCGGCTTCGGCCTGGGAGTCGATGAGAAACCGCCGGAGGTCCACGTGAGCACCGACAAGCTCTATGAGAGCTTCGTCAATGGATGCCATGAATACAGGGATTTATGGGAAGAGGTCCTCCCCATGCCTGAAATGGTCCAGTGCCAGAAGATCGTCGATGATTCAGATGTCGACACTTTCTACTACCACAGTGACCTGTGGGCAAGGGTCCTCTTCAATTTCGCGGTGGCTTACAAACGAGAAGAGGTCGACCGGACCCGGCTCCTCGAATCACTGATCCCCTTCTACCACTCGCGTGTTCTCTCGTTCGTCAACAAGACGCTGAACCATGGCATCCGGGAGACCGAGGAGTACCTGGAGAACATCATCAGGGTGTTCGAGGCGGAGAAACACTATCTCATCAAGCGGTGGGATGAATCGAGGAATACGCAGGACAGCCTGCTTTTCGAATAAGCAGGAGCCACTGACTGCCGGAGATCAGACCCCCGCGATCAACCTCCAGAGGTTCGCCACCAGGAAGCACACAACGAAGGCGATTGCCAGGGGCATCAATGCCCCTACGGCCGTCCATTTTCTGCTCCCTGTCTCCTTCCACGTCGTCAGGATCGTTGTGGAACACGGATTATGGAGGAGGCTGAAGAGCATCAGGCAGACCGCGGTCAACAGCGTCCATCCCTGATCCCCGACCAGTATCCCCTGCAGTTCAGCAAGACCGGTGATATCCACCATCCGGGTCGCGCCGCTGTAAGCCATCAGGATCGCTGGAACGACAATCTCATTTGCGGGTATCGCGATGATGTAGGCAAGAATGATCACTCCATCGAGACCGATCGCGTTCCCGAGGGGCTCAAGAGCCGTTGAGATGATGACCGTGAGGCTCTGATCACCTACATGGATCGCGCTCAGAAGCCAGATCAGCGCACCGGCCGGCGCTGCCATATAGATCGCTCTCTTGAGCACGAACAGCGTCCGGTCGATGATCGAGGTATAGAGAATTCGACCGATATTCGGACGACGGTACGGGGGCAACTCGAGGGTGAAACTGGAGGCTTCTCCCTTCAGCACCGTACGGGAGAGAAAAGCCGATACCAGCAGAGTAGTCACGATACCGATTATCACCACCATCACGACCGTTCCAGCGGCAGCGAATGACGCCATCGCCGGTGAGACCGCTGTACCGACAAAGATCGTAGCCAGCATGATCAGCGTCGGGAACCTGCCGTTACAGGGAACGAAGTTATTGGTCAATATCGCGATCAGGCGTTCCCGCGGAGAATCGATTATCCGGGTGGCGATGACACCAGCAGCGTTGCAGCCGAATCCCATGCTCATGGAGAGTGCCTGTTTACCATGGGCTCCCGCCCACTTGAAGAAACGATCCATGTTGAACGCCACCCGTGGCAGGTACCCCAGGTCCTCGAAAAAGGTGAAGAGAGGGAAAAAGATCGCCATCGGGGGCAGCATGACCGCGGTGACCCATGCCATGCCCTTGTAAGTGCCGTGCCAGATGAAGCCGGTGATCCACCATGGTATGCCGATCGAGTTGAAGAGCGCAGCCCCCTGCTCCTCCACCCAGAAGAGAGCTGTGGCTATCATGCTGGAGGGGACGTTTGCGCCGGTGACGGTTACCCAGAATACCGCAGCCAGACCGAGGAACATGAGTGGGAGACCGAAGATGCGGCTCGTTATCACCCGGTCAAGGGCTCGGTCGAGATCGCGCCGGCGATCGAGCCTGACGGTCACATACCTGCGGTTCAGGATTCCCGCATCGGTGTAGATCGAGTCAACCAGGCGGTCGCGCAGGTCAGCTCCCAGTCTTCTCTGCAGGAGATCAGCCTGCGAGAGCACATCGTGTGAGGCGTTGGGCGCCGCCATCAGCGGTTCCCTCCCGCCAGCTCGCCGATACTGCCATCGAGCAGGGCCTGTCGCACGGCATAATCACCATCCAGAAGCCGAAGAGCCACCCACCTGGAGTTCGGCAGATCGTGATACTGCTCTTCGATCATCGGTACGAGTTCATCGAGTGCGTCACTGAGTTCCCCGGTTATCTGCAGTCGCCTGGGTGTCGTCTCGGTCTTCCCGGAAACCATATGCGAAACCGCGGTAGTCAGATCATTGAGACCCTTGCCGTACCTGGCGGTGGTCGGAACTATCGGCACCCCGAGTTCCTCAGCCAATCCGGCATGATCGATGGTTATTCCCCTCCTCTTCGCCTCATCCATCAGATTGAGACAGATCACCACGCGATCTGTGATCTCCAGGACCTGCAATACCAGGTTCAGGTTGCGTTCCACCGACGTAGCATCGACCACAACGACCGTACAATCCGGTTGTCCGAAGAGGATGAAATCGCGGGCTATCTCCTCGTCGACCGAAGCTGAGAGGAGTGAATACGTTCCGGGAAGATCGATGAGCCTGTACCTCTTCCCGTCATGGAGATAATCACCCTCTGCCCTCGTCACGGTTTTCCCCGGCCAGTTGCCGGTATGCTGTCGCATACCGGTGAGGGCATTGAATACCGTGCTCTTTCCGGTGTTGGGATTGCCGGCCAGTGCGATCTCGAAGTCGATGCCGGATTTGGCTACACGCATTCGAGTAACACCATTCCAGCCTGTTCCCGACGCAGAGCGATCCTGGTTCCCCGCACCCGATAAGCGCGTGGTTCTCCGAAGGGACTCGTCAGATCAACCACAACTTCGGCACCCGGCGTGAAACCGAGATCGAGGAGGCGTCGCCGTGTGAGACCGCGACAGGCATCGTCCAGCCCCATCACCACTCCTGCCTCATCCTGTTCAAGGTCAGAAAGCAGCCTGAAGGGGCCTTCAACCACACCCTTCTCCGGCACCGATGCCAGCGTGATGTTGGCGGCAACGACCGCCGCTACTACGAACTCACGTTCCTCGGTGAAGAATCTGATCTCGTTGGAGGAGCGCTCGAGGATGCGCACGTCTTCCCCGAGGTGGAGCCCTTCGGCCAGCAGTTGTTTATAGACCTCATGCGGTTCGTCCTCGAGGTGCACGATCCTTCCCTCGAGGTCGAGAGGCCATCGGGTCATCGGCGTGCCCGTCTCCTCCTCCACCTCACCATCAGAGGTCGGGATCGGGTCACCGTGTGGATCGTATCGGGGATAACCGAGTCGAGCATCCAGCTCATCGGCCTCAGTCGGTGTGAGGAGGTGTTCTGCCTTCTCTGCCCGTATGTGGATCTCCACGTCATCCACATCTGTCTCGTCTGCGAGATAGCGCTCCCAGAGACGATGCGCTCGTATCACCTGGAGGGCATAGCTTCTGCCGCTGCTGGTAAGCACATATCCGCGATCTTCAAGCTGGGTGTACCCATGCTGGATGAGTTCACTCACCAGTTCAGCTGCTTCTCCGGTGGATATCCCGACCACACCGGCGATCGACTCGAGTGTACCCGGCTGTCCCGCGTACTCCTGATGGTGAAGATGTTTGAGAGCGTCTTCACGTCTGACACGGGCAGTCACCACACGGCCGGCCTGCCAGCGCCAGAACCAGCCGACCTGTGGTCTGAAGGCCGTATACAGCAGGAACCCCGCAACGCAGGCGATAATGAGTGATGTGAGCGGGTCGGGCATGATTCGCTATCGATCTTCCGCCAGAAGTGTTCAGTGCGGTATTGCCTGAAGCGATACCGGGCAGCACCAATAATTAGGCAAGCCTAATTATTGGTGCAGAGTACCACCACTGTCATGGGATGTCAACGCAAACAATACATATCAGCGGAGGATCAGCAGCTTTCGGGTACTCCTGGCCCCTCCTGCCCTGAGTTCCATCAGATAGATCCCTGAGGGGACCATTCTCCCCTGGTCGTCGTATCCATCCCACCCGGGCAGCTGCTGGTAGAACCTGTTTTCAAGGGAGCCGTCAATCACGGTTGCCACATGTCGTCCGCGAACATCGAATACTTTCAGTGTCACCGACGACCAACCTCTCCCCAGATCGGAGAGATCAGCCATTGCGAACAGTGGTCTGCCGGCTGAAGGATTGGACGGATTCGGATAGGGGGCACCGAGTGATATCGATCGTGTGCCTTCTTCACTGCTGCCGGTTGTCGAAGACCAGGCCTCCACCCGGATGTTATCGACGCTCCAGCCTCCTTCTATGGCATCATCAGCGGTGTTGCGATATCCGGTAAACCAACCGAGCCATAACCGGTCGGTACCGATGAAGGGAGTCAGATCGACCTCTATCTCTTCCCATCCTTCCCGGTTCCCGGTCGTGTAATAGATGGCCGGATCTGAATCGACTGTTGGATCTTGAGGAAGGGGAGTGACGAAACGATCGGTACTGACAATGATAGCTGCTATATTTTCAGGGCCAACAAGCTGTCGGCTCATGAATCTGAGCGCAGCACCATGATACTCCCGAAGATCGATCGGCACCTGAAGAGTAATCAGATTCTCCTCATGGGTCGCCCAGCCGTTCGGCGCGTCGGAAATGCTGTACGATCCGGCAAACGGTTCGATCTCGGTGAGGGCGAATCCACCGCTGAGGTTCCAGTCGCTGAGACCATTTTCTGCACCCTCCTGCATCAGCAGAACAGGCTCTCCCACCATCATCCCGATCGTATCTATGCGTGTGTACCCATTCATGGCATCGACACGGAGCGCGAATTCCATCCGCCTCCCCCGGGTTGTCCCTGCTCTCTCCAGCCGCGATATCGCCGATCTGTGAGGTACCATCAAGTACCGTCGCGTCAGCTCCCAGGGCAGTCAGCGTAGCCACAGCCCCGGTAACTGATCGGGAAAATCCGGCATTGGTCCAGGTAACCGTGACCTCTGCCGTCTCATCAGGATCGATCCATCCGTTCCCATCCCCTCCGACCTCAACACTCTCGACATCATCAGGAAGAAGCACTCCGCCTGCCATCCAGGCAGTCAGGTAATTCGGTCCTATCTGTTCCCGGACCAGTGTGGGGATACGCAGAGTGGGCGGCCAGAAATAATCGAACCAGGTGCCCACTTCCGGCACCACGGCAAGTACGCCGCGATCACCGTATTGCCAGTCGACGGCACCGCCATTGGTGTGGTATCCGATCAACGACGAGCCGGTACCGTAGGCAAAATGGTTGAAGCTCGACAGGCGCCCGAGCCATCGCTGGTAGGCATCCAGGCTATCCACAGGAGTCGATGTATAGCTCCACGGGAAGAGGTATACATTGCTGTAGGCATGATAATTGAGACAGAACTGGAAGGAGCGCCGGTCGAATACCGCCCGCACCGCCCGGGTCTCCGGTTCACTGAACGGCGCCGTTCCGCGGTATGTGCCCCATCCGGGAATGGGACTGGAACCGATGTCATCCTCACCCCAGTGAAATCCATAGTTCCGGTTCAGATCGACGCCGTCCACGTCGGGATCGAATACTCCATCTCCGTCATTGTCGCGCTTGTTCTTGCGCCACATCCCGCCCCCACCCGGCATCCAGACCTCGTTGAAGTAATAGCCATCCGGGTTGATAACCGGCACGAACCAGAGTTCCCGTGATCCCAGGAGCGACTGAACCGTCAGATCGTTCGCTGTCCAGCCACGGGCAATATCCTCAACGAATGCCAGGAGCTGCATGACGCCGATCGGTTCACGGGCGTGGGTCAGGGAATTATAGAAAACCGCCGGTCGGCTCAGGTCGGGCGTGTCCGGATCGGGAGCGTCTGATACGACGAAGGCCCAGATCTCCCTGCCTTCCAGCGAAGTGCCGACACTGAATTTCGGACTGATGATATCAGGATAGTTCGTTGAGAGCTCATCAACCTTTGCGAGTACCTCGGCGAGAGTGTAATAGCCACCCATGCTGCCGGGCCCCAGAGAGGCATCGAGACGACTCGCAAACCATACTTCGGCATTCTCATGGGTGATCTGGAAGGTGATGCCGGCTGACCGAAGGGCCGCAAGTTCTTCCTGGTCGGCAAAGACCACCGCATCTCCACCGAAAGGACTCATCTGGATCTCGAGACCGAGGCGGGATATTCGGGCCAGCTCGGTCCGGGTAGGAGCATCGATCGCGATCATGGCGATCCGTTCAGGTCCCTGGGCCTCGGCTTGCAGCGGCCAGGCTATCACGACCGCCGTTATG
>JALGVQ010000005.1 GCA_025774615.1 bacterium
CTCGCGTCACCGGGAGGGTATCAGGAATCGTCAGCGGGAGCTGCCGATGTGGGGAGGGTAGCCGAAAACCCTACACTGACTGACAGGGAGGAAGAGGCACAAGCCCCTGAAGCGGTACCGGCCCCTGAAGCGGTACCGGCCCCTGAAGACACAACAGCGGCAGACACTTCTGACAATCACGTCGGCCCTGATTCTTCACCTCCCCCCATTGAGGCGTACGAAGAGGAGATTGCAGCCGATCAGTCTGCCCGGAACGAGGAGGACGCCGGGAGGACAGGAGGACAACTGGATATCGGTTTCGTACAGGGACGCTGGAAGGAGATCCTCGAAGAGGTCCGGCGCCGTAAAGTGTCGCTGCATGCCTTCATGACAGAGGCCAGCCTGCAGGGGCTCGATCAGAACAACCTTGTTCTGGCTTTCGCCGGTGAGAATCACACGTTCCATATCAACATGCTCAACCGTCATACCGATATCATCCGTGACGCGACCAGGAGCGTGCTCGGGCACGCCCTGGGTGTTACCTGCCGTAATGAGGCAGAGGGTTCACCATCCGGCGCCGGTGGGCAGGAGAAACAGTCAAGGGATGTGAACCAGCAACTGCTGGAACGCCTCTGCGAGCAGGATGAGAATCTCAAGGAGATCGTGGATACATTCAACGCCCGATTGGAGGATGGTCCGGGAGGTCGATCGGGTACCTGAAGGAACGCGCTCAGCAGTCGGGCCATACTGTTGAAAACCTGGCAGTGAGGAATAGGGGAGTACCATGCCGAATCCGTTTGATGCCGGATTTCTGAAGAAGATACAGGATGTTCAGGCCAACCTGGCCAGGGCACAGGAAGAGTTGAAGGAGATCCGTGTCGAGGGGACAGCGGCTGGAGGGCTGGTGACCGCTGTTGTCAATGGACACAAGGAACTGATCGATATCAAGATCGACCCGGACGCGGTCGCTGATGGCGACCTGGAGATGCTCGAGGACCTGGTCGTGGCCGCTGTCTCGAGTGCCACTCAGTCCGCCGAAGCAAAGGCCACTGAGACCATGGCAGGGGTGACCGGCGGCATGCTTCCTCCCGGGATGGATCTGGGGAGCCTCCTGGGCGGCTGACAATGAGTTCGCTTCCTGACGCGGTCGAGGCACTGATAACTGAGCTGACCCGGCTTCCCGGGATCGGGCGAAAGACCGCCCAGCGACTCGCGTTCCATCTGCTCAAATCCCGCAGTGAGGCGCCGAGGCGTCTTGCCCATGTGCTGGAACGTGTCGCCAGTGATGTGACCTTCTGCCCCCGATGCAATAACCTCTCCGAGCGGGGTGAACTGTGCACGATCTGTTCCGCTCCCCGCAGGAATGAATCGATCGTCTGTGTGGTTGAGACACCCACCGATGTGCTTGCGATCGAGCGTACCGGCCGGTTCGACGGCAGTTATCATGTTCTGGGAGGATCGATCAATCCTCTTGAGGGAGTCGGTCCGGAGGATCTGGCTCTTGATTCGCTCTTTGCCAGAATCGATGATGGAGGGATCCGGGAACTGATCCTGGCGAGCAGTGCCACACTGGAGGGTGATACCACGGCTCTGTTCATTGCCCGCCAGGTCCAGGGACGGGACCTGAAGGTCACGCGTCTTGCGCGGGGCATTCCCATGGGCGGTGATCTGGAGTTCTCGGACGAACATACGATCTCACGAGCTATCCAGGCTCGCACCGATTTCGAGGGCTGATGATCTGGACTATTCCGAATGCGCTTTCCGGATTCCGGCTTCTGCTGGTTCCTGTCTTCTTCTGGTTGATGACCCGCGGCACCACGGTGGGTGCGGTTCTGGGGCTGACAACCTTTGCGGTGGCCGGTATCACCGATACTCTCGACGGCTATATCGCCCGGAAATACGGCAGTGATTCAGACCTTGGGCGATTTCTCGATCCGCTGGCTGACAAGATCCTCGTCCTGACCGCGTTCTACTGGGCTGCGATTGGAAGCGGGACCTCTCTGGTCTGGTTCAATATCTGGCTTGTACACATCATCGCGCTCCGTGAGATCGTCATCACCACCCTTCGTATGGTCCGGCGCGCTCAGGGCAGGCAGGTGGTCACGGCCAATGAGGGCAAGGCTAAGGCAACCCTGCAGATGGTAACGCTCTCGACGATGCTGATCTTCGAAGCCGGATCACGCCTCTTTGCTGAATTCGGGATTCCTCCGGACTGGATCCATTCGGGTACCGTCTGGATCGTGATCCAGACGCTCTTTGCCGCTACCCTTGTGCTCACGGTCATCTCGGGGTTCCGCTATTTTACGGTGAACATGACCACCGCGCCTCTCTCAGATTCCGGAGAGGCAGATTCCGGAGAGGATGGGACGGAGTGAGTATCGAGACGAAGAAGGGTCCGATCGGGTTCGCTACCTGGATCGCCTGCGGGTTCGGACTCGGTTTCGCTCCGTTGGCGCCAGGGAGCATCGCGACCCTCTTTCTGGTGTTCCTGGCAGGTGCGCTGAAAGGCACGCTGGAATCAGAGGGTCTGCTGGCGATCGTCATCCTTGTGATGATCGTGGTGGGTATTCCTCTCTGCAACGCTGCCGAGAAACAGCTCGGGCATGACGCTCAGTCGATCGTATGGGATGAGTTCGTCGGGTTCGCGGTGGCGATATGGTTCCTGCCCGAACTCACCTGGGAGACCATTGTGGGCGCATTCCTTGCGTTCCGGTTCTTCGATGTGCTCAAGCCCTTTCCTGTCAACCGTGCCGAAAAGCTCCCCCGTGGGTGGGGGATAATCGGAGATGACTTCCTGGCGGGTGTATACGCGAACCTGGTGGTACGGGGCGTGTGGCACCTTCTCTCCTGATGGCGGGCAGGCAGGGCAGCTCGCGTAGTCGTGCTGCGCGTTGTCGGATCATCACCGTCGGCGATGAACTCCTGAACGGGATCCGGGTGGATACGAACACCTCCTGGCTTGCCGACAAACTTTCCGAGATGGGAATCATGACAGAGCAGGCGGTCACTGTCGGAGATGATCCGGTCATGATAGCCGCGAGTGTGCGGGAAGCGGTCGGGGGCACGGATATCGTCATCGTAACGGGGGGGCTCGGGCCCACCCTGGATGATCGGACCAAAGAGGCGTTAGCCGACCTCTTCGAGGTGAAGATGACACCCCGTCCCGAGGTCGAGGAGGCGGTGCGGGGGTTCTTCGAGGAGCGCGGCCGGGAGACGACCAGGGTGAATCTGGATCAGGCCCTCGTACCTGCCGGCTTCGAGTGCCGGGTCAATCCGCGAGGCACTGCCCCGGGCATGCTGAAGGATGATGGATCACACCTTCTTTTCGTCCTGCCCGGTGTACCGGGCGAGATGAAGGCCCTCTTCGAGGAGTGGGTCGGCCCGCTCATCAATGACCGATACGGTGGGCGAAGAGTGATCGTCAGAAGATGGTACCGGACGACAGGTATCGGGGAATCGGATCTCTTCGATCTGGTTGGAGGCCTGGAGGAGATGGCTCCGGCAGTGAATCTGGCCTATCTCCCGTCACCCGAAGGAACAACCCTCTATCTGACGGGATCGGGTGCCCATGAGGAGACTCTCGAGGCGTTGCTCGACAGCGCGGAGGCGCATATCGTCAGAGCCGCCCGACAGTATCTCTACACAACCTCTGATATCGACCTTCCCGAGCATATCGCCGACCTCTTCTCACGAAGGGGACTCACGCTGGCTACGGCGGAATCGTGCACAGGCGGGCTGATCGCCAGCAGACTTACCGATGTCCCCGGTGCCTCTGAGTGGTTCCGGCGGGGGTGGGTCACGTATTCGGATGAGGCCAAGGTGGAGGAACTCGGCGTGCCCGCCGAAATCATCAGTGAATTCGGCGCGGTTTCATCCCCGGTCGTCATATCGATGGCAGAGGGAGCCCGATCGAGAGCAAAGACCGATTACGCCATCGCTGTATCGGGGATCGCGGGACCGACCGGAGAGAGGCCGGGTAAACCTGTCGGATTCACCTGCATCGCCTGCGCCGGACCGGAGGGTACGGTGGTGAAGGAACACCATCTCGGCAGCGGGGGGCGGACGCGGAATAAACGAAGATCGATGGTCCTGCTTCTCGACCTGCTGCGGCGGGTGGTGGATGGACTCGATCCATGAGTATCCGCAGTTTCGTGGCACTGCCCATCCCCGGGAATATCAGATCCCACCTGGCCCGACTTCACGAGTCGGTACCACATTCAGCAGGTCAGGTCACGTGGGTCAGGGCCGAGGCGATCCATCTCACGTGCGTGTTCCTCGGTGATATCGAAGAGGAGCAGGTAGATCCGATCACTGCGGCGCTCGAAGAGGCAGCGAGCGGCATGGAATCGTTCGTCACCTGTCTCGATGGTGTGGGAGCCTTCCCGAACTTCAGGAATCCCCGGACTGTCTGGGTGGGGTATGAGGAGGGAGCGAGCGAGGTCGTGGAACTCAAACGCCGTGTAGACAGGGTCCTCGAGCCTCTGGGATTCGAACCGGATCAGCGCAGGTTCCATCCGCACGTGACCCTCGGACTGGTGAAGAAACGGGGGAACGCGAAGGAATTCGAGAAGGCGGCCGCTGCCTGGGTACTTCCGTTCGAGAACTGGATCACCCGCAACATGATCCTCTTTCAGAGCGAACTGACGAAACACGGCCCGATCTATACGCCATTGGCCCATATACCGATGTCAGACCCCGGAAGTAGTGTAGAGCGAAGATAAGGCGAAAGTCGGTTGGATCTTCCCGGTGTGGAACTCCACCGGGAGTTGAGTCAGAGCGCACAGGGCAGTATACTCAGCATCCAATCCGATCCCCCCGTGACATGCAGGAAAACCCATCCGGGATCACCGGGCGGAAGCTGAGGCAGGGAGGAACTACTCGCATGACAGCAGGAAAAGATAAAGAGAAGGCCATCCAGATGGCCGTTTCCCAGATTGAGAAGCAGTTCGGGAAAGGGGCCATCATGAGGCTGGGAAAAGATTCGAGGGTCGAGGCAGTCCCGGCGATCAGTACGGGGAGTATCGGGCTTGATCTCGCTCTGGGAGTGGGGGGAATCCCGCGCGGGCGGGTGCTTGAAATATTCGGACCGGAATCTTCAGGCAAGACCACTCTGTCGCTCCACATTACCGCTGAGGCACAGCGAGCGGGAGGCGCGGCCGCTTTCATCGACGCTGAGCATGCCATGGATATTGACTACGCGGAACGGCTGGGGGTGAACATCGATGACCTTCTGGTCTCACAGCCGGACAACGGAGAGCAGGCACTCGACATCGCAGAAACGCTGATTCGCTCGGGGGCGATCGATCTCGTGGTCATCGATTCGGTAGCGGCCCTGGTGCCTAAGGCCGAACTCGATGGCGATATGGGTGACTCGTTCATTGGTCTGCAGGCGCGCCTGATGAGCCAGGCGATGCGCAAGCTGACCGCAGCTATCAGCAAGTCGAAATGCTCCATGCTGTTCGTGAACCAGATCCGTGAGAAGATCGGTGTAATGTTCGGCAACCCCGAGACGACCCCTGGAGGCCGGGCACTCAAGTTCTACAGTTCGGTCCGGCTGGATATCCGCAGGATCGGTGCAGTGAAGGAGGGCACCAACATCATCGGGAACCGGACCAGGGTGAAGGTCGTGAAGAACAAGGTCGCCCCCCCATTCAAACAGGCCGAGTTCGACATCATCTATAACGAGGGTATCAGTCGTGAGGGTGAACTGATCGACATGGCTTCTGATACCGATATCCTGGAAAAATCGGGAACCTGGTACTCCTTCGCTGGTGAACGGCTGGGACAGGGTCGTGAGAACGTTCGGCTTTTCCTGAAAGAGAACACCGATATCTGCACAGAGCTGGAGCGGCAGGTCCGCGAAGCGCTGGGGATCGCCCCGCTGCCGATTATTACCAGCACGCCGGCAGATGCGAGCGAACCGGAGAAGGCCGACCAGGTATAATCCGGTTGTCACAGCCCTCTGAAGAAGATCGGCAGGCGTGGAGAAAGGCTCTCCTCCTTCTCCGGATCCGTCCCCGGTCAGAAGAAGAGTTGCGCCTCGCTCTGACCCGGGCCGATTTTACTTTTAGTGTGATCGAATCGACCCTTGAGCGTCTTCGCGATTGCGGGGCGGTGAACGATCCCGCGTATGCTGAACAGTTCGCTGCCGAGCGCCGCCGGCTGAAGAAGCACGCGCCGGCGCGGATCGAGAAGGACCTGAGATCGAGGGGTATCTCGCCTGATCTTGCGCGTCTCGCGACACGTGGGGTGTATGAAGATGGCGCGAGTGACCCGGAGGCCAGGTTGCTTGATGAAGGAATGACCCTTCTGAGGAACAGGCAGGTTCATTACACTGACCTGAGGCCGGAAACAGCCTTTCGAAGAATGGCCGGGCTGCTGGAGCGGGCAGGATACCCGGGCCAGATAGCCCGGGACGCGGTGGAGGCCGTCATCGAGGAGATGGCGGCCGATGGTCTGCTCAAGATGCCGCCGGATGAAGAATAACAGGTCTGAGAGGCGTATGCCGATGACCGGGGACCGATGACTGCGATGACTGGAAACGAAATACGAAGAGCATTCCTGGATTTCTTTGTCGAGCATGGGCACCTCGAGGTGGCGAGCAGCCCCGTAGTTCCGGCCGAGGATCCGACGCTGCTGTTCACCAACGCCGGGATGAACCAGTTCAAACAGGTGTTTACCGGTGAAGAGACGCGGCAGTACCTGCGAGCCGTCTCGGCTCAGAAGTGCATCAGGGTCTCGGGAAAGCACAATGACCTTGAAAACGTGGGCCGCACTCCGCGGCACCACACCTTCTTCGAGATGATGGGAAATTTCTCTTTCGGGGACTACTTCAAGGAAGAGGCCGTAGCACTTGCCTGGGAGTTCCTCTGCGAGACGATCGGTCTACCGAAAGAGCGACTCTATGTGACGATCTTCACCGAGGATGACGAGGCTGAGGAGATATGGACCTCCTTCACCGATATCGATCCGAAGCGGATCTACAGGCTGGGCAGAAAAGACAACTACTGGAGCATGGGTGAGACGGGACCCCAGGGGCCATGCAGCGAGATACTCTTCGATCTCGCGCCTACCTCTGACACCAATCCCAACAGTATCGACCCCACCGACGGGGATCGCCTGCTGGAGATCTGGAATCTCGTCTTCATGCAGTACGATGCGCTGCCCACCGGTGAGATCGTACCTCTTCCGAGTCCGAGTATCGATACCGGTCTCGGACTGGAGCGCCTTGCGAGCGTGATGCAGGGTGTTGGAAGCAACTACGAGACCGATCTGGTTTTACCCCTCATCGAAGAAGTAAGCGCGATCTCCGGAGTCGATTACGATGCCGGGGAGGCAGGACTCAGTCACCGGGTCATCGCCGATCATATCCGCGGGCTCACATTTGCGATAACCGATGGGGTGATCCCCTCCAATGAAGGCAGGGGGTATGTGCTGCGTCGACTCCTTCGAAGGGCAGCACGACACGGCCGGAAACTCGAGATGCGTGAGCCATTCATGCACCTGCTCGTTCCTGAAGTCGTCAACATCTTCAGGGATGCCTACCCGGAAACAGCCGCGGCCGCCGAGCGGGTGATGCTGGTGGTGAAGACTGAAGAGGAACGATTCGGAGAGACGCTCGATCAGGGTATCCAGAGGTTCGAAGAACTCGCTCGATCTGTCGAGACCAACGGAGATGTTGCGATCCCGGGTCGCGATGCCTTCACGCTCTACGACACGTTCGGTTTCCCGCTCGATCTGACACAGGTCATGGCCGAAGAGCGAGGACTGCCGGTGGATGTCGAAGGATTCCAGGAAGCACTGGAAGAGCAGAAGGAACGCTCACGCGCTGATCGGGCCAGCAAGGCCGGGAGTATGGATGAGGAGGCGCTGGGTGCCGTCGAGATCATCAGACCTGAACACGGCCGGATCTTCATCGGGTATGAGAGAGAAAACCAGGAATACGACACGAAGGTAGTGGCAATCTTCAATCAGGATTTCCAGCAGGTAGTGCATCTGGATCAGGGTGAACCGGGGTATCTCGTTCTGGCCGAAACACCCTTCTATGTCGAGGCGGGTGGCCAGGCAGCAGATACCGGGGAGATCAGGGGCGAGGCTTCCTCTTTCAGGGTGGAACGGGTGCATCGTTTCGGTGGGGTGATCTTCCATGGTGGTATGGTGTCTGCCGGCGCCGTCGGCCCGGGGCCAGTGGTAGCGGCGATCGATCCGGTCAGGCGTGAACGGATCATGCGCAACCATACCGCGACCCATCTCCTTCATGCCGCGTTGCGAGAGGTTCTGGGTGATCACGTACAGCAGTCAGGTTCACTCGTTGAACCAGATCGGCTCCGCTTCGACTTCTCCCACTTCGCATCGATGAGCATGGATGAGCAGGCAGAGGTGGAACGATGGGTGAACCGGGCGATACAGGCGGATGTAGCCCTTGAAGTGAGAGAAATGCCTCAGCAGGAGGCTCACGCTGAAGGCGCGCTCGCATTCTTCGGAGATAAATATGGAGATGTTGTCCGGGTGGTGGATGTTCCGGGATGGGCGAAAGAGTTTTGCGGAGGAACGCATGTCTCCCGTACCGGGGAGATCGGATTCTTCCGTCTGACGCAGGAAGGGAGCATTTCCTCCGGAGTTCGCAGGATCGAAGCCATCACTGCGCAGGATGCAGTGGAGATGACGATCCGTGAACACCATACGCTCCTGCAGTTGAGAGAGGTGCTGGGAGGAACGGGCGATGCCGACCTCCTTGATCATGCGGAACAACTGGTCAGGGAGAACAAGTCGCTCAGGAAGGCGACCGAGAAGGATGCCGTGCAGCGGGGGATGGATCAGGTTGACGAACTGATGGGAAACGCAACCGAGATCGAGGGTGTACCGGTCGTTGTCGGACGTGTTGAGGCCGCAGATATCGGAATGATGCGTAACCTGGCAGACGCACTCCGGAACAAACTCGGACGGGGAGTCGGGGTCCTGGGAATGGAGCTCGATGAGAAGGCGGTGCTGCTCTGTGTTGTCTCCGACGATCTGGTTGAAGAGGGCTGGCTGGCTGGTTCCATCGTCAATACCGTGGCGGAGATCACAGGCGGAAAGGGGGGTGGAAAGCCTCATCTGGCCCAGGCGGGAGGCCCCGACACCATGAAGCTTGACGAAGCTCTCGGCTCGGTTCCCGAGATAATTCGTTTACAGGCAACACGTTAACCTGATATCAGGAGTGCCGGGCAGGAGAGGCTGGCAGAACCCTTGATACAGACTATACGATTGACAGGGAATCCCCTGTTCCCGAACTTTAAAAGCTTGTGAGATTGTAGTCGGATTACAGGATCCAGAGACTAATCATTCATCATATCCGGACGACAACAGGATGTTTCCTGTGCCGTACCGGAAGGATCGCAGCAAAATGGCAAAAGGTAAATCATTCGCAGACAAGATCGCCAAAGCGAGGGAGCAGAGTGGCGATACCTGTCAGGTATGTGGGGAGACCATCAAACCGATTATGGTCGTCTCACCGACAGAGTCCGAACGGACCGGGGCCTTGAGGTTCCGCAGGAACTTTCTCAGATACTGTTCCTGCAATGAAAAAGAGATCTTCGAATAGGCCCGACACCGCTAATCCGGCTACAGAGAACCGTTCGGAATCACGTCGGACCTCCACGTGTACGATCTGTTGCTCCATCCCCTTGGAAACCCAGAACAGGAGGGATCGCTAGAGGGGGCGAAATAATTCATTGGAAAAAGAGATCTTCATCAACGTCGGCGCGACGGAAGAGCGCATTGCGTTGTTGGAGGATGGCCAACTGGTCGAGCTGGACGTCGAACGTCCCGATAGTATCCGCATCGTCGGTAACGTCTACAAAGGCGAAGTCAAGACGGTGCTGCCTGGGATGCAAGCATCATTCGTGGACATTGGCATGGAAATGGGAGCCTTTCTCCACGTTTCAGACGTTTCAGCAAGGATGGAAGAACTCACCGCCGCACTCGATGTGGAGTTCGAGGATGAATCTGAAGGCGAAAACGGGAACTCCGGCAACGCCCGGAAGAAATCCCGGGATCAGCGGAACAGCGGGGGGAAGAGACCCCGCAGAAACGGTGATTATCTACCAATAGAGAAGCGGCTCAAACGTGGCCAGGAGATTATGGTCCAGGTCACAAAGGAGCCGATCGGAACGAAAGGTCCGAGACTCACGACCCAGGTCAGCCTTCCCGGACGGTTTCTGGTGTTGCTGACAGCCGACAACAAGATCGGCATCAGCCGAAAGATATCCGACCGGAACGAACGCAGGCGACTAAACAGGATAATCAGGAATATCAAGCCGAAGAACCTCGGGGTGATCCTGAGGACTGAAGCTGAAGGAAAAGATCAAAAGGCCATCCAGGACGACCTGGCACGCCAGGTCAGTCGTTGGGAAGAGATACAGAAGAACTATCCCAGTCTGCCCGTGCCGAGCCGGTTGCACGAGGAAAACGGATTTTCAGCAAGTATAATCCGGGATGTCTTCGGCACGGATATCTCCCGTCTGACGATCGACAACAAGAGCATCTTCGATGATATCCGCCGATATCTGCGGGATGTTGCACCCCAACTCCTGGATCGCGTCCACCTCTACCGCGGCAGGGAGCCGATTTTTGACAAATTTGGTATCGAATCGGAGATCAAGAAGACCTTCGATCGTAAAGTGTGGCTCAAGCGTGGCGGCAACATCACGATCGAGCACACCGAGGGCATGGTCGCCATCGATGTCAACACCGGCCGTTATGTCGGAACGAAAGATCAGGCTCAGACCATTCAGAGGACCAACATCGAAGCCGCGAAGGAGATTGCCCGGCAGCTTCGATTGAGGGACATCGGCGGTATCGTGGTCATCGACTTCATCGATATGGATGACCCCGGCCACCAGCGGCAGGTACTTGGTGAATTGCGGGTCGGCATGAAGCAGAGCCGGGCCAAGTTCAATATTTCCGACTTTTCAGAATTCGGTCTGATTGAACTGACCCGTCAGCGGGTTCGACCGAGTCTCTTCCATGCACTGAGTGATGACTGTCCGACGTGTGCGGGGAGTGGTCGGGTTCTGAGCAGGGAAACGCTCACTACCAAGATCGAACGCTGGTTCCAGAGGGCCCGTGTCGGATCACGGGACAGGAAATACCGGCTCGAGGTCAACCCCGAGGTTGCCCAGCATCTCAGGGAGAACGAGTCGCAGCGTCTGAAGGCTATTGAGAACCGCTGTCGGTTGAAGATCCAGCTCGATGAGAATGAGCGTCTGGAGGCCGATCGGTTCGAGGTATTCAGTATCAGGCGGAAGAAAATCGTAACCAGCAGTTACACGACCTGAGAACTGCTCTATAGCGTCTGATCACCGCCTTACCACCGGGTCTCCGGTGCACAGGCTTGACGCTCGTATGGGAATCGGGTTTATTAGCCTGATTGGAGTCCCGCGACCGGTTTGCGGGCAGCTCTGAACGGGGTGATGACCCAGTATCTGGAGGAAAAGGGTGTACGCAGTCATCGAAGTGAAAGGCAGTCAGCTGGTAGTCCGTGAGGGAGATGTTGTGCGGGTTCCCTACAACGGAGATCTGGAAGCCGGCAAGAAATTCGATGCCGACCGGGTTCTGCTCCTGCGGGGGGAGAATAACACCGATATCGGTACTCCGGAGATCACTGGCGCGAAGGTAAGCCTCGAGGTTCTCAGACACGGGCGGGACCGCAAAGTGACGGTGCTGAAGAAGAAGCGCCGTAAGAACTATCGTCGGATCCAGGGTCATCGTCAGCGGTACACAGAAGCCCTGGTTACCGGCGTCAAGAAAGCTTAGAGAGCGAAGGGGGTAGTACAATGGCCCATAAGAAAGGGGTCGGCTCAAGCAGGAACGGGCGGGATTCCAACCCGCAATTCCTGGGAGTCAAACGCTATGGTGGTGAGCAGGTGACAGCAGGTACCATTCTCATCCGTCAGCGTGGGACCAGTATCCACCCGGGCCCGAATGTGGGACGGGGTGGAGATGATAGCCTCTACGCTCTCGTTGAGGGTACGGTTGTATTCGAACGACGGGGCCGGAGCAAGAAGTGGGTTCGGGTTGAGCCTCTGCAGCAGTCGAACTGAACATCATATTCCGAATTCTCTGAAGGAAGGTGCGTGAACCGTGGGTGCAAAAAAGATTACTGTAGTCGGCGGTGGACATGTCGGTGCCACGACAGCCCAGTATTGCGCCATGGAAGAACTGGCTGAACAGATCGTCCTGGTGGATATCATCGAAGACATGCCGATGGGCAAGGCTCTCGATCTCTGGGAGTCAGCCCCCATCAACGGTTTCGACGCCAGAACGGTCGGCGCGAACGATTACGACAAGAGCGCCGACAGTGACATCATTGTCATCACATCCGGACTTCCCCGCAAGCCGGGCATGTCGCGGGACGACCTCCGTGAGGCGAACGTGGAGATCGCCCAGATCGTGACCGAGGGTGTGGTGAAGGAGAGCCCGAACGCGATCATCATCATGGTCGCCAATCCCCTCGACGTCATGACCTGGGTCTCCTGGAAGGTTTCCGGTTTCCCGAAGAACCGCGTCATGGGCATGGCGGGCATCCTCGATTCCGCCCGCTTCCGCTCCTTCATCGCTGAGAAGCTCGATGTATCGGCTGAAGATGTCCAGGCTATGGTACTCGGAGGTCACGGTGACAGCATGGTCCCGCTGCCCTCCATCACCACCGTTGGCGGCATTCCGCTTCCGCAGCTGATGGACGCCGAGACGATCGAGGCACTGGTGGAACGCACCCGGAAGGGTGGAGGCGAGATCGTCGGCCTGCTGAAGACCGGCAGTGCCTTCTATGCCCCCGCCGCCGCGGCCGCCCAGATGGTGAAGAGCATCGTCAGGAACAAGAAGAGAATCCTGCCGTGTGCTGCCTATCTCGATGGCGAATACGGTATCGAGGGGACCTTCGTCGGTGTGCCCTGCAAGCTGGGTACGAATGGCATCGAGGAGATCATCGAAATCGATCTCACTGATGAGGAAATGAAGGCCTTGCAGCACAGCGCGGATCTCGTCAAAGAGCAGCTCGCTATGGTGAGTATCTGAGCTGATTCGCTATAATCAGAGGGCTATGAAAAAGGCCCGTCACCTTCAGGTGGCGGGCCTTTTCATATAATATATGATAATGCTGTCAACTGGTCCGGTGTGCCTGTGAATCAGAGCAGATCGTCGTCGAGATTCTCCCAATCCTCTTCTGGCTTGATTCCCTCCTCGCCATCGATCCAGTCCTCGCCAGCCCAACTGTCCTTTTCCAGGTCTTCAGGACCTTCATCCGGCCGGAAGTCATCATCAGCATCATCATCGAGGTCATCATCATCCCAGTCATCATCGATAGCGAAAATGTGAGGACCTGTCGCAGGAACCGGAGGAGGAGGGTTGTCGGCACCTGCCATCCGAGCCACTGTACTCAGAGCAGAGAGGGTTCTCAGGTCGTGAGGATCGAGTTCCTGTGATCGTTCCAGACAGACCATCGATTCCCGGTACCGGGCTTCGGAGGCAAAGGCCCAGCCGAGATCACGGAGCGTGCGATGGTCATCCGGTTTGAGCGCGAGAGCAGCAAGCAGCATCTTTATACCGTGTCCGGCCTCACCGAACCGGTGAAGAGTCCACCCGTATCCACGAAGCACTTTCGGTTTGAGCGGCTCGAGTTCGTATGCCCGCTCCATTGCCTTCAATGCCATGGATCTCGAACCGAGCCTGGTATACACGATCCCCAGATGAAAATGATATGCGGCTTCATCGGGATTCAGAACCAGAGCCGACTCGATCGCTTCAAGCGCAAGCGTGTAATTTCCCAGGGTGAGAGAGACCTCACCAATTCCCCACTGGGCGCATTCCACAGCCAGAGGATCATCGTCCCCGGCAAGTGTTATCACATCGCGATAGACGGAAATCGCAGATTCGTACTGGTGGGTCTCTGCCTGGTGGTTCGCTTCGCGGAAGAGCCTCTTCAGCTCGTCTCTCTCGATCATTGCTTGCCGATCTCCTCGAGAGGTGGATTCCTTTCGAGGATTATGCTCTCCCCCCCCGACAAGCTGCGCACCCCTGTGAACGGCTGTTCCAGCGTCGCCACGCCTTCCCGGTCGAGCCCGGCGTCACTCCCGGTGCCGACATGTGCCGCGTGACATGACACTTCAGTGGGTTTTCGCTGGTCGGAGAGGCAGGCAGTGACCCATTATGAGAGCACTATGGTGCTTCCGGCGATGCTGACACTCCGCAGACACTTCACGGCCCCTCGTGAAAATGATCCCGTTGATGCGGTACGTCGTGAACTCACCCGTCTCGATCTCTCCTCCAGGGTGCCGGCAGGCGGAACAGTGGCAATTCCAGTCGGCAGCCGGGGGATCACCGGGATTACCGCGATCATCGCCTCAACAGTCACATTCCTGAAGGAATCGGGCTTTGCGCCATTCATCGTCCCGGCGATGGGGAGCCATGGCGGTGGCACTGCCAGGGGGCAGGTGGAAGTACTCACCTCACTGGGGATCACCGAGGCGAGCATCGGCGCTCCGATCAGGGCTTCAATGGAGACGGTGGTAGTCGGTTATACGGAACGTGGTCTACCGGTGCATGTAGACAGGCACGCCAATGACGCTGGTGCGATCGTCGTGATCAATCGCATAAAGCCGCATACTGAGTTCCAGGGACCGGTTGAGAGCGGATTGCTGAAAATGATGCTCATCGGTCTTGGTAAACTGGAAGGAGCAACGCTCTACCACAGGGCCGCTGTGCAGAACGGTTTCGCAACACTTGCCGGTGAGGCGGTCCCTGTCGTCATGGCGCAGTCCCGTGTGGTCGGGGGACTGGCGATACTCGAAAACGCCAGAGAAGAGACGGCGCGGATCGAGGCAGTCCCGATCGAGGATATCTTCGATCATGAATCCAGACTGTTGATTGAGGCCACTGAATTGATGGCGAAACTGCCGTTCTACCGGGCTGACCTCCTTCTGGTCGATCGTATGGGCAAGAGTATCAGTGGTGCCGGTCTTGACCCGAACGTGACCGGTCGAGGCGGTCTCGATAACTGGGAAGGGCTGCAGGATCGACGCCCGAAAACCGCCGAGGCGACCCGTCTCGTCGTAAGAGAATTGACACCTGAATCCCACGGTAACGCGCTGGGTGTCGGTCTGGTGGATCTCATTCCCCGTCGGCTCGCGGATCAGATCGACTGGGAGAAGACAGGCCTGAATGCCATTACCGCCCTTGTCCCCTATAAGGGGCGCTGTCCGGTGGTGCTGCCCACTGACAGGGATTGCGTCGAGACTGCGCTCGACACCTGTGGTCTTCGGGAGCCGGAGAACGCGCAGGTTATGCATATCGCCGACACACTCCACCTGGGGGTGGTCCGGGTGAGTGAGGCATACCGTCAGGAAGTTGAAGCTCGAGATGATCTGGAGATCGTGGATGAAGGAGATTTCCTCCGTTTCGACACCAAAGGAAACCTCCTCGATCCGGTACCTGTTACCTGAGCGACGCTTTAATCGCCCTTTCAAGCATTATCTGAGTGCTGCCGCGATCGCTCCTTCAAGCATCATCCGAGAGCGATCAGTGATCATGCCGACTTTCATGACAACCTGGCATTTCCGGTCAACAATCGAGGTCGTCGGCAGAGTCGCTATCCCGACGCTGTTGAGCTCGGCCTGATCGTCCCACACGACAATCGGCCAATCGAAACCTTCGAAAAATGAGCCCGGCGCTATGGTATCGGGAAGAGTGGCGGCAACCACCGTGATGATCTTCAGACCTTTGGATGAATACTTCTCAAGTATTGATTTGAGAATGGGCAGTTGTTCTCTCTGTTTCTCGTCTCTCGGGTCCATGAAGGTGTAGAGGACTCCAAACCCTTCAAGAGAGCGCAGTCTGATCACATCCCCGTTGATCGGATCCCATGTCAGGTTGGGGATATCCGCCGATCGACTTGAAAATGATCCGGTGCCCTGCGGAGAAGAGAAATCATTCGAGAAACCAGCGCCAGCCAGCATCACGATCATGATCGCCGAAAGCAATGCGATGTGGCGTGGGCGGATGTGATGGAATGCCATAAGTAACCGCCTTCCTACCCGGTGTGAATAGAGGCGTTTCTTACCCGGTATGTCAGTTAAGACGTTAAACCGTACGGGTTAGTTTAATGAAAAGTCAACTGACATGGTAGTGTGTCCCAGGCCTCCATGGTCTCGATCAGTCTTTTGATCCTGAGTAGAGTTTCGGAAGATGCGTCGATTTCCCAGGTGACCGGGTATTTGCCTTTCTGATCAAGGTCGCGTCTGAGACGGAACATCAACGGTGATGCCGATCGCTCATCATTCTCGCCAAACTTCTCTTTCACCTTGACCTCAAGCCTCTGGTGTGGTTCCAGCAGATGGCTGGTGATCCCTTCCACGTACCCTGTCAGATCCTCACCATGGAATCGTGCGCCCACGATCTGGTCCACATAGGTCGGGAAGAACACATGTCCGTCAGAGACGTATCCCCACATTTCCTGGATACCCGTTCTGGTGTGTCTCAGGGTGTCGAGTGTTTCCTCTGTGGGGTGGACGACGTGTACCTCCACCTCTCCCTCTTCAGACTGCAGAAGACTGGCAGCCAGGATCATGGCCGCGTCTGCAAGCGTCTCGATCGGTGTATCGACCTCTGAGGGCCCGATGAGCGTGCCGCTCGAATACACCCGCCATTTCAGAGGCACCCATCTTCGGAACATGGGCGCGGCCCAGCTTCCGAGACGGTTGGCGCACTTTTCAGGCACGCCCTGGAATCGGGGGAGAAGCAGTGATGTCAACCAGATGGATATGGAAAGGAGGATGCCGACTACAATAATCCATGGGACGATAAGGAGTGCCAGCAGCGGTTCCACAATTCCCCGACCGATGATGAAGATCAATCCCGGCTTCATGAAGGCATGACAACGGCCGCACCGCCAGGATGCACGAAGAAAGGGAAGCCGGCACCGCCGGCACGCGACCGATGGCGCCTGATCACGCAGAACCGGTTTGAATACCCTGTCCCTGCCTCTGGCGGATAAAAGTGCCAGGAGGAAGAGTGCCAGGAAACCCCAGCCGGCAATAGCCAGAATGATTTGAGTTATACTCACAGTGCTCCCCTGCCGTTCCTCGTTACCTGAGTGGCACCGTACGACTCACCGTGCCTCCCTTGGTGCTTTCATAGGTGATCGTCACCGAACCGCTTCCACTGACGATCCAGGAAACGGTAACCCTGTCCCTTCCGGATATTCCGCTCTCGATTGAGATTCGCTCGGGCCGTCTCTCGACGGGGTTCAGTTGCTCGCCGAGCATGCCGGACGGGAATCCTCCCATATGAACGGTGAGGTCATCCCCTTCAATCCCGAAGAAGTCGGGCAATCCGATCCTGTTCTGCCGTGCCGCGTCAGCTCTGGTGGGAATGGCTTTCGGATTCATGGCTGTCGCCGTGATCCGCCAGCTGTTCCCCTCGTGCTGTTCGATATCGATGTCGCCAAGTTCAACCATCGGCATCTGATCAGCGTGAAAGATAGCGAACATCGCGTTCCGATGACACAGCTCCTGCAGCATGAACGGTGGAGTCATCCGGCCGTAAAATTTCGACCAGCCGCCTACCTCGATGGTGCCGTACGTCGGGTGATCGACCTCATGCCAGTCCACGTACCAGGCCCCCATACCGACCGCGTCATTGTAGAACAGTTGGCGCTGTTCGTTCGGGATCGGGCTCTCCTCGGTCCAGGCCTCGTTGTAGTACTGCCGGCTCGACCACAGCTCGTTACTGAAGGTGAAAATCCCCAGATTGTCGAATGTATAGTCGATGAAACCACCGTGGACGGTATAGAGATCATCCCACAGAACGATGTAATCGTAGTAGGGAAGGATCAATTCAGCCCGCTCCCCGATGTAGTCAAGGGCCTGGCGATCACGGTATGTGTATTCACCGCGATCGGCCGATCCGGGACCGCGCAGGATCATCCCGCCGGTGTTGTGCCACGACTGCGCTCCGGCGATATTCGGGTGTGCCAGAAGAAAATCGGCTACTGCCCGTGATTCAGGATTGCTCAGCGGGTACCAGTGGGCACCTCCCTGAATCCAGTCCGGCTGCCAGTCGGTGGGCCAGTTCCGGTTAAGGTCGTAACCGCCGGGACCATCTTCGTTGATCCTGCCGTCCCCGTCATTATCGATGCCCTCGGAACCAAGCATGATCCAGTCACCGACTTCTCCCTGCTCGACCGGTACCATGAGTCTCGAATCGATGTCGCTGACCTTCATCGTCCCTGCGCCCGGCATGTATTTACGCATTTGTACGATATTGCCGTCACCGTCGAGATCGTCGGAGCCATCCTCGTCGAAACGTCCATCGTTGTCACTGTCGAGCGGTCGGGTCCCGCTTCGGCTGGAAGAACCGGTATTGGCGAACTCGAACCAGTTCTGGGACCCATCAGGATTCTGCGTGATAACCACATAGAACGCGCGGGTGTCGACGAGTTCCCTGACCATCGGCAGGGTGTCATAGTTCTCCATGAGGAACCAGATCAGGTAGAGGTTCACCTCGATGCCCTGGATCTCGTTTCCGTGAATGCTCCCGTCAACGTAGAAAGCGGTTTTTGCGGTATCGGGGCCGGTATCGGGATTATTGATGACAACGCACCGCATGTCGCGCCCTTCCCACGACGTACCGATGATCTCAAGCCGCAGGAACTTTGGAAACGCTTCGATCATCTGATCGATCGCCTCACCCACCGCGGCGTAATCGTGGTAGCGATCGAAGCGGAGGTTCACTTTCGGATCGGTGATCGGCACATTGAACGGCTGTGCCTGGATAGCAGTGGTAAGGACCGGGATCAGTGTTCCCGCGATCACCGCGCACCGCAGGGCGCGGGTCATGCCCGAAATCATCTTCCCATGTGTTGTGCCTGGCATGATCAGCGGCCCTCCTGGTTCAGACTGATTGTCACGGATGTCAGACCACCGGCCGCCGGGGCCAGCATTTCAAGGGTCACCCTCGTTCCGGGCGGAGCCTGGACCCGCCACTCAACCGTAGCTCTTCCGCCACTGCCGTACACATTGCGCACCTGCTGCTGGAGCGGACCCTGGATGAGGACCATTCCATCGACAGGCAGGAGGCGCAGTGTCACCGGCTGCACTCTTCGGGTCCGCAGTCCCATCTCCAGGGCCGATGGCAGGTAGCGGTCATTCTGGATGGTGGCCTTGATCTGGTAGTATCCAGGACCAGTTGCTTCCACTTCAGTATCAACGAGCTGCACATGAGCGGTCTGAGCGCCCAACCAGACTGCGAATCGTGCATGCTGCTCACAGAGATCAGCAATTCTGTCCACGGGTGGATTCACCCGGGCATTCGGAGCAAATCCGCCGACTTCGACGTCGCCCAGATCGGGATGGTTTGCCGGGGTCCAATCCACGAATCCTTCAATACCGTTCGACTCGAACCACTGGAGCCACTGCTGGTCTTCACTTGTCCCGTTCCTGCGCGCGAGGGCCGCTATCCTTGCTCTGGGAATGTCATCAGATGAGGTACCCGGTTGTTCGCCATCATCTTCTGAAGTCAGCGTCCATACCGGGGTGGTGAAGGAGGGAAGACCGAGCTGGTAGTATGCGAACTGGGGCCATGAACCCGCTTCGCCGGATGCTCCCTTGCCGGAAAGACCAGTCATTTCCCTGAAGCGTTCGGAGATGAAACGGTAATATGGTGCATCCTGCGAAAGGATCGAAGTCGGTGCCTTACGCTCCCGGAAATACTCCATCACCTCTTCCATGCTGACGCCTGGAGGAAGTTCCAGACCCTCCGGGATGTTCACCGGAGCTTCCCGCTCGAATCCCGCTTCGGGAGAGGTGATCAGATTGTCGTAGGGGCTGAACGTCAGGGCCATCACCAGGTTGCGATGTGTGAAGGCAAAGTCGGCGAGCGCGCGTGTCTCGATCTCGGAAACCTGGTTTATCCCGGCATGGTCCTGGTAATAGGGGTACTGGTGCGGCCAGTTGTGATTGAGATGGGTTCCACCGAGACCGTCCTCATTATACTCTCCATCAGCGTCGTCATCGACTCCCTCGGTATAGATCGTGTAGATACCACGCTCACCCCGGGTTCGATCAGCACGCTTGAGCAATCTCGGTTCATCGGGATCGACCATCCATATTCCATCGGGATCCCGAACCCGCATCTTCGTCACCAGTCCGTCTCCATTGATGTCATCGCCGGGATCTTCATCAGCGCTGCCATCCCGGTCATCATCTTCCGGGTCTGCTTTCCACGGCATTTCGGTCCCCGCCTGCGACCAGTAGAGTTCAGCGCCGTCAGGGTTGAGACGCGGCACCACATAGATGGTGTGGGTATTGATCAGATCGGTTATCGCCGGTTCGGTTTCATACCCGTTCGCCAGATAATCGACCAGGTAGAGAGCCGCCATGCTTCCGATCAGGTGGTTCCCCTCGATGTTGGCGACGACCAGCAGTCCCGGATTTGTAGCGGCGTGACCATTATTCGGATTGCCGATCGTCACCATCCAGAGGTCATGCCCGCCAGTGGTGACAGCCATACTTTCGAGAGTGCAGAGATCGTGGTGAGATTCCACGATGCTCTGCAGTCTTGCAGTGAGGTCTGTGTGGTTCAGGTACGCGTCATACGAGCCGGTCTGGGCCAGCAGTGTGCCGCTGAGAGTCGGCAGAACCAGGATGAGAAATCCTGCTGCCAGAGTCGGTATCGCAATTGATCGGAACAGCTTCATACCGGTGTTCTCCTTGGACGTTGCCCCCATGCATGTTCAGAAACTGTAACATATTAACATAACTAATCACTACGGTCTGAACCACCTGCTCGTTTCAGACCTTCTGGTTCTTTCCATTACAGGTGAACTATTCCGGTCGAGGGTCGTTTGAAGGGCAGTAGAGTGAGGAGAGTGTGAGCTGCCGACTGCGTATCGGAGGCAGATCATGCACATGATGAAACGAAGTATCCGGACGATCGCACTCAACCTTGTGTTGATAGCGATCGTAGCTCCAGCCGTATCCGGACAACAGGTCCATATCGTGCCCGGTCCGGGGCATGAACATCCACACGCCATCTATCTGGCCTCGGCCAATCTGAATGTCGAGATCAGGGGCGGGGTAGCCCATTCAACCCTGACACAGGTGTTCGCCAACCCGAATGAATGGCAGGCTGAGGGGGTATATCTCTTTCCATTGCCGGAGGGCGCGGCAGTCACTGATTTCCGTCTGACGATGGATGGTATTCCAGTGCGGGGTGAAGTGCTCGATCGGGAACAGGCCAGAAATATATACCTGGATATCGTTCGGCGGATCCGTGATCCGGCTCTGCTCGAATGGATCAACAACAGGGTGTTTCAGGCACGCATCTTCCCGTTCGACCCGGGTGGCGAACGTACCCTGACACTTTCTTATGCCCAGATCCTGCCCAGGGAAGGTGATTTCCATGTGTTCCGGTATCTCACCGGACAGGGCAGGATGGCTGCTCCCTCCCGGATCATAGCCCGTCGGGAACCGGGGATCGTACCACTTCTCGATCAGCAGCCTGGTCGCGCTCAAGTGGTTGCACCCGCTCGGGCCGGCGATCACCTGAGAAGAAGTACTACCTTTGTTGTAGAAGGAACCATCAGGGAAGACCGCCCGATAAGATCGGTCTATTCCCCCACGCACCCGTTGAGTGTTGAGCACCTGGAGGAGGGTACGCTGGCCACGTTCTCGGCCGAAGGAACGCTCTACAGCAGGGAGGGGTTCTCACTCTATTACGGCAGTGGAGAGCAGAATGACATCGGCATGGGTATGCTCTCCCATCGTCCCCCCGGCGAGGAGGGGTTTTTCCTGCTGACGATCAATCCCGGCCGGATCGCCCGCCGCGAGATCCTGCCGAGAGATGTCGTCTTTGTGCTGGATACCTCAGGCTCCATGCGGGGAGACCGGAAGCTGGAGCAGGCCATCGAGGCGCTCGATTTCGGGTTGAGCACACTCGGTGCGAACGATCGTTTTGCGCTGGTGATCTACAACAGTTCGATCCGGGCCTGGCGGGATGAGCTCGCGGATGCTGACAGACGTGCTGTGGCGGATGCCCGGGAGTTCATCAAACGGCTCACTGCCGAAGGCGGGACCAATATCGAGGGAGCGCTCGCCGCTTCTGTCGACTTCGCCTCGGAGTCAGTAGAGCAGAACGGTAACGGATCGCACCTTACTTATGTGGTATTCCTGACCGATGGTCTGGCTACCGTCGGCGAGACCCGGCCCGATGTGCTTCTGGAACAGGCTGAGGAAGGTTTGCCAGCGTCTGTGCGACTCTTTACCTGGGGCGTCGGCTATGACGTGAACGCCTATCTGCTCGACCGTCTGGCTACCGAACATGGCGGACATTCGGCATATGTCGAACCGATGGAGGATCTGGAAGTCAAGGTCAGCGCTTTCTTCAGCCGGGTGAGTACACCGGTACTCTCTGACCTGGAGATCGAGGTCGTCGGAGCCGATACCTGGGACCTCTTCCCGGCTGAGCTCCCCGATCTGTTCGAAGGAACGGAGATCACGGTGATGGGCCGATACCGTGGCAATGGACGGGCGGAAGTGAGGCTGACCGGCAGAATGGCCGGCCGGGAGCACACGGTCCGTCATCCGGTGGAACTCCCTCGACGATATTCCGAGGCGGCGTTCCTCGCGCCGATGTGGGCGCAGCGAAAAGTGGGGTTCCTGCTCGAGCAGATCCGCCTCCATGGTGAATCGGAAGAACTGAAGGATGAAGTTGTGCGTTTGGGAGAGAAATTCGGGATCGTTACTCCCTACACCGCTTACCTTGTTATCGAGGAGCACATGCTTCAGGCCATGGAAGCCCAGGCAGTGAGTACGACCGCTCCGGCGGTTGTCCAGGCGTCCATGAGGATGGCGCGGGAGTCGATCCAGGCCCGTACCAGCGCTGATGCGTCTCTTTATGGAGGCAGAGCCGGAGCGCAGCAGCAGACTGGAGCCGGCGATATCTCCCTGAGTGTTGCTGAAAAGGAACTCCAGACCTCGAGTCTGATTAATCGGGTCGATTTTCTCAGTATGCAGCGGGTGGGAGAGAAGACCTTCCAGCTTGACCAGGAAAAGCAGATATGGCGGGATCAGGCGATCAAAGCTGAGGCAGAGGTAATCGAGGTGGAGATCGGAAGCCGTGAGTTTCTGAGGCTCCTCGATCGGCATGAATCGCTGGCGCGCTACATCGCGATGGGGGAACAGGTCGAAATCCTCCTCGGCGATCAGGCGTACCGTCTCGTGCTGCCTGACGATCGGTCCTGAGGTCTGATCCAGACGAGCGGTCCCGTGTCTCACCCGTGTCTCAAATGGGATGCCGGGATTGTGAACGGGCTGATCATGCAGTGCGTCAAACCGGCGAAGGGGTGAAGATTCGAAACGCCTTCACCCCCGGGCCGAACACTCACTCGGCCCTACGAGGCCCGGCGTTTGCCGCAGAACGCCGGGCTTCACTTTTTAACGACCCCATATATTTATTCATTATCTTTTTCCAGCTCGCTCCGTATGAAGTAATAGTGATCGGGTGCCCGCCTGGTCCAAATGGTGTGTATCAAACCTCGGGAGCGTTCATATGCGGCTGTACGACCTCCGTCTCGCCCTCCGCCAGATGACCAGGAACCCTGGTATATCCGTCGTCATCATCCTCACACTCGCCATAGGGATAGGCGCGAATACCGCGATGTTCAGCACTATCAACGCCGCGCTGTTCAGATCCCTTCCCTTTGAGGATTCCGATGAACTGGTGATCGGGAGGAAGACCCGGGATGGCAACCTGCAGGGGCCTGTCTCCGGATACGACTATCTCGATTTCCAGGAGCAGAACAGCTCCTTCGAGACCCTTTCGGCGTGCTCCGGATTCACCATGGATATGACTATCACCGGGGATGAAGGCCCTGAACAGGTCTCTGTTGTGATCACAACCTGGGACCTCTTCAACACTCTGCAGGTCACACCCGGTGCCGGTCGTTTCTTCCTTGAGGAAGAAGGCACGGCGGAGCAGGCGAATGTCGTCGTCATCAGCAACGGGTACTGGCAGAGGCGTTATGCGGGCTCACCTGATGCAATAGGAAGTGGTGTTACCGTAAACGATACGCCCTATACGATCATCGGTGTCCTGCCGGTCGGCTTCAATTTTCTGTTCGACGCCGATGTCTGGGTACCGACGTTTCGTGAAGGACCGCTGCTGAATGCCAGACGGTGGCACAACCTGCTTCTTCTTGGTCGCCTGAATGATGATGTCTCCCTCGAACAGGCTCAGGCCGATGTCGATGTCATCGCTGCGCGACTTGCGCAGGAATATCCGGAATCGAACGAAGGGAAGGGGATCCGCTTCGTCGGTCTGCACGAATACATGGTGGAGGATGTGCGGACGAGTCTGCTCCTGCTCATGGGAACCGTTCTGCTGGTCCTGCTCATCGCCTGCGGCAATGTGGCCGGACTCCTCCTGGCGCGGGGGCAGGGAAGGCTCTCCGAAATGGCAGTCCGATCCGCGCTGGGGGGTGAGAGAAAACATCTGGTCGGACAGCTTCTCACCGAGAACATGCTGTCGGCTCTCCTGGCTGGAGGTGTGGGGATCCTTTTCGCATATCTATTCCAGATCGTGATCCTCAGACTGCTTCCGATGGGATCATTGGGCATCAGTGGGCCGGGGATCGATGGCGGTGTGCTCCTCTTTGCTCTTGGTGCATCGGTCGTCACCGGACTGATCTTCGGGATCGTTCCCGCCCTGCGAGGAACGTCTTTGAATCTCACAAATCAGCTGAAGGGTGGACAGCGATCAACGGAGGGGTCGGGCAGTTCGAAGCTACGCAGCGGGATGGTGGTGGCGCAGGTTGCGCTCTCCATCATGCTTCTGATCGGAGCCGGTCTGCTGATCCGGAGCCTCGGTCAGCAGGCGCGAACAGATCTGGGATTCCAGCCGGATAACCTTCTGGTCGGCAGGATAGATCTGCCGGCAAGTGAGTATCCTGAAGCTGACCAGCGGATCGCGTTCTTCTCCTCGGTCAAAGAGGATATCGAAGCCCGACCAGGTGTTCTCTCTGCCAGTCTCATCTCACAACTGCCGATAATAAATTCGGGGAACGATATCTATGTCTGGACTCCCGATGATCCACCAGCTTCATCACAGGATACGCGTTCGGCATATTTTCGGGTCATCACTCCCGACTATTTCGAGACGATGGAGATCGGGATGCAGATGGGGCGGGATATCAATGAGACAGATTCAGAGAGTACCCCGAGGGTGATCGTTATCAGCGAAGAGATGGTGAACGAGTTCTTCCCTGATCAGAATCCGATTGGTCAGCAATTGATCGTTGATATGGGCGAACTGGTGACACATGAGGTCATCGGTGTTGTAGATGATGTTCTGATGTGGGGAGTGCGAGCTGAACCGTATCGCACCATGTACATGGCCTATGCCCAGGTTCCGAGCGAGTCGATGGAGATCGCCATCCGTACCGGAGGTGAACCGGAGGGTCTGGTTGAACCGATCAGGGAGATGGTCGCGGAAAAGAACCAGAACGTGATGTTCGTCGATTCAGCAGTGATGTCCACAGTCGTGGATGAATCACTATCGGATTGTCGGGTCATCACCTCTTCGCTCAGCCTGTTCTCCATGATCGCCCTGCTGCTCACGGCGATCGGGCTCTATGGGGTACTGGCCTACCATGTGAGTCAGCGCACCAATGAGATCGGTATCAGGAAAGCACTTGGCGCTACCGAGAATGACCTGATCGGGATGATCCTGAAACGCGGCCTCCTCCTGGTCGGAGTCGGCCTCGTTCTGGGTGTTGCCGGTGCATTTCTGGGAACCCGACCGCTTCAGCAGCTCATATTCGGGATAGAGCTGGTGGATATGGCCAGTTACTCAGGAGCTGCTATCGCCCTGGTGGTGGTCACCATCTTGGCCTGCTTCCTGCCCGCTTTTCGAGCATCACGGGTGGATCCCATCGAGGCTCTCCGAACTGAGTGATGCTGCTGTACGATCTTACAACAGCAGGTCGTTTGAGCCGGAGAAAGAAATCCAGCACCTCGACATGAACCTCCAGTTCCTCTCCATCCTCCATAGTGATGAAAAAGAGCTCATCACATGAAGTGCTGGAACCCTGGATGATGTAGTTCAGATCCCAGTGTTGCAGTGCGCCCAGAAGTGTGGCTATGAACCCTCCCGCACCATATTCCGAGATAGAAGGACGACCGTTAGCGAAGCCGGGGATCGAAATCATCGAGATCGATATGTCTATCAGTTCGGGCAATCCGGCAGCGACATCTTCTGCAAGCATCCGCGCGTCCTCAAGAAGCAACTGATCCTGTTGATAATTCCAGGCATCCCGAAGGGTCTCTTCGATGTCGATACCATCCAATGGGCTGAGAATGTCACCGGCTGTCAACCCGATCGAAATACTCCAGTAACTGTGCTGAATGATCGGGATCTGAATGGTGGAATCAGTCCTGCAGGCAGTGAGAGTGACGGTAATGGCAACGGCAGTGATGAGCAGGCGTTTCACGGTGTCACCTCCTCAGGTGACGGAGTAAGCCATGAGCGGCATTTTTTCCGATTTTCTCCAATACAACGCAATGATCATGCCATTAGCTGGAATCATCGCGATATACAACCCTATCTATCTGTCAATATGTTGCAGAGAAAGAAGATAGCCTGATCGCTCGGTTTCTTTCAACGGTTGGGAATAAGGGGTAATACGATCGGCCAGGAACCAGGAAGTGCAGAAGTCCACATTATTTGTGGAAATGGATTGAGGAAGGGGAGAGTCTGCTGATCTCCCTTCAGGAGAGCCTCAGGCAGGAGAGCCTCAGGGGTACACAAATCCCTCTATCCGGGGAATCAGGCGCCAGACTGCATACTCCACACGATCGGTTTCAGGGTCGGTGACCTCTCCAAGAAAGAACCCCCGGGTGATCCGTCCCGCTGCCGGGGCGCGGGTGCTGCCCAGGAATTCACCCTCCGGGCTGAACAGATAGTAGGTATGACCACCACCCCGGTCGTGGCGTTCGAATTCCATCTCGAATCCCTCCAGCCAGATATAGCCGGCATCATCAACCGAGATATGGTTCCAGAGGGTGCGGTATTGAGGAAAAACCACCGCGTCCTTCAACCATTCCAGGTATACCTGCTGGTTGTCATCCGCAACCCTGATCTGTGAGTCGAGATCCCGGAAGAATCGATCTCTCTCCTGAGGGGTCACCGGTCGGGGGGGGATACCCGTTTCGATCTTTTTTCGGATCGATCCATCCAGCCGGTACCACATGAGTACCGGATTCACACCATCGGTGAGGAGAACGCTGCCGTCTGATACGTAGAGCCCGAACGGCTGGTCAATATAGGGTACCGGGGGCCTGCTCTTCCCTCCCTTGCCGTGTCCCGGGGTTTCGAACTCGTAGTTGATCCTGACTTGTTGCAAAGCTGTCGTTCCGACAGTATCCCCGGCCGCGTCAGTCACAAGGAATCCGGATCCCATCCACAGGTGCCCGTTCTGGTCGTAACGGGAGGGATGGGTCAGACTGAAAAAGAGATCAGGTCCGATGTTGAAACGACCTCTACCCGGGAATGTATCGATCAGCCGACCATCCGTCCGGTAATGGGTCGTCCGGTGCAGGTTGTAATCCACACTTTTCAATATGCCGTCAGAGAGGTCAATCAGTTCACAGATCATGAATTCACCGGGACCCTGGCCCCGTCGTCCGATCGATCGCTCGAACCGGCCATCGGTACCAAATACGGCGATCCTGGCAC
>JALGVQ010000006.1 GCA_025774615.1 bacterium
CCTTTACCGAGACAAGTGGACCCACAATCACCGAGAAGGACCGACAGCGACAGGATAAGCTCCGCCGGGAGGAGCTTATGTATTCAGGTTATTACGCCTATCAGGGTGGCGACGTACAAAAAACTAAATTGAAGAAGGATTCTGTTTCAGCCCAGGCCTTCGGAACAGTCGACTGGGTTGCCCTGCGGGTGAAGTATTTTACGGCCATCATGATACCTGAGGGTGAGCCGTTCCGGAATGCGCAGATGAACGGGAGCGCCGGAAGCGTGGGTCCGGCACAGATGAATGTCGCCACAGACAGGCGCCTTCCCACCGGTGAAGGAAGCGCGATCAGCACGAACCTCTATCTCGGGCCGATAGACTACCGGATCCTGCGCAGTTATGAGCGCGATCTTGATAAAATGATGGACTTCGGGTTCAGCATCATCAAGCCGATCAGCCGCGGGGTCCTGCTGCTCTTCACGTTCCTGCACACGATCATACCGAATTACGGTCTGGTTATCATCATCTTCTCAATACTCGTCAAGATCGTGGTGTTTCCGCTGACCAGAAAGTCATACGAGAGCATGCATGCAATGCAGGAGCTCTCGCCGAAAATGGCGGAGATTCGCGCGAAGTATAAAGATGATTCCGAGAAGATGAACAAGAAGATCATGAACCTCTACAAGGAGAACAAGGTCAACCCCCTGGGTGGCTGTTTCCCGATGCTCCTGCAGATGCCGATCTTCTGGGCTCTCTTCATCGTATTCAGGACGACCATTGAATTGCGCGGAGAGCCGTTCATGCTCTGGATCACGGACCTCTCACTGGCTGATCCCTATCTGGTGCTCCCGGGGCTCATGGCCGTGACCATGCTGATCCAGCAGCGGGCGCAGCTGAAGGACCCGAAACAGCGACCGATGGCCCTCATGATGCCGGCGGTGCTTTTCTTTGTGTTCAGAACATTCCCGGCGGGACTCATTCTCTACTGGACGCTGTTCAATGTTTTCTCGGTGCTCCAGACCGAGTTCATGCACGGTAAGTCCAAGCCGGAGACGGCACCGGCGAAATAGTCACTCTTCAGGAACAGCCATGTTTCACGTGAAACATCTCAGCGGGACGGCACAACTTTCTCCGGGATGTTTCACGTGAAACATCTCAGTAGTGACTGGCAGACTATGACCGCCGACCTCTCTGCCGCCGGACTCGATCTCGATCCCCTGCAGCTCGACCGGTGCCTTCCGCACTGGAACCTGCTTCTTGCCTCCATCGACAGACTCAATCTGGTTTCACGCGGGTCACTCGAGGAGGGGCCGATCCGTCATGTCGGTGATTCCCTGATGCCTCTTGCCCGGTGGGACCTCTCGGGGGGGCTTTCCCTTCTTGATGTTGGATCGGGCGGTGGGTTACCCGGCATTCCCCTTGCGCTGGCTGTTCCCGATCTGTCGGTTGAGCTTCTTGAGCCAAAAGAACGGAAGGCAGACTGGCTCTATCGGACGATCAGGAAGCTGGAGCTGTCACCCCGGGTGACCGTTCGGCAGGCACGGTTCGAGGATTATAATCGTGGTGAGGCGGAAACCTTCGACCTGGTAACAGCGCGTGCCCTGGCATCCCCCGCGAAGGTGCTCCGCATGATACTCCCGGCCATGGGACATCACTCACGCCTCCTCCTCTGGCATAGCGGGAAGCAGAGCGACGAGATAGCTGAAGCCCTGACGCGGTCCCCGGGTAACCGGCAATATATATCTGATTACACGTTATCGTATGTATTTACATCTATTAACTTCTCATCAAACATAATTGGTGTTCATGACGCGCACTGACACCCGGTTCCGGGAACACCTGGACTCCCTGCCATGACACCAGGGACCGGCATAGAGAGGGATCCATTCGACGCACGGAAGGGTACCAACGGAATATTCATCTGGGGAGCACTCCTGATGCTCCCTATTCTGTTTATCATGATTGCGGCCATATCAGGAGAGGGAACGGTTGTGGATATTGCAGCGCGCCTTGCGTTCCGCCCCCTCTGTCATCAATACTCTGATCGGTGTTACGAAATGATGGGCAGCGTGATGGTGGTTTGCGCGCGGTGTACCGGTTTCTATCTGGCGCTCGGAGTCATCGGGGCGGGAGCGTCCGTAGCGGCGCGGTTCGGGCTCAGATGGCGGGTATCGCCCCTGCTCTTCCTGCTCGTGGTTCCCCTCGTGCTGGATGGCGCGGCGAACCTGTTCACTATCTGGAGTACAACGGCGGTAGTCAGGTCGATCACGGGTGCTGCAGCTGCCGCACCCCTCGCTCTCTCTCTCATAGGGTCACGTGATGGCACTTTCTGAATCAAGACTGCGCGGCATCTTCTGGGGGGGGCTGGCCGGTGGCATAACATCCGCCATCCCCCTGCTGGCATTCATGAACTGTTTCTGTTGTCTGTGGGCATGGGCGGCGGGGGCGATCGCGGTGGCTGTGGTCGGGAGAAGCGAAACCGTACCCGACAGGCAGGCACCTGGTATCGGCGCCCTGGCCGGTGCTTTCGCAGGCCTGGTGGCATCGAGTATACAGCTGGTGTACACGCTTCTAGCGGGTCCCTCCCTGAACAGCATGCTCGGATCGCTCCAGGAAATCATTCCCGGCGGTATCCCGGACAGCAGTGTGGAACTGTTACAGGGCCTGCCGGAGAGCGGGCTCGCGATGATTGCCATGCACCTCTTCTCAACACTGTTCATGATGGGAGTCTTTGCGGGCTTCGGTGCTCTGGGAGCGCTCATCTACCAGCGGTTGACACGTCCGTCGGTGCCGCCTCCGACCGATGAGATCGGTCCCGATGACGGTATGGAGGCTCATGGAACCACTCAGCCGGAATGAACTGAGGGTTCTGCGAGGACTCACCAGCAGACCGGTCCGCAGGCGTCGGGGGGTGTTTCTCCTGGAAGGGATTCGTGCGCTCCGTACGGCCCTCGAGGTTGACGCGGACGTGCGACTCATTGCAGTAACCGACGATGTCCTGAACCACCCGGTATTCCCTGATGTTCAGGCGCTGGCCGAGGAGCGGAACATACCGATCAAACTGGCTGCTCCCGAGATAGTGATGGAACTCTCTGACACCACCACCTCACCGGGTATTCTGGCATCTGTGGCCTGGCAACCGGTGCGCGAAGCGCAGCCGCAGATGATCTGTGAAATAGTGCTGGCGAGCGGGGCTCGCCGACTGCTCTGTCTCGATGCGGTATCTGACCCGGGCAATGTCGGCAGTCTCCTCAGAGCTGCCGATGCTTTTGGCATGGACGGGGTCCTGCTTGGAACCGGCAGCGTGGAGAGCACCAATCCGAAAGTGGTTCGCAGCGCTGTCGGGAGTCTCTTCAATCTGCCGATCGTGGCCGAAGAGGTGTCTCTCGCTCCGGTACTGCAACAGCTGCAGGAGCAGAGTTGGCAGGTGCTGCGGGCGGAGGCCCGGGGAGGGATGGCACTTCCATCCGTGATACCGGAGGCGAAGTGGGTTCTCCTGCTCGGCAGTGAAGCGCATGGCGTAAGCGATGAACTCGGCGCGACAGGTGAGGCGGTCCATATCGAGATGAGAGGGGCCGCGGGATCCTTGAATGTGGCAATGGCCGGGGGAATCCTGTTGCATGGACTGACGGAAGACCGAAAACCTGCTGTCTGACGAGAGGGAACGTATGGGATCTTCACCTTCTTCAGTTGGTGTTATCGGCCTCGGGTACGTCGGCTTGCCGCTTCTGCTGGCATTCCGAAAAGCGGGGCTGAACGTGACCGGTGTGGATATCGATCCTGACAAGATCAGACTCCTGGAGGCGGGAGAGACCTATCTCTCGCATATCCCCGGAGATGAAATTGCCCGTGCGCTGGCATCCGACAGCGTTCTGACGACACAGATGGAGGCGCTTGCTGAGGTCGAAGCGGTGGTAATTGCCGTTCCCACACCCCTGACAGATGTCATGACACCGGACCTGTCATATATTGAGGACACCGCAAGCGCATTGGGACCGCATGTTCAGCCGGGTCAGCTCATCTCCCTTGAGAGCACCACGTACCCCGGCACGACCCGGGAGGTGCTCATACCACGGCTTCAGGAGACCTCAGGTCTGCGTGCCGGGGATGACTTTCTGGTCGCGTTCTCCCCGGAGAGGGTCGATCCGGGGCAGTCCGACCACGACATCACCGAAGTGCCGAAACTCGTCAGCGGTCTCGACGACGAGTCTCTGCAGCGAGCGATAGACCTGTATTCGTCCATTGTCCCGCAGGTGGTTCCCTGCTCATCTCTCGAGATAGCAGAAACAGCCAAGATCCTCGAAAACCTTTACCGGGCGGTCAATATCGCACTGGTCAATGAGGTCAAGATACTGGCCGATCACATGGAACTGGATATCTGGGAGATAATCGACGCTGCCGCCACCAAGCCGTTCGGATTCCAGGCATTCTATCCTGGCCCGGGTCTGGGGGGGCACTGCCTGCCGATCGACCCCTTCTATCTGAACTGGAGGGCAAAAACGAAGTATGATTTCGAGATGCGCTTCGTGGAACTCGCCGGTCAGATCAATACGGGGATGCCCTTATACGTGGTTGAACGAACACGCAATGCGTTGATGCAGAAAAAGGTATCACTGATTGGAGCCAACATCCTGTTGCTGGGCATGTCTTACAAACGGGACATCAGCGACATCCGCGAATCGCCTGGTCTGGAGCTGGTGTCTCTTTTCGAGGACAGGGAGGGAGCCACCGTCTCTTTCCACGATCCCTTTATACCAGTTATACCTCGAACGCGGAAATTCCCGCAACTGGCTGATCGTGAATCAGTCATCCTTGACGCGCAGGCATTGGAGGCCGCTGACGCGGTCGTGATCTCGACCGACCATACTGATGTGGATTACAGGCTGGTCGGCGAGCACGCCTCGCTCATCGTTGACACCAGGAATGTGATGAAGGGGGTAGCCGACGTACGCGCCGAGATCGTCAAGGCGTAATCTCTTCTCAGAACTTCATGCCCAGACCGAACCCCCAGTGGCGTTCGGCCCCATCGGGCCAGGCGATCTCCAGTCGGAGGGTTCCGAGCAGGGCGTTGTGCAGGTAGATCCCCGCCCCGATCGATCTGAGTGTGGGGGTTCTTCCCAGAAGGGTACCTGAGCCGCGCCTGATGCCACTGCCCGCCCCCGCGTCAGCGAAGAGAGAGAGCGAGACACCCACGATCTGATCACCGAGAAAACCGGTATCGATGACACGCATCGGCACGACGTACCACCTGAACTCCCCGGAAGCCTCCCATCGCCGGTTGACGAGCCATGCCCCCAGGTCGTAACCGCGCACACTGTTCATCCCGCCCAGCGCCAGGAGCCGCCAGAAAGGGATGTCACCCCATTGGGTCTCGAACAGGCCATATCCGGCGATCACAAACTGCCTGCCGAGCATGATACTGCGAGATGCCACACCCCGGGCTTTGCCACCGGTGAGGGTCCCTCCCAGAGCCTCCACGTACTGCTCGAGCATGATCGATGCCTGCTGGCCCACCCGGGGAAATGCCCATGGATCCGAGGTGTCGACACCAAGGGTGACCCGGGTCATCACCACTCGATCCTGAAAGTGAGTCCCGGCAACACTGATATCTGTCCAATGAGGCATCAATCCCTCGACTCGCCGGTACTCGAGGGCGGCCTCGGCACGACCACTGCGTCCGAACCATCGACCGAACCGGTAATGGAACCGCTCCCCCCCCTCATCGAATTCGAGCAGACGATTGTTGATACTGACAGCCGATCCACCGATGCTGAACGATTCGTGATGCCTGCCGTTCCAGGAGTTTCTGACGCTTGCGCCGAGGTAACGCGCGCCACCGGTCACGGCGGAGAGGTAGAGCCAGTGGCCCCGGTGGGCAAGGTTGAAGTGTCCGGCAGCGAGCCCGTACGACCAGCTCTCTTCCGGTGTCCAGTAGAGCTGCGGTACCAGAAACCACCCGATATGCTCTTCGAGATGGAGATGGACATCGACCGCCACAGGTGGCTCGTCTTCAGGGAAGCCGACAGCTTCGATCCGTACCGACCAGAATATCATCAGACCGGTGATGGCGCGTTCATCTCTTCGGGCTGTTTCCCTCAGCCAGCGCCCTTCCACGCGCAGATCCATGCGCCGGCGTACGACATCCTCGTCCATGGTCCGCAGGCCGTGCAGGGAAATGCTTCGAACAGGCAGACCCTCGAGGGAAGCCCCGGCCACGTCCGGGACCTGTGCGTTCAGGGGTGCGGGGGCAAAGAGAGGGCCGAACAGGAGGAGCATCAGAAAACGCGCTCGACAACAGGTATGCTGATTGACAGGCTTCATCGCCGATGAAGATACGGCTACGCCGCTTCAGGCGCCAGATGTGTGAAATGGTAGAAGAAAATCGGCTTGTCCGGCTCTATGGCTCTCACTACCGTTACTTTCCCTGAAACTGATTGATCATACGAACACTCCGGTCTGTAAGGAGCAGTCATGAACCTGGTTGTGTACATCACGCAGGTGCCCGACACCGCAACACGGGTCAAGATCGGTGCCGATGGACAGAATATCGATGAGCAGGACGCGACCTGGGTCGTGAATCCATACGATGAGATCGCGGTGGAGGCGGCTCTGCAGATCAAAGAGGCCGGGGAGGGTACGGTCACCGTGATCGGTATCGGTCCGGAGCGGGTCGGTACCGCGCTCAGATCGTGCCTCGCGCTGGGCTGTGACGAGGCGATCCATCTCAAGACCGCCGAACCGGTCGACGATCCGCTGCAACAGGCCCGCCTGGTCGCGGCCGCGCTCGGTGACAGATCATACGACCTGATCTTCACCGGGAAGCAGTCGGTGGATGATGACACCCAGGCGCAGGGTCCGATGATCGCAACCATTCTCGGCATCCCGTGTGCTACGGAGGTCACCGCCCTTGAACTCACCGATGGCAAGGTCGAGGTGACCCGGGAGGTCGAAGGGGGCAAGCAGACCCTGAAGCTCGACATGCCCGCGCTGCTCACGACTCAGAAGGGACTCAACGAGCCCCGCTACGCGTCTCTAAAGGGGATCATGGCGGCAAAGAAGAAAGAGATTGACGCTGTAGACAGCGATCCGGGAGAAGCCGGCCTTGAGAGGGTAGAGCTTGTACTCCCGCCGACCCGTCCGGAGGGGAAGATCGTGGGAGAGGGCCCTGAGGTTGTCGTCGAGCTCGTTCGCCTTCTGAAAGAGGAAGCCAAGGTTCTTTAGAACACCATGCAACGGTGATCAGATAACAGGTAAGGAGCGGGAAACATGCCCAAAGGTGTTCTGGTGATAGCCGAGACCCGGGATGGTGAACTGCGCAGCGTGACGGCCGAAGCGATAAGCGCCGGTCGCTGGCTTGCTGATGGGAAAGGGGAGGAGTGCTCGGTCCTTCTGGCCGGGAGCGGGATCGCCGACCATGCAGGAGGACTCGGAGTGTATGGCGCCGATACGGTCTATCTGGCCGACCATGAAGCTCTCGGCGTGTACTCCGGAGAGCTCTGGCTCGAGGCGGCGGCAGAGGCAATTGCGGCTGCGGACCCGTCGATCATACTGATTGCGGCTACAAGCACCGGAAAAGATCTGGCTCCCCGGATAGCGGCGCGACTGGGCGCGGGTTATGCCGCGTCGTGCACGGGACTCAGCCTGGAAGAGGGAACCGTTGAGGCGACCAGGCCTGTATATGCCGGGAAGATCGTTGAGAAGGTCAGATTGTCGACTGCCGTTGGTGTTATCAGCATGCGCCCGAAGTCATTCGAGGTTGATGATTCCCGCAGTACTTCACCAGCGATCGAGCAGATCGATACTGCCTGGGCGACTGATGCGAAGGGTGTTTCAGCCGGACCGGTCGAGGCGGCCGAGGGAGCGCGTGTCGACCTGACAGAGGCAGACCGGATCGTTTCGGGTGGACGCGGGATGGGTGGGCCGGAGAACTGGGGACTTCTGGAAGAGATCGCCGGACTTCTGGGCGCCGAACTCGGCGCTTCCCGTGCGGCGGTGGATGCCGGGTGGAGACCGCACAGCGAACAGGTGGGGCAGACCGGCAAAGTGGTAACGCCCGGGCTGTACGTGGCCTGCGGGATCTCCGGTGCCATGCAGCACCTGGCCGGAATGGGCCGCTCCAAAGTCATTGTGGCCATCAACAAGGACTCGGACGCACCGATCTTCCAGGTCGCCGACTATGGCGTTATCGGGAACGTGATGGAGGTACTCCCGGCGCTGGCAGAGGAATTGAGGAAACTGGAAGCGTAAGTATTCTTCATCCCGGAACTGCTCTTCAGGTCGATTCGATCACATGGAGCAGGGTAGGGACGAAACAGAGGACAAATACCACCAGGCATACCCAACCTATCATTCTTCTCTTCATATCGAGGGGGCTCTCATCAGGAACCGGTGGGTGCTTCAGGAGGAGCCCCTTCCAGAAGTCGATGAGACGAACATCTGTTTTGTGGGTCAGTTTCAAAAAAACCCAGACAATGCCGATCATCAGTGAAAAGATAACAGGGAATGCCAGCCACAGAAGGCTCACCGTAACTCCAAGTACGAACATCCCTGCAAACACCAGCTTACCGACCAACCATTGCCTGCGACCGAAGATTGCATATGCAAGATGCCCGCCATCCAGCGTTCCAAGTGGCAAGAGGTTCAGCATGGTGACGAAGAGGCCGACCCAGCCGGCCAGGCCGATCGGGTGGATCCACACTTCCATCCCCTCGGGTATCGGACCGAAAGTCAGATTCTGGATCGCCAGTGTCAGCACACTGTCTCCGAATGAAAATATTACAATGTCTGGATCGTTGAGTATCGGGAGAACGGCTGAGACAGTGGAAAGCTGGTAGCCGATCAGGAGAGCGATCACGCTCGGAACGAATCCTGCCAGAGGGCCGGCCGCGCTGATATCGAAGAGTACCCTTCGGTCGGGGATCGGAGATCGGATCGATATGAATGCACCCATGGTGCCGATGAAGTTCGGAAAGGGTATGAAGTAGGGGGGTGAAACTGCCACACCGTGACGACGGGCCTGCAGGTAATGACCGAACTCATGGCAGAGCAGAATGACCAGCAGCGGCACGGCGAAGATCCAGCCGTCCAGAAGGGTCGGCTGCCTGTCGAGGGTGGAGGCGGCCATACCTGCCCCGACCGTGAACGTGGAAAGGAGGGTGGCCAGAAAGAAAATGCCCGCCCTCCGCCAGCTGCGTCGATTCATATCCATGATCTCGCCAGCTGCAGGCACCTGCCAGCCGGGAACAGGCGGGCCTGTCCGGTCGCTCCCGGGATGGTCCTCAGGTGGCTGGTTGTACGGATCCACTATCTTTCTCCCTGCGCATCGGCATCCCTGGGCGTCCTGGTGCACTGACACTGGACAAGAGGGTGACTCAGCTTGAGAGGGTCAAGAACGAAAGCCCCGTCTTGACACACAGAAGGGGAGGTCTCAATTTGCATTTTATGTCGCGTCCTCAACTGCCGTATGTAGCGGGCAGGCACGGTACGATCTGTCTGCTGTTCGTCTCACTGTTCATCGGGTCCGGCTGCGATCGGGGAGCCGGACTCAACGCTGACCGGATACTGCTTCCCTATATCGACGGACTCGTTGCAGACCAGCTTATTGAAAAGCTCGCGCCGCTGCAGCGCCTGCCGGGCACACCCGGGTTCGACAATGCCCTCGATCTGATACGTGAACAACTCGAGGCAGGGGGATTCAAAGTCGTGGAGGATCCACCGCCCGACGGCCTGCCCCTGACCGGTTATCCCGGTGGGTATGCATTTGTTCTTCAGGATTCTCTCCCCTATGAGATCACTGAACCGGTATCGGCCCGGCTTGAGGTGACAGGGCCGGATGGTTTCGTGGCCGCCGATACCCGACAGACCCCCATGGCTCTTGCGGGGAATTCCAGAGCAACTCCCGGTGAGGGTGTGACGACCCGGATGATCAACCTTGGAAACGGGACGTTCGCCCAGGAATACGAGGGAGTGGATGTCACCGGTGCCATTGTGTATGGCAGGCAACCGCTGGCCGACATCTACCGGATGGCAGTCCTTGAGCGGGGTGCGGCCGGTGTGGTGAGTGCCTCCGCTCCGTCATGGCAGGGAACAGATCAGTACCCCGATCTGGTCTCTTTCAGCTCTGTCGGCAGGGTGGGTTTTGGATTTAAAGTGAGCACCGAGACCGCCTGGCGTCTTGAGGAAGCAATGGAGCGGGGGGGTGGGGAGGTCGAGGTACGGGCGACGGTGCAGACACGACTCCTCGAGGGACGATCACTCAGGACCCTGGTGGCTGAGATTCCCGGCAGTGAACTTCCGATGGAGCGGGTCGCTCTCATAGCGCCCTTCTCAGGTCCGGCCCCCGGTGGGGGTGATGTGAGTGGGGCAGCGGCTCTGGTAGAGACGGCCCTGGCGATACGAAAAGCGATTGAGGAAGGAGAGCTCGATCGTCCCCGTCGCGGAATCGTGTTCGTATGGGGGGCGGTGATGATGGGTTTCAGGTCATGGGCGGATCATCACATGACCGTGGTAGATGAACTCCATTCGGCAACAGTGGTCCACCTTCTGGCCGGCGATCAGGGTGTGGAATTGTCCCGGCTCCTCCTCGAGGGTGTGCCGGATCCCTCTTCGATCTGGACCCGGCCACCCGATGAACATACCCCCTGGGGCGCAGCCAATCCGCCTCACTGGCCTTTCGAGGGGCATTACCTGAGTCTGCTGACCGCCGATGCGGCGATGAGGATCGTTGGACAGAGAGGGGCCCGGGAGGTGATCGTCCACCCCTTTGAAGGGGGAGTGGACCACGAAGAGCTGCTGGAGTTGCTGATTCCCAGTCAGAGGATCTGGTCTTTCCCCGACAGACTCTATCGATCAAGTCTCGATACACCAGAGCATGTCGATCGGGAGCTCGTGATCGTGGGCGCCGGCATCGCCGCTGTTACGGCTTTCGAGATCGCGATGGCCGACATGATAGCGGCACAGCGGCTGGTGAACCTGGTCTACGACAGCGCGCTGGCACGGATGGAGATCTTGCTCGAGCTGGCAGCGGAGAACCTGCAGGTGGATGAAGCCGGGGTCCCGACCACAGGTGACCGATTCCTCGAACAGGATATCCTGAATGCCTGGAAGATCTGGTTCCTTGAAGCGCTGGAATCGATAAGCGCTCATCCTCCCGCTGATTCCGCACTGCTGATGCAGGGTTCGATAAAGTCGACGATGCGCGTTCTTGACCAGGAGTGGGACAAGAGGATGCAGGCGATCGGTCTTGTTCCCCTTCCCCTGCCACAGAGATTGTTGCCCAATGTGGAGTGGCAGTGAGATTCCTCCCTGGTGCGGTCCTTCTCTTTCTTGGAATCACAGCCGGGACAGGACACTCTCATGGCAGACAGAACGCTCTCTACTCACCTGAAGAGTGGGAATCGATCACCGTCACCCGGTTCGCCAGTCAGGTCGTTCCGGGGACGCGGTATACGGCCGTGGCTACGACCGGCGGTCTCCTTCTTTACGACCATTTGAGACGAAGATGGCGGAACCCTCTTACACCGGCCGATGGCCTTCCTGCCGGCGCGATCGAGAGGATCGGGATCGGGTCGGACGGGACGATCGTTGTGGTGACGGGTTCAGAAGAGGTCCGTGTGGATCCCTCGACGGGCTACCTCAGGAGTGACCGCTTTCCGGAAATGGCTCCACCGCCATCGCCTTCACTGCCGACAAATCTCTTCAGTGATCCCGGCTACCTCTATCTGGGCGACGGCAGGATCAGAGGCCCGCTCAATGTTGTTGCCCCGGTGACCGACATCAGGGCAGGGGAGGGATCGGACGTGTGGATGACGACCTGGGGACTCGGTCTGGGGTATGCCGACATGCGCACTCTCCAGCTGGAGATGATGCCCCATGGCCTGTGGAGTGGGGATGTGCGGGCACTGGTCGTGACCGATGACATGCTGATCGCGGGTGGGCCGGGTGATTTCAGGTCGACCGGCGGTGTGACCGAATGGCGGATGGCAGGGGACACCTGGGAGTATGTGCTGGCTGATGAAACCATGGGACTCCTCTCCGACCGGGTTGTCGATCTTGCCCTCGATGGCCCGGAGGTGTGGATGGCGATCGACGCGGGAGTGGCTCGCAGGGAGCAGAGCGGGAGGTGGCGGACGTGGACGGAGCGGGATGGACTTCCCGATCATCGGACAACATCGATCACCGTCGGGTGCGGCGCTGTCTGGCTGGGAACCCTGCGGGGCGCGGTGGCGATCACCGGTGATTCATTGACCGGTGTTCCGCTTCCCCGGGAGGCTGTAGTCAGAGACATGGCCGCAGGTGAGGGTGCGGTGTGGTTTGCGACCGAAAGCGGTAGCTGGGGATATCGGGGCACCTGGCCCGATGGTACGCTCTTCCGCCTGCGACACCCTGATGGAAGGCTCGACGGATCAGTTGATGTGGTGGGCACGTGGGGAGATGAAGTCTGGTGGGCGGGATCGCGTGGTATGGTAGCGTATGATTCCGGGAGCGGTGAATGGCTCCCCGTGCCGGAGGTGGGACCCCTCCTTCCGGGGGAGGCCACCTCGCTGACGCTGGACGATGCGAATGTATGGCTGACAACCATCCGGGGCGTGTGGCGTCTCATCCGTGATTCCGGCCAATGGTATCACTATGATGAATCGGACGGCCTGCTCGATTCCCGGGTGTGGTGCTCGGCTCTCACGGGGAATACCATCTGGTTCGGAACCCGGGCGGGGATCACCCGGTTCGACTTCTCTCTGAGGAGGAAGACACCGTGAAGAGGGGGACGACCGATGGAGGCACGGGGCCGATGGGCCCTGAGTTCCGACTCATCGAGATACTGGCCGGACGCCTCGGTCCGGGTACCCCTCTGCCCGGGGATGGCCTCGCGATCGGGATCGGTGATGATGCAGCGGCCTGGGAGATCGCCCCGGGTATTCTGGGTTTGTTGACGATCGACACGGTCGTGGAGGGAGTGCATGCCTTCGGGCATGAACCGCCGGAAGGCGTCGGGGCGAGGGCTCTGACCGCGGCGGTGAGTGACATACCCGCCATGGGAGGCACACCGCTGGTGGCGGTGGTCGGTCTCCAGGTCCCCGCGGAGGCGGACGACCGGCAACTCGAACAGCTGTATGAAGGTATCCGGGAGGAAGCAGACCTGCTCGGGGTGGCGGTTGTCGGAGGAGATGTGGTGGACACACCGGGACCGCTGGCGATCTCGATAGCCGTTTTCGGTACCGTCCGGGCTGAACGCCTCTGGAAGCGATCGGGCGCACAACCGGGTGATGTGGTCGCCGTCACCGGCCGACTCGGAGGCAGCAGGGCAGGAGTGGAACTGCTTGCTCTCGACAGGGATCTGTCGTCGGGTGAGTGGCCGGCCGCGCTCATCGAACGACACATCCGGCCGCACGCCAGAGTACGGGCGGCTGCCGCGATAAACCGGCATGGAGGAGTGAACAGCGCGATCGATATCAGTGACGGTCTGTCGAGTGAGGCCTGGCATCTGGCACTCGATTCGGGGGTCGAGCTGACGCTTGAAGCCGACGCTATCCCGATCTGTTCCGGAGTGGAGGAGTTTCTCAGGTGGCGGGCACGGGAACGGGGGGAGACGTACAGCGAAGACGATCCTGCCTGTTACGCGCTCGATTCAGGTGAGGAGTTCGAACTCCTCCTCACGCTTTCACCCGATCACCCGGCTCTCGATGAAGAGGACCTCGATGGTGACGGCCCACTGACCGTGATCGGCCATGTCAGCGCCGGCAAGGCAGACGTGATATTGCAGGAGGGATCGGGCCACAGGTCGATCCAACCCGGCGGCTGGAGTCACCGGAAGTCTGACAGGGGAGAGGGGTAACGTGCCGCGGTTATGGTGGATGAGGAGCAAGCGATGATCAGGGCAGTCATTTTCGACCTCGACAACACGCTTATCGATTTCATGCGCATGAAGGATGAAGCGGTGAAAGCGGCCGCTGATGCCATGGTGGATGTCGGGCTTGTTCTGACGGTGGAAGAAGTGATCGAGGGGATCGAGGAGGTGTATTCCAGAAAGGGGATCGAATACCAGCAGGTGTTCGATGATTTTCTGATCGAGCGTCTCGGTGAAATCGACTGGAAGATCCTCGCCGCGGGAGTCCTGGCCTATCGACGAAGAAGAGAGGCCCATCTCGTCCTCTATCCGCACACCCGAACGACCCTGGTACGACTGGTCAAGACGGGGATACAACTGGCGGTGGTAACAGACGCTCCCCGGCGGGAAGCGTGGATGCGGCTCGTTGCGCTCGGCATCCACAATCTCTTCGATGTTGTGGTGACATTTGAGGATACAGGAAAACAGAAACCTGATCCCGCCCCGTTCCAGAGAGCTCTGGAGATTCTCGGGATCGAAACCGGCGAAGCGCTCATGGTCGGTGACTGGGCCGAACGTGACATGACCGGCGCCGCTCGACTCGGCATCGGAACCGTGTTCGCCCGGTATGGGGACGTGTTCAACACTGTAGATCCCGGCGCCGATCATGAGATAGACGATATCGCCGAGCTGGTGGAGATCGTGGACGGAAAACGGTGAGTGTGCTCTCGGTCGGAATAGACCTCCTCGAGGTGAAAAGAATGGAGAGAGCGATCGAGCGATGGGGACCGAGGTTGCTGGAGCGCGTATTCACTGCCGGTGAGCGGCAGGAGTCGGAGCGGGGAGTTCAGGCGCAGGCTCTTGCCGCGCGGTATGCCGCCAAGGAAGCGGTCTCCAAATGTCTCCGCACCGGTTTCTCCCGGGGTGTGTACCGGAAGGATATCGAGGTGGTGAGTGATGAGCGGGGCGCGCCCGGGATCGTTCTTCACGGCGGCGCGGCGCGCGTGGCGGCAGGCGCCCGGTTTCAACTGAGTCTCACTCATACTGACGGGATGGCGGCAGCGGTTGCCGTCATGCTCGAACCCCTGGAAGAGGTATCATGATACTTCTGACCGGAACCGAGATGCAGAGTGCGGACAGAATGGCCATCGAAGAGATGGGGATCGAATCCCTTCAACTGATGGAGGCAGCAGGCGAGGGTGTCGCCCGGGTTGTGGATGACCTTGCCGGAGAAGATGAACGATCTATCATCATCGTGTGCGGCAAGGGGAACAACGGGGGAGACGGATTCGTGGCTGCCCGTCTGCTCGCCGGACCTGGCAGATCGATCGAAGTCTGGCTCGCGGCTGACGCCGGGGAACTGACCGGCGATGCAGAAACCAACTGGAAACGGCTGAATGATGAGGGGCCCGCTCTGTCGGGAGAGATATCCCTCTTTCCGATCGGAGCGGGTCCGGTGGACAGCCGAGCCCTGATGGAACGGTGGCAAAACGGGTCGGTGCTGGTTGACGCGCTCTACGGAACGGGGATAGTCGGCCCGCCACGGGATCCGGGTGCTTCACTGATAACAGCGATGAATCTCACCGGCTGCCCGATCGTCGCTGTGGATATTCCTTCGGGTGTCAACTCCGACAGCGGTGTCGTTGAAGGAGAAGCTGTTCTGGCCGATGTGACGGTGACGATGGCTTTTCCGAAACAGGGACTGCTCCTGCATCCGGGCAGGGAACACGCGGGCCGCATCGAAGTGGTGGACATCGGGATCCCTGAGGGAGCGGTCGGAGAGCGCGAACTCGACCGGAGGGTCATCGACCACCAGTGGGCCATGCTGAGATTGCCCGCCCGACCTGCCGACTCCCATAAGGGAACCTATGGACGGGTCCTGGCAGTAACGGGCTCGGCAGAGATGATGGGGGCCGCGAAACTCGTCTGTGCTGCCGCAGCCCGTGCCGGAGCGGGACTCGTGAGGCATGCGTCACCGGCCAGCCTGCTCGGCATAGCACATTCAGGTCGCAGTGAGGTCGTGATAACCCCTATTCCCGATAACGGTACCGGCATATTCGTGCCGGGGGGACTCGACCTGCTTCATCAAGCCCGCGGCTGGGCCGATGTCATGGTGATCGGACCGGGCATCGGAACCGCGCAGGAAACTGCTCTCTTCTTTGCCGGAGCAATCGATAGCGGCAACACCGAACTTCCACTGGTGATAGATGCCGACGGGCTCAACCTGCTGGCAGCCGAACCCGACCTGAGGAAACGATGGGCGGGACCGGTGGTGATCACGCCACATCCGGGAGAAGCTGCGCGTCTGCTCGGATCAGATACCGGGGCGATCGCGCGCGACCGGATCGGAGCCGCTGTTGAACTCGCCGAGCGGTACGGAGCGATAGCGGTTCTCAAGGGAGTGCCCACGATCGTTGCCGGCAGAGAGAAAGAGGTCGCGCTCTGTCCACTCGGGAATCCGGGGATGGCCTCAGGCGGTACCGGTGACGTACTCACCGGCGTGATCGCGGGTCTCCTCGGACAGGGTCTCTCTCCCTGGACCGGTGCCACCCTTGGTGTGTACCTGCACTCGCTGGCAGCTGACCTGGCTGCTCTCGATATGGGGATGTGGAGTCTTCTGGCCGGTGACATCCTCGACTATCTCCCTGTGGCCTTCGGACATCTGGAAGCCTTTCCGGAGCTCGATGTACTCGCTGAAGGGGTATGGATATGAAGCAACGTGGTGGCGGGGGATCTTCGAGACATCGGCTGAGCAGGGAGGATCGCGCAAAGCTGGGCCGGCGTAGCGGGCGGGATACGCAGAGTCCGGTCTCCTTCCTGCGCAACATCACCATCTCTCCTCTTGCCATCCGGATCGGGGGAGGGACCATCGGGGTGGTGCTGGTGGTACTCATTCTCGGACAGCTGCTCGGCAGGGATCGGAAAGTCACCCCGGGGGAGGGTCCGGATGCACCTGATGTGAACAGATGGATGGAAGAGGTGGAGCTTCGCTCCCGTGAGTACTCGCTCGGTGCCGGTATCAGGGATTCATGGATCACCCTCCACCCTCCGGGCAGTCCTGAGGGTGATTCACTCCTGACCGTGATGGAGTTCCGCGTTCCCGGTGATCTGCACATGGAGGTGCTTAATCTGGAGCTGACCAGGGCCGTGCAGGTGGCAGGTGGCGTCGTGGTTCGCGGAGTGGAACTGAGCGATGCCCGAGTGGAACTCGATATCGCCTACCGGGGCAGACACACCCACCGGTTCGTGCTCCAGCGTTATTCCGGATACCGGAGTCACGTGGGAAGGATCGGGATCGTAATCGATGACTTCGGCAGGGCGTCACAGGAGATGCTTGCCGGATATGCAGGCCTCGGTATTCCCTGGACGGCTTCTGTGATCCCGGGATCTCCGAACAGCACCGGGCAGGCCAGATACTTTGCGGCCCGCGGCATCGCTATCCTGCTGCACATGCCGATGGAACCGGAGTCGGGAGAGGAGTGGGATCTCGGCGAGGGAGCGATCTACGCCGAAACACCACGGGATAATGTGGCAACACTCCTCGAATCGGCGTTCAATGAGGTTCCGGGGGCGATTGGTCTGAATAATCATATGGGCTCGAAGGCCACTCAGGAATCAACGGTCATGCGGGCGGTGATGCTCGACCTGCGCGAACGGGGCCTCTTTTTTCTCGACAGCAAAACAACCTCCGCGTCGGTTGCGGCTGATGAAGCCGAACGGGCAGGGATTCCCTGGGCAGAGCGACAGGTCTTCCTCGACCCGGAGGATGAAATACCGGTGATAGAGGAACAGTTCCAGCAGGCGCTCGACCTCGCCCGCCGCAACGGGAGTGCCATCATGATCGGGCATCCCCGAATGAATACACTGGAGGCGCTTCGCAGACTGATACCCGCAGCCCGGCAGGCAGGATTCGAATTCGTTACGGTTGACCGGTTACTCCACCGGTCCGGGAGGTAATGATGACTCGACTCGGTGTGAATATCGATCATGTGGCAACCGTGCGTGAGGCGCGGAAGACCTTTGAACCCGATCCGGTACAGGCCGCTTATCTGGCCGATATGGGGGGCGCCGACGGGATCGTCTGTCACCTGCGCGAAGATCGTCGCCACATCCAGGATCGGGATCTCGATCTGCTGAAACGATCGGTCACAAGCCATCTCAATCTCGAGATGGCGGCGGTGGAGGCGATGGTTCAGATAGCACTCAAGGTGAAGCCCGACATGGTCACGCTTGTACCGGAAAAAAGGGAAGAGGTCACCACCGAGGGAGGACTTGACGTCCGGAGCTCTCTGCAGAGAGTGACCTCGGCGGTAACGGCCCTGAAAGGTGCCGGGATCGTGGTGAGTCTCTTTATCGATCCAGACATGATCCAGATCAAGGAGGCGGTCAGAACGGGTGCTGATTTCGTGGAGTTCCACACCGGATCTTACGCCAACGCCGGATCGGCGGTCGATGAGGCGATTGAACTCGAGAAACTCGAACGGGGAGCACAGGCCGCAGCGAAACTGGGCCTGGGAGTGAGTGCCGGACACGGGCTCACCTATCATAACGTCCAGCCGATCGCCGCGATCCCCGATGTGGAGGAGCTCAACATCGGGCACTCGATCATAGCGAGATCGCTCATGGTCGGTATCGAGCAGGCGATCCGGGACATGATCGAACTGATCCGTACAGCTTGAAAATCACCATCAGGAGAACCAGGAGCAGAATCATGCAGAGTACTCAGACACCGGGCGCGATCTGGAGGAGGATGGCCCTCACGGGAGTAATCCTATCGCTTGCCATCATGACCGGGGGGACCGCACTCGCCCAGAACCTCCCCCGCACCGGGGCCGAGGCAGCGCAGTGGAGCCGTCACACCACGCACGAAGAGCTGGTGGAATACCTCTTCGAGGTCCAGTCGATGTCAGACAACATGCTGGTGCAGCAGCTTACCACCACCGCTGAGGGGCGGGGTGTGTATATGGTCATCCTGGGTGACCCGCCAACAGCCACACCGGGTACCGCCTGGTTCTCCGGCAAGCCCACCGTCTTCATCGTGCAGAACGTCCATGGTGGAGAACTGTCGGGACGAGAGGGCGGACTTCTACTGATCCGCGACCTGGCCCTCGGCCAGCTGAAACCGCTACTGAAGGATGTGAATGTCCTGATCATTCCCAGCATCAACCCTGATGGCGCGAACCGGCAACCGCGGCCGACGAGATCGAACAGTCTGGGATACGACATGAACCGCGATTACGTGGTTATGGAGACCAGGGAGATCTCGACCGTCGTCGAAGATGTGCTCACGCAGTGGTGGCCCGATGTCCACATCGACACGCATAACGGGGGGTCGAGACCGTACAACCTGACCTACCAGACAACGCTCCATCCCTCTGCCGACCGGGACATGATCGACCTGGCCAACGGCCCGATGTTCGAGGCGGTCAGGGATCACATGGAGTCTGAAGGACTCAAGTTCTTCTTCTACTCCGGGGCACGGCAGGACCAGGAGACGGGAGAGTGGTGGTGGGGGACGACCGAACCCCTGCTTCGCAAGCAGCACTCCTACAGCGGATTTCAGAACATGATCGCGCTCCTCTATGAATGTCCGGGTGGCTACCCCCTGGAGCTGCAGGCCCGCGCGCAAAAGGAAGGGCAGGTGGGTCTGCTCCGGTATGTTGCCGCCAATGCCGGGCTGGTCCGCTCGACCATCATGGAGGCGCGCCGCCGCACTCTGGCCCGTGAGCAGACAGATGTCGTCCTGTCGGTGGAGCGGAGCGAGTACCCGCAGGATTATGAGTTCTATGTCCGGGAGGGAGGCCGCCAGCCGGGGATGCAGAGGGAGGCCGGAGCACGGCGGGAGGTGGGGCAGCAGAGTGAAGTGGAGTACAAGCTGGTGACGGGAAAGCTGGGGACCCTCTATCTGCCGGCAGAGACACGCACACGACCGTGGGCTTACGCATTCGACGGCAATCTGTACAAGATCGCCGATCTGCTGCGCCGGCATGCCATCGAGGTGGAGAAACTCACGCATCCGGTGACGACCACCGTCGAGAGATACCGGGTCGAGAGCGCCGAATACGCTGCCTCAACCTACCAGAATCACGTACTCGCCACTGTTGAAGTCGAAGTGTTTGAAGAAGAGATCACGCTGCCGGCGGGAACGTATCTGGTGAGAACGGGGCAGAACGGAGGTACCCTGGCCGCCTACCTGCTCGAGCCGGACACCGACGACAGTCTCGTGACATGGAACTTCCTCGATCACGTGAGACTGAGCGGTGCCACAATACGGGGTGAGCGTGAGACGCCGGGGACCGCGTTGCCGATCTACCGTATCATCAACCAGGTGGGAGTCAGGGCTATTCTGCTTCCCTAGGAGCGCCAGCCGTCGGTTTCTCTGACAGGCTCCTGGTGCCCGATCAGCCGCGGCGGTAGATGATCCCGCGGCTGTCGAGCCATGCTTCGACATGGATGCGGGGGCCCCGCGGGCTCCCGCGCCGGTATCGGATCTCATAGATCCGGTCGGATGTGGCAACCTGCAGTTTATGACTCCCCTCGACTGTGACCGACCTGATCGATCCGGCTGGTATGTAAGCACGCCACTGCCGGGCCCGGAGCACGAGGGCCTCGGGAGTAAGGACGGCCTCACCCTTGCCCCGTTTCGTGAGTGGATCGTCACCTCTTCCATCAGATAGCCGCAGGAAGGACCAATGCCGGTTCGGGATGGGTCCCGGAGGAGCAAGTTCGCGGCGTTCCTCACCGTTGAGTGCCACACTGCGCGCCCACGCGCGCAGGGGGTGGGGTCCGTCAGAACCGAGTTCAAGATGGGTGCCGTCATGAAGACGGCCCTGGATATCGCACCCGAGACAGTAAACCGTACCGTCGGGCAGACCGCGGATCGCGTTCGACCTGCCACAGGCAGGACAGCGCCAGAGCAGGCGCCCGACGTCGGCGGCGCTGCGGCTGCGCGGTGAAGGATCCGAGGGGTGGCTGGAGAGTTCATCCACCAGCCACAGTTCGATGTCACGGTCCCGCCCGTGAGAAGCCGGATCCCCCCACGTGACGACTACCTCGGCGCGCCTCGGACCGCGGCCCCATCGGGGCCATAGCCGGTACGAACCACCGAGGTTGACCGACATCACGGGTGCCCCTGACAGGGCGAGCAATCTCGACACCCCCGGCAGTATGGGAGATGGTCCGCCATCCCATGAACGCTCCCCTTCGGGAAAGATGCCGACCACTCCCCCGGCACGAAGGGTCTGCATCATCAACCTGATCGCCCCTGCGTCGGGTGCATAGCGCCTCAACCGGATACAACCGAGTCCGCGGAGAAAAAGCCGCTGCCATGCGGGGCGGAACGCTTCGGCCGAGGTGAGGAACGAGATCGGCCGGGGGAATGCGGCGGCAAGAAGGAATCCATCGAGATATGATCGATGGTTGGCGACCACCACAAGTGGTCCATCGGAGGGCACGCTTGATATCAGGGGGTGGCTCAGTCCGCACCAGGCCCTGAGCAACGGCCGGCACATTCCGCGCAGAAAGAGGTAGAGAGGAGGTATCGATGGAGGGGAGATCGTGGATCGCCATCGTCGGGGGTCAGGCGCGAAGGGAGTTGTCGCGCGCCATTCCTGAGCCCTCGGGCCGTACCGCTTGAGCAGGGCCGGCTCCTCGATGACAAGGACATACATGATCCAGGCAGCCGTGACTATCGGCGCAATGATCAGGGGACCGGTGGATATACTGAATGCCCCTGACCATCCGAGCAGCAGCAGGGAATAACCCCAGTACACCGGATGACGCGTAAGATGATACGGTCCTGTGGTCTGCAGTCCGGTTCGCCCTTCGGGTTTGTCCTCTTCAGTCAGAAAGGTGCCAAGCATGCCTCGCTGAAGAGTGCCCCAGACCGCCAGTAGAAGGCCGATACCGCCAACAGGTATCAGCACGACCTGTACCGCCGCCGGAAGAACGGAGAGAGAGAACCTGATGTCGAGGAACCGCCCGGCCCAGGAGAGCAGCCAGGGAAGGACGATCCAGACCAGGCCCCGGAGAGCGAGCATGTTAAGGCGGAAGAGCATGCACCGAAGATAGCCCCGACCGGCTCCCTATGACAATTCCGCTCGTATTACCATCTCCCGACAGTTGACACTCCATGCATCGGTCCGTAGCTTTCAGGGCTCCACGGGGCGGCGATAGCCTCCGCCTTGCTCATTACCTCTTCGATGAGGCAGTAATTAGTGTGAAACGGGACAATCGATTCCGCATAGGACTTATCATCGTCTTTATCCTGGGCTCCATCTGGTCGCTCCTGCCCACGCTCCGCGTGGTCACCATGGCCCCCGAGGAACGCACGAGGATGAGACTGGAAGAACCTCTGGCCTGGCAGAAGCTTGAGTCAGACGCGATCAAACTCGGTCTCGACCTCAAGGGCGGTATGCACCTGGTACTTGAGATCGACCTTGAAGAGATACCGGTCGACGCCCGGGATGACGCCCAGGAGCGGTTCGTCGGGGTCATCCGGAACCGGATCGACCAGTACGGGATCTCGGAGCCGATCATCCAGACTCAGGGCAGGGATCGGGTCATCATCCAGCTTGCCGGTGTTACTGACCCCGAGGCGGCGCGCGACCTTGTCGGGCGCACCGCGGTGCTGACCTACAACCTCCTGAAACCTGGGGATGTCCTGGCTGATCTGGTCAACCGGATCAACCGGGTTCTCTACGAGGGACTCACTTCGGGCCGGATCGAGAAGGAGCAAATAGGGTTCCACCTTATCGAACCGGAGACGACAGCTCTGCCCGGGATCGCCGGGCTTGACTCAACAGCTTCCGACACCACCGCCATCCCCCAGAACCCGCTCAACAGTTACCTCCTGATCGACCCGAACGCCCCTGATGTCGTCTGGGCCCGGGAGGACAGGATGGCATGGGTCGACAGTATCCTCGCCCTGCCGCAGGTCATCGCCCTCATTCCGGGAGACGCCGAGTTCCACTGGGCGATGTGGGCAGATGAACGATTCACGACGACCGACGGGGCGAGCTACCGCGAGCTCTTCCTCACCGAAGGACCGGTCATCACCGGAGATATGCTCGAAGGCGCGGATGTCTCGATCGGTGGACCCCAGGATCCAGATGCGGCAGGTCAGCCGATCGTTAACTTCCGTATGAACGCCGAGGGCGGAAGAGTCCTTCAACGTTTTACACGGGCCAATATCAGTCGGCGCATGGCGATCATCCTCGACAGTCGGGTCGCGGTGGCGCCAGTCATTCAGTCCGCGCTGGGAAGAGAGGCGCGCATCACCGGTATCAACGATCACGCTGAAGCCCGGAATATCGCCATCACGCTTGAATCAGGTGCTCTCCCGGCTCCAGCGCACATCGTGGAGAACCGGACCATCAGTCCGAGTCTCGGATTGGACAGCATCAAGGCGGGTACCATATCGACCCTGGTCGGCCTGATCGTGGTGCTCTTCTTCATGATCGCCTACTACCGGGGATCGGGTCTGATAGCCAATGTGGCTCTCCTGCTGAACATCCTCTTCATCCTGGCAGTGCTTGCGGGATTCGGGTTCACGCTGACCCTGCCTGGTATCGCCGGCATCATCCTGACCATGGGTATGGCGGTGGATGCCAATGTGCTGATCTACGACCGGATCAAGGAAGAACTGAGGGCGGGGAAAACGACCAGGGCAGCGGTCGATTCAGGATACACGAACGCCACGAGCGCCATTCTGGACGCGAACGTCACCACCCTTATCACGGCCCTGGTGCTCTACCAGTTCGGAACCGGTCCTATCCGGGGATTCGCCCTTACCCTTTCGGTGGGTATCATTTCATCTGTATTCACGGCACTCATCGTCACCCGTCTGATATTCGACCGTAAACTCGATCAGGCGACGACGCAGGAATTGAGCATCTAAGGAGTCGAGTAGTGGATCTGTTCGTAAAGGCTGATTACAACTTCCTGTCCGTAAGGCGAACCGCCTATATCGTCTCGGCCATATTCATCCTGATCGGGATCGTCAGTCTGGTACTGCGCGGCGGACCGAACTACTCCATCGATTTCGAAGGCGGCCTGATGATGAGGATCGCGTTCGAGGAGCCGGTGCCGGTCGGAGACCTCCGCCAGGTGATCGCGGACGCGACAGTGAAGACCCCGGAAGTCACGCACGATATCGATGAGGACGCTAACTACTTCATCCGGATAGAGCGTCTTGAGCAGACGGAGGTGGAGCTCGCGGCCCAGCAGATAAGGGATGCCCTCACGGCTGCTTTCCCCGGTAATGAGGTGGAGGTGCGATCGACCGAAGAGGTTGGTCCGAAGGTGGGTCAGGAACTGCGGGGCAAGATGATCATGGCGATCTTCTGGGCGCTGGCCGGTATCCTCATCTACATCTCCTGGCGATTCGAGTTCCGATTCGCCGCAGTGAGTGTCATGACCCTCTTCCACGACATCGTCCTCGTGATCGGTCTCTTCAGTATCCTCGATATCGAGATCAGCCTCCCGATCGTTGCCGCTCTGCTCACTATCGTCGGTTATTCACTCAACGATACGATCGTGGTGCTTGACAGGATCAGGGAAGATCTCAAGCGCTACCGCCAGGAGAAGTACAACTGGATCCTCAACAAGGCGATCAATGAGACGCTCAGCCGGACCGTTGTCACCTCAGTGACGACCTTCATCGTGGTGTTCATCCTCTGGGTGTTTGGCGGATCGGTCATCCATGATTTCGCGTTCGCGCTCATGGCCGGTGTGATTATCGGAACCTATTCATCGATCTTCGTCGCGGCGCCGCTGCTCGTTGAGTGGCAGGAGCGCTCCCCGCAGGTCAGAGCCAAGCGCAAGTAGCAGTGGCCTGTCACGCGACATGACACCGGGTGTGAGCGGAGAGCAGGGAGCATCCGCCGGCCCGGAAGCCGAAGATCGCGAGAACCTGCGAACGCTTTCAGAACAGCTCGACTGGCTCGTGACCGAGTCCCTTCCTGTTGGTATACCCCAACCTGATACATTGCCGACCATCGATCTTCTGGGAGTCATGAATCGCGAAGACGCCGGAGTCGCCGCCGCGGTCGAGGAAGTACTCCCGTCGGTAGCCGATGCCGTTGATCTGATCACCTCGTCATTCGAACAGGGTGGTCGTCTCTTCTATGTCGGGGCGGGAACAAGCGGGCGGCTCGGAGTACTGGATGCGAGTGAATGCCCGCCCACCTTCGGATCCGATCCGTCACGGGTGACCGGGGTGATCGCCGGCGGCCGGGATGCACTCGTGCGGTCGAGTGAAGGGCGGGAAGATGAGTGGGAGCAGGGTTGGGATGACCTCAAAGCAGCCGGCGCGGATCAGGGCGATGTTGTCGTGGGGATCACCGCTAGCACCCGCACACCGTATGTGCTCGGGGCCCTCAAGATGGCCCGTGACGGCGGACTTGCCACGATCTACCTAACCTGCAATCCGCACCCCGCGCCCGGAGTGGACGTCGACGTGACCATCAACCCGGTGGTCGGGCCGGAGATCCTTGCGGGATCGACCCGGCTGAAGTCGGGTACGGCGACCAAGATGATCCTGAACATGCTTACCACCGCTGCCTTCGTGAGGATGGGCAAGGTATACGGGAATCTGATGGTCGATGTGAGGCCGGTGAGTGACAAACTCCGTGCCAGAGCGCGCCGGATCGTCATGATGGCCTGCGGAGTCGGATTCGATGAAGCTGACACCGCTCTGCGCTCTGCCGCTGAAGAGGTGCGGATCGCCATCCTGATGTTGAGGGGTGGTCTGGGTGTGGAGGAGGCGCGATCACTGGTTGCCCGGAAGGGACAGGGAAAGGGAATCAGGGAACTTCTCGATGGCCTCCCGCCGGTCTGTTCTGCCGGTGAGGACCGGGAATGATAACGAAATAATCCAGGGGAATATCTGTCATGGTGAAGCAGGCGATACACACAGACCAGGCTCCGGCAGCGATCGGGCCATACAGCCAGGCTCTTGCCCTCTCTGCCGGAAGTGACGGGCGGATCATCTTCACCGCCATGCAGATCGGGCTCGACCCCGCAACCATGGAGATAGTCGAGGGAGGTATCGAGGCTGAAACGAAACAGGTTCTCAATAACCTCACCGCGATCCTCATGGAGGCAGGGGCCGGTTGGGAGAACGTGGTGAAGGCCGTTGTCTACCTTGCGGACATGAACGATTTCACGGTCTTCAACGCTCTCTACGGGGACGTTGTGGAGGATCCCCCGCCGGCCCGCTCAGCCGTTGCTGTCAGGGACCTTCCGAAGGGTGGATGTGTCGGGATCGAACTCATAGCAATGCTGTAATGTCCCGGAACATAGTCCCTGGACACAGTAGATGCGTTCGAAGCGCGAATGAGGTAAGATTTGCCGGGCATTTCGGATCGTGCCTTGATATACACGTGGTACGATGTACTGAACGCGACAGGTGACATTCGCGGGGATTGATGGGGTCTGGTGGCCCCCGAGGCCTTCAAAGCCTTCTGCCGGGCGTTCGTAGCGTCCGGGGTGGGTTCGATTCCCACCCTTCCCCGCCAGATATTCGTTCTTTCCACCAGACAACCACACGGTTGCAGGGCAGGGGGCAGGTTTTGGACGAAGCGCAGAAAGGCAACACCAGGCCGGCGACTAGCGAGAGCGTACGGGACGTCACGCCGGTAGGTACCATGGCCGTCATTGTGAACCCGGTAGCAGGTCGGGGACTGGTCAGGAAAAGAGAAGCCGGCATTGTGGACGCGCTCAAGGCTGCGGGTTTCGAATTCTCACTCTTCCATACACAGGCCGAGGGACACGCTGTGGAACTGGCGCGGGAAGCCGCGCGGGATGGTTTCGACACGATCGTTGCCGTGGGTGGTGACGGAACGGTCCACGAAGTCGCCACCGGCATGTGGGACAGTAACGCGACCCTCAGTGTGATCCCTTCAGGATCGGGGAACGACTTTGTAGGAAGCCAGGGGATCCCCGAGGACCTGGAAGGCGCGATCTCTGTTCTCACCGATGGTGTGGTGGGACGATCCGATGTCGGGATATTCGGGGATAACTGCTTCTTCAATACGATAAGCATGGGCTTTGGTGCAGCGGTCTCGGTGTACAGCCGCCGACACAAGCGTCTCAGGGGCTTCCCGCTCTATCTGGTGACTGTGATACAGTCATTGTTCATGTACCGCTCCATCCCCATGATGGCAGAGACAGATGATTTCAAGTGGGACGACCTGACCTTTATGCTGACGGTCGGGATCGGCAACCGGGAGGGGGGCGGATTCAGAGTGGTGCCCGGTGCGGTGACCGATGACGGGATTTTCGAGATCTGCATCATCCATGACGTATCAATACCCATGGCGTTGAGAAATCTGCCGCATATCTCTAAAGGAGAGCACACACACCTGCCCATCATCACAATGATGGAGACACCACACGTACGCGTCACGGCCAGGGAGCCGATCCTCCTGCATGCCGACGGAGAGATCTATGAGACCGGCAAGACCGTACTTGATGTCTCCTGCCGTCACCGGGCGCTCAAGGTCCGTCTCCCGCTCTGATGAAATGACCATTCACGAGTCGAAGCCGTCGATAGCCCTGATCTCACTCTCTCTTCTGCTGGTCCTCTCTTCATCACATCTGCTCTGTGCCCAGGTGGAAGGGACCAGCCCCGGTTCGGGGGGCGGAGCGGCACGATCAGATTCCTCTCATGCGGTCACTCCAGGCGGAGCTCTTCTCCGCTCGGCGATCCTGCCCGGATGGGGGCAGATCTATACCGGACACAAGGTCAAGGGGGTGGCAATGATCATCGCTGACGCGACGATCATAGGTCTGGCG
>JALGVQ010000128.1 GCA_025774615.1 bacterium
CCCGCCGCCCTCCGATTTCGCGCACCCCGCCAGACCGAGACTCAACGCTCCCCCGGCGATCGCTGTGGTCTGTATGAAATCTCTTCTCGTCGTCATGACCTGGATTCCTCCTTGTACATCCTCGTCTGGATAGTTCCCTGTTCTTCTGTTCCGGTTCGAGGCTGAATGTACTCTCTTATCCATCCATGATACAATCGTGCCCCCATCTGCATTGGTATCTTCATGGATGGAAACACCGGAGCAATACATACAGGAACTGAATAAGAACTGAAGCGGAGGAGGCGATCGGGTGAAGGACGACGAGCTGACCTGGAACGACATCAGGACCATGGCATCGGGATTCCGCGAAAGCCGGATCCTTCTCTCAGCGTTCGAACTGGGCGTTTTTACCGCGCTCGGAGAGGAGAAGAAGACTGCTGCACAGGTATCGGAACTGATCGGGACCGATGCCCGCGCTACTGACCGCCTGATGAACGCTCTATGCGGCACCGGACTGCTGAGCAAGAACGGGGACTGCTTCCGCAACAGTGAGGCAGCCGGACGGTTCCTGGTGGAGGGAAGACCCGATTACATGGCAGGTATAGGTCACTACGCGAACCTGTGGGACCGTTGGAGTACATTGACCGGAGCAGTGCAGGCAGGGATCGCGGTCGAGAGCAGACCGGTCGCGGACCGGGGTGAGGAATGGCTGCGATCGTTCATCGGCGCGATGCATGACCGGGGGAACCGGCAGGCCCCCTCCATCATCGCCGCCATCGACCTTGAGGGAGTCTCAAGGGTGCTCGATGTGGGTGGTGGACCGGGAGATTTCGCCATGGCATTCGTTCGCGCCAGCGACGCCATCACAGCGACGGTGTTCGATCTCCCCCAGGTGGTACCGCTCACCCGGGAGTACATCGAGGAGGCGGGACTCTCGGAGCGCGTGGACACCATGTCCGGAGATTACTACGTCGATGACCTCGGCTCCGGCTACGACATCGTCTTCCTCTCGGCGATCATGCACAGCCTCTCTCCCGATGACTGCCGTGTCCTCCTCCGGAAGTGCGCAGACGCTCTGGACCCTGGCGGCACGGTTGTCATACAGGACTGGGTGATGTCGGAGGACCGGACCGAACCGGCCGAGGGTGCCCTCTTCGCCATCAACATGCTCGTTAACACCCGCGCCGGTGACTCGTATACAGAAGCAGAGTTCCACTCCTGGCTCGCAGAGGCAGGATTGACGGATATGACAACCAATGAGACTCCTTCCGGGTCGGCTCAGGTCACCGGCAGGAAACCGTCGGGGGATTGAAATGACCGACACATTCACCATCGCCGTATTGATCGGCACTCTGGTTCTCCTGTTCCTCTTCATCGCCGCCATCTGGCGGAAGATCAGGAATCGCAGCGGGAGCGCCACCATGATGCTGGGAGCCGTTCACAACTTCCTGAATGAGGATCAACAGCGGGCTGCGGAGGTGATCGTTCAACGGGAGGCACGAAAGAAGGTGGGCGGGCAAGAATCCAATGAACCCGGGGAACCGGAGCCGCTTGAAGAATGAATCCCGTCGGCATCATCCTCTTTACGATCGGCCTGACCGCTGTCGCGGTCCCTCTCTATCTGGTTGTCGAACGTCGCGGCTACCTCCCCGGCAGGGTCATACTGAAAAGCCTGGCCTCCATCGGTTTCGTGGGAACGGCCCTTGCGTCCGGAGCGATCGGGACGCCATTCGGCCTGCTGATCCTGGCGGGCCTGCTCCTCTCCCTGACCGGAGATCTCTTCCTGATCAGCAGAGCGCGTCCCCTCTTCATGGCCGGTCTGGTGAGTTTTCTGCTCGGTCACGTATCGTATTCGGTGGCCTTCATCGTCAGAGGGCAGGAGTTGATGCCGATACTTGCAGGGATGGCACTTCTCATTCCGGTCGGCATCAAGGTGTTCTACTGGCTCAGATCCCGTGCTCCAGAAAAGATGATCAATGCAATCCTCGCCTATATCATCGTGATCACGACCATGGCGGCTTTCGCCATCGGGGCAGTGGCCGCCGGCGCGCCCTGGCTCCTGATGCCCGGAGTGCTGGCGTTCTATTGCTCTGATCTGGCCGTCGCGCGTGATCGCTTTGTCTCTGCTGGATTTATCAATCGTGCCTGGGGGCTCCCCCTTTACTATCTGGGACAGACGCTGATCGCTCTCAGCGCGGGTGGTTGAGATGACAGACTCTCGCAGCAATCGATCGATCACCCCCCTCTTCCTGTTTCTGCTCCCACTGCTCCTCCTCGCCGGGTGCAGTTATCAGTTGCCGCGAGCCGAACCGGTCTCCCTGCCGACCGGATCCATACCTGGGGATCGGCTGCTCGATATTCGGATCGCCGCATTCCTCGGCACCCAGGCCGAGAGACGCGCCCTGCGAGATGCCGAAGATCCGGTTATCTGGCTGGATGAGTACTGGTTGAAACATGATCCGACACCGGGAACTCCGGAGAACGAGGCTCTCCAGGTCTACCGCCAGCGAGCAATCTGGCTTGAGTCCCGATTCCCTGATACTCCCTTTGGAGAATGGCTCACACTCTGGAGTACTTTCCTGAGATTTGGACTTCCTGATGCTGTCGGAGACAGGATGATCTCCAACAGAGTCATCCAGACAGAAAGAGGTGCTCGCTCCATCACCCCCACCCTGTCGCGATTTGCCACATCAACCAGACAGCGATATGGCAGTCCAAGACCTTTCATGCTGATCTTCGAAGAGGAATCTGAATCGGCCGTCGCAATAGACAGGGCTGCTCCTCGCGAGCATCCGACGCTGGAAGAAGCCTGGGAGGACCTTGAGGATCCCGGTGAGACGATATGGAGGAAACAGAGGGCTCTGCTCCATCTCTCATGGTACGAGCTGCCCGGAATCGGGCAGCGCCTGCTCGAACTCCCGGAACATCTTCTGGCAGGTTGTGAGGATCAGTTTACCGATGTGGTGGAGCGACTGGGTATCCGGAGCTGCTATCTCCTCCAGCCCGATGAGATCAGAAGAGTGGCGGTTCTGCGAGCGGCCCGGGCAGATCCACGAATGGTCCTGCTAAGGATCCTGACAGGTCATTATACGCCGGGTGAACTTGAGAGTGATCTGGCTGAGACGAGAAGCAATTCATCCTCTGGTGCAACCCTGGAGCGGATACCGAACCGCGGTCCGCATGTCGAAGTGTGGCAGGACCCGGAACGCCTGATCGATGAGATACTCAAGGCCTACCCGTCAGAAACAAGACTGACTGGTTGGAACTGGCAAGGTGACGCGGTCCTCTGCTTCGGTCCACCGGCATTTTCCGCGCCGGATCGCAGAATCGCTTCCTACACCTGGGGTACACCGGAAGTCATCCGGATAGGTGAGAGTATGCTCGGGATGGCCCAGGGTGGACGGATCGAAGACACCCTGGGGAATTTCCTGGGCATGGCCGCAGAGGAAGTGGATTCGAGGCAGTTGAAGGGACTCAAGGCAGGCACCACCCTTTCTCAGGCACTCATGAGCGATACAGACGATCGACGACAACCCACCCGATCCCTGATCCTTGAGCAGCTGCATGTTCTGGCCCCCCCATCAGTATTCCAGATCGGTCTCCCGGCGGGCAGCAATCAGTTGCCGATAACGATGGACGCAGTTGCCTTCCCGGCAGGTGTCGATTCGATAGAGATCCAGGCATCGATCGGCATACCCTCCTCGGCAGTGCGAATACGTCAGACCAGCGCAGGATATACCACTGATCTGCGTACCTCGCTGGTCATCTTCGATCACGAACTGAATATTATCTACTCTGAGATCAGGAGTCTGGGGTACCTGATCGAAGGCACACCAGAGATCGAAGATCGATTTCTCCTCGACACCTTCCGGTTCAAGACCAGACCGGGTTCCTACATCGCCTATCTCTCGGCTGAGGATCCACGGGCCGGGTCATCGGGGGGCGCAATCCAGAACCTCGATTTCAACTGGCACGGCACCCCCGGATTGCAGGTCTCTCCCATCATGCTTGCGTCTGATGTGGAATTTACTCAGGGAGAAGGAAAATTTTACCGTGGTGAATACCACATCCTTCCTGCCCCCGGACGATACCTCTATTCCGGAAGTGAGCTCTTCATCTACTTCGAGATCAGCAATCTCACCCGATCCGAATTCGGTGACCACGTCTGGAGTGAATCGTACTACGTGATCCCCGACTCGCCCGATGCCGGCATTGTTACTATTGCGGAAGAGAGAGATTACACGCGACTGACCCCGCTCGCAAACAGGAGCATGCAGATCGATCTCTCCAGTCTGGAAGCGGTATATGAGGGACCGATCTTCGTGGTGGTCCTGATCACCGACAAGACCTCCGGAGAACAGGCAGTCGGCGTGACCCAGTTCAACGTACGGCGACGGTCATCTTCCCGGTAACAGGCCGGTCGTATCCCTTTATTCGTACCTGAGCGCGCTCACCGGATCCTGCTTCGAGACCCTTCGTGCCGGAATGTAGTTGGCCAGCAGAGCCACAAGTGTCAGAAGAAGGGTCATACCGATGAGCGGGATCGGTTCGAAGGCGGTGACGCCGTACATGATCGCGGCGAGTCCCGCCCCCATACCGAATGCACCGAACAATCCGAAGAGCATCCCGATCCCCACGAGCAGCATCCCCTGCCTGACCACCAGCGCAATCACCCGTGATGGAACAGCTCCGATCGCGATCCTGATCCCCATCTCCCGGGTCCGCTCGGTGACCGCATACGACATCACTCCGTACACACCCAGCATAGCCAGAATGAGTGCGAGAACAGCAAAAGCACTCAGTAGTCGGGTGAATATCAGCTCTCCCCAGGTGGATTCGGCGACGATATCGACCATTGGGCGGAGTTCTCCCAGCGGCAGGGTCCGATCGAGTGCCCAGATCGTCTCCCGAACAGCCGGGATCATGGCGTGTGGATCGGCAAGCGTTCTCACCACGACCCACATCCCCCCATATCCGCGGTTGGCGTAGGGGAAGTAAAAGCCTTCCCTGATATCGCGATCCAGACCGTAGTGACGGACCCCTCCCACAACTCCCACGATCTCCATCGGCGTGGCGCCCTGATCGATCCGGCCGAGGGCGATTTTTTTACCTATCGGATCGGTGTCTGGCCAGTACTTCTCAGTAAATGCCTCATTGACGATGACGACCTCCCCTCCTGACAGGTCCTCTGTCTCATTGAAGAAACGTCCCTGCAGGAGCGGGATCTCCATCGTCTCGAAATAGCTGCCATGCGCCATACGGAAATTGCCCACCGGCAGGGGTTCGGTGGGATCAACCGGGAACTCCTCGACCGAATAACTGTTGCCCCAGTTCGATCCTGACATGGGGAGGGTGAGAACCGCCCCGGCTGACGCGACTCCCGGAACTGCCTCCAGCTGTGCAAGCGCCTGCCGGTAGAACATCTCACGCTGTTCCTCCTCCGGGTACTGGCTCTCGGGAAGATCGAGATACATCGCCAGCATGTTCTCCTGTTCGAAGCCGGGATTGACAGCATGAAGCCGGAGGTATCCCTGGATCAGAAGCCCGGCGCTCACCAGAAGTGAGAGTGACAGAGCTACCTCACCGATGATGAGTGTATTCCTGAGCAGGTGGCGCGATCGGCCCTCGCTCTTCACTCCCCCTTCCTTCAGTGCCTCTGTCAGATCGGTTTTTCGCACCTGTGAGATCGGGGCCATCCCTGATACCAGCCCGATCACGATCGAGACCAGCAGAAGGATGATCATCACGACCCCGTCGATACGGAAGTCGAGCCATGTCGGCATGTCGACCGGAACAATCGAGAGGGTGAGATCGATACCAACCTTCCCGACCAGAAGTCCCAACACTCCTCCGCAGAGACCGAGCAACAGGCTCTCGATCAGGAGCTGCCGCATGAGCCTGAACCCGCCGGCCCCGAGTGTCCGTCTGATGGCGATCTCCCGGCTTCTCCCCGTGGCCCGGGCCAGGATCAGGTTGGCCACATTGGCGCAGGCGATCAGCAACACCAGTGATCCTGCTAACATGAGTATCAGGAACTGTTGGCGAAGATCATCCCGGATGTACGCTGGCAGGCTCTCCATCCGGATACCATTATCGTTCAGATATTCCGGATAGGCTTCCCGGAGTCCCTGAATGATCCGTTCGAAATCCGCCAGCGCCATTTCTAGTGAGATGCCATCCCGCAGGCGTCCGATCGCCTCAAGACTGTGGTTGTCACGATGCTCCCATCCGCCGAAGCGACTCATCGGCACCCATAGGTCCGAATTCTCCGGGTAGGCGACTCCCGCCGGCATCACCCCGATGACGGTATGCGGTGCCCCCTGCAGGATCACCGAACTGCCCACGATATCAGGATCGGCGCCGAACTGTGTCTGCCAGAGCTGATAACTGAGCATGACCACCTGCTCGGCTCCGGGGATGTCATCATCAGGCGTGAAATTCCGACCCATGATCGGTTCGATCCCGAGCACCCTGAAGAGGTCGGCAGAGGTCAAGAGTCCCTGCACCCGACGTGGTTCGTCGCCGCCGGCCAAACTGTGAGTCCGGTACTGATACGCGGCGAGATGATCGAAGGAACGGTTCTCATTCTGCCAGTCCCGGAAATTGGGATAGGAGATGCCCAGCCAGTCGAATCCCCGTTTCGGCGCGGTCTCCTGAAGCCAGACAATCCGATCGGGTTCTTCGAACGGCAACGACCGGATCAGCGCGGCATTCACCATTGTGAACATGGTGCTGAAGGCACCGATGCCCAGTCCGAGACAGAGAAGGGCCGCCAGGGTGAGTCCGGGACGCTGGAGCAGGACCCGGATGCCATAGCGGATATCTTTGATCAGTGAAGACATAGAACCACCATATCTGCGGCAGGTTGGAACCGGACTGGTATTCACGCTGATGGTAATGCTACGAATCCCGTTATCGGGAAGTTGCTCCTACCTTTCTCTCCATTACTTTGCCTGTCTGTGGGATTTACAGAGCAGGAGCCGGAAGCGTAGAATGGCATCATTGCAGACCTGCCCCGAACACATACAGTCCGAAGGGACCGATCGGAAAATGATGATGGAGAGATCCTCTGCAGTATCACGGCTCATGGCAGGAGTACTCATCCTGTCCCTGTGCCTGCCGGCAGTCGGCAGAGCGCAGACATCCGATGAGTACCCGCGTGATCCCGACATCGACATCCGCCACTACGCGTTCCGGCTCATCCTCGCCGATGAGAGTGACACGATCGACGGTGTGGCGAAGATCACGGTGTATTTCAGGACGGCTGGCGTCTCTGACTTCACACTCGACCTCATCGGGAGGTCGGGATCGATGAACCCGGCCGGCGAAGAGACCGGCATGGTGGTTGAATCGGTACTCCGGGAAGACGGGATGGTCCGTGTCGAGCATGAGCATGAGGGTGACCGTCTCCGCATCGGAACGGGAGAGCCGTCGACCACCGGAGAAACCCGATCATTCCTGGTCTATTACCACGGCATCCCAGCTGATGGTCTCGTCATATCGCAGAATAAGTTCGGGGAACGGACCTTCTTCGGCGACAACTGGCCGAACCGGGCCCGGCACTGGCTCCCTTCGATCGATCACCCATATGACAAGGCATCATGTGAATTCCTCGTCATCGCTCCGAACACCTACCAGGTCGTTGCCAACGGCAGGCTGATCGAGGAGACAGATCTTGAGGACGGCACCCGGCTGACCCGCTGGTTCGAGGAAGCTCCCCTCCCCACCAAGGTCATGGTGATCGGTGTCGCCCGGTTTGCTGTGCAGTACCTGCCGGTGACCGGCGGTGTACCGATCCAGACCTGGGTCTATCCCCAGGACCGGGAAGGTGGATTCGAATCGTTCGCGATCGCCCGACAGGTAATGGACTATTTTGAAAAAGTGATCGGTCCCTTTTCCTACGAAAAGCTGGCAAACGTCCAGTCACGCACCCGATATGGCGGCATGGAGAACGCCGGCGCCATCTTCTATCACGAGGGACGCGGCGATCCGGTTAGCTGGGGCGAGAGCCTGATCGTGCATGAGATGGCCCACCAGTGGTTCGGTGACTCGGCAAGCGAGGCAGACTGGCACCACATCTGGCTGAGTGAGGGCTTCGCGACATATTTCACCAGTGTCTACATGGAGCATTTTTACGGCGTGGAGCAGTTCCGGGAGGGGATGGCCGGATCCCGGCAGCGGGTACTCGCCTATTATTATGGCAATCCTGAGAGTTCCCGGCAGAGACCTCACACCGATTCACCACTGGTCGATACCACCATCCCGATCTCCAACGGACTGCTCAGCACCAACTCCTACCAAAAGGGCGCCTG
>JALGVQ010000129.1 GCA_025774615.1 bacterium
CGGACACCATGGGTAGCGGTCTGATCGGCCTTAACCTCGATACTGCGACCAACCTGTGTACTGCCGTGATCTGTCGCGATCAGAACAGGCACCCCGTCACTGACTGCCCGCTCTATCATCTGCGGCAATGGTGAATGCCTGAACCATTCCCGCGCAACCGATCTGAACGCCGCCGGATCGGGCGCAAGTTCTTTGAGGACACGGGATTCCGTCTGATTGTGAACCAGCAGGTCGAGAAAATTGAAGATGGCTACCGAGAGCCCGTCAGGCACACCACCGGCCAGCTTCCTCGCCACTGCTTCTCCCTCTGCCGGTGAGTGGACCCGCTCGAAAAGCGCCAGTCGGGCACTATCCGTCCTGTCAGCCGCCTCCTCCAGCACGTCGGTGATCATATCCGGCTCATACCGGTTGAGCCCCTCCTCCCCCGATTCCTGCGTGTCACTCCACAGATCGGGGTATCTGTGGGCGATCTCATCAGGAAAACGTCCAGAAAGGAGAGCGTTACGTGAATAGGGACTCGCCGATGGAAGGAGGGAGAAGATCGGAGTCCGTTCGATATGGATCGATCTGGCTATGAGCGGTTCGATCGCCAGCCACTGATCCAGTCTGAGGCAATCGAGAACGATGAAGAGCACTCTTCCGGTCTCGGCCAACAGAGGGAGGAGCGCCCCCTCGGCAACGTCGGCGGTAAAGAAGGGTCGGTTTTCTTCATTTTTCGTCGACTCCCGGTCACCGGCCACCCAATCCGGATATTGTTCGATCACCTGCCGGGCAAAGACGCTGTCGGCCTCCCGCTGAAGTGACAGGAGGGATTCAGCGAGCCCATCCTGACCGGTCTCATCGAGCTGTACGCTCCACCAGGCAAGGGCTTCCGCGAGATCACCCCATTCAGTCGGAGAGAGCGTGCCCGACGAGAGCTGGGCCGAAAGCCTCGCGAACTCCCGGGTGTAATCACGCGTGATGGCCTCACCCCGCAGTCGGCCGCTCTCGAGTACACGCTTGCAGACCGAAAGAACCTGACTCGGATTGACCGGTTTGGTCAGGAAATCGGCTATCGACCTGCCGATCGCTTCCTCCATCAGGCCTTCATCCTCCTGCTTCGTCACCATCACCACGGGAAGATCGGGTCTGACCAGGCGCAACCGTTCGAGTACCCCTATCCCGTCGAGACCGGGCATCCGCTCATCAAGCAGAAGGAGATCGAACGATTCTTCTGCGATCAGCTGGAGCGCGTCTTCTCCCGAGTGGACTCCAACGACTGCGAAGCCCCGTTCTTCGAGATAGAGGATGTGGGAACGGAGCAGATCGATCTCGTCATCGGCCCAGATCAGCCGGAAGCGGAAATCCATGTTAGCGGCTCTCACCGGGATCGGGAGGCGGCTCCGAGGTGGTCTCACCACCCTCCCGGACAGACCTCCCCCCCACCAGAATGCCGCTTCCCTGCCCGCGCTTGGCGCGGAGGTGTTCGGCATAGGTGCGGGAGAAGGTATGCGTGCCGTCACCACGGGCGACGAAGTAGAGGAAATCAGAGTCAGCGGGGTTCACCGCCGCCCTGAGGCTGGCGGCGCCGGCGCTTGCGATCGGCCCGGGCGGCAGGCCGCGGATCAGGTAGGTGTTGTAAGGCGAATCGACCGCCAGATCCTTCTCGTAGAGACGTCGCTTGTACCGGCCGAGGGCATACAGCACCGTAGCACACGATTCGAGACGCATCCCCCGATCGAGCCGATTGTGGAAAACCGCGCTGATCAGCGGACGCTCATCAGCACTGGCGGCCTCCCGCTCGATGATACTGGCAAAGGTGATCACCTCATGCCTGGTGAGTCCTGTATCCGAAGCGTTGCCGGCCAGTTCCGCATCCCACAAGGCCAGGAATTGTCCCACCATCAGCCTGACCACCACTTCGGCCGGCATCTGGTAGTAGATATTGTAGGTTTCAGGAAGGAGGTATCCGGCGAGATTTTCCGGAAGGTACCCCTGTTCATCGGGCGGCACGATCTGCGAAATGAAGGTCGAATCCGATACCAGAGCCATGAATGCCGCTGAATCGACCTCAGCCTCCCTGCTGACGATACCGGCGATCTCATGTGCCCGCAGTCCCTCCGGTATGGTCACGAACTCATTGGCAGTACTTCCGTTGGTCAGGGTGCGCAGGACATCGATATTGTTCTGCCCGCCCGGAAAGTGGAAGCGTCCCGCCTGGATCGCGTGGTCGGTGAAGGTGAGGCGGGCAGCCATCACCAGCGAGCGGGCGCTGATGATTATCTGTTCATCTTCGAGTGTGCCGGCGATCTGGTGCGGTGTCGATCCCGGTTCGAAGATCACCTCCACCGGCCCCGACAGGACAGGCGACGGCATCTCCCAGAAGACCTTCTGCAACACGATACCGGACACGATAGAGAGCATGACTGCCAGACTCCAGATGATGACGAAGAGCCAGCTCCGTCTCACCCGTTCGGCGATGAGCCAGACAATAGCGCCGCTCACCATCGTCAGGAAGAATGGTCCCGCGACCCAGAGGAATGCCAGGAGGCCTGTCGATCTCACCGGGCGTCATCCTCTCGGTCAGCGGGTGGCGTTCCGGGATCAATCCCGGAACGATCGGAACTGTCGAACCAGTTCTGGAGGAGCAGTATCGCGGCGGCACGGTCGACGAGGCCCTCCTCACGAGCGTCCCTCTCCGACCTTCCGGCTTCTTTCCTGATCCGTTCCGCCTCAACACTGGTCAGCCGCTCATCCCTAAGCACGAGCTGTAGACCGAACCACCCGGTGAGATAGCGGGCAAAGGCATCAACAGCTTCACAGCGCTCTCCACGCGAACCATCCATCAGCAGGGGATAGCCGACCACAATGAGTTCCGGTGTCTGTTCCTCCACCACTGCCTCAAGCTGTCGGCGCAGATCTTTCCTGCCCGTATGGACGATCGTCGGGAGGCCGGAGGCCACCCCGATATCAGTATCTCCAACCGCTACACCGAGCCGGCGTTCACCGTAATCGAGCGCAATGACCCGCGACATCAGGTCGATACTCTCTGTAATCGATTCAGAACCATCCATGTATGATAGACAGGAGGCTCCTCCGCGACAAGAAACCAGGTTCCCGGCACCAGTTCCGGTGAGTTGCGATTCCGCCTGCAGATGATATCTTGTTCCCTCTCCCTCCCCAGTATGAAGAGTCCCCCGGGTCGAGCGGTAATGGAAGAAGATATGCGAGCCAAGCGAAGAAAAATACCGTTCACAGAATCGATTTCCAGTACCTGCGTACTGCTTATCGGTATCGTGGTCCTCACCGCATTCCCGGTCCGGGCATTCGCCGGTGGTCCTGGTAGTCCTCCTGATACCTCTTCTGTGTCCATCTCATCCATCCCTGGTCGATCCCCGGACAGCGATCTGCCGGGCTCGAACATCCGCGCAGCCGTGGCCCGGGGCAACATCCGGATCGACGGTGTGATAGACCCCGATGAGTGGTCGGGTGCTCCCGTGATCAGTGATTTTACGGCGCGCAATCCGGTCGAGGGCGCAGAGCCCAGCCAGCGGACCGAAGTCCGTGTCCTCTATTCACCGACCCATCTCTATATCGCCTTCTCATGCTTCGACACCGAGCCTGACAATATCGTCAACCGGGTGAGTACCCGTGATTCGTGGCGTCTGCAGTCCGATAAAGTCCAGATCGACATCGATCCCTATCACGATCACCGGAACGCCTATCACTTCATCGTCGGAGTCGCCAACAACCAGGTCGACTCGAACGGCATGGATATCAACTGGGACGGCGTCTGGGATTCGGCGACCAGAACGACCGACGAGGGGTGGTTCGTCGAGATCGCTCTGCCCTTCTCGATCCTCCGGTTCGAGTCGAAGGAAGTGCACACCTTCGGTATCAACTTCAGCCGGGCCATTCAGCACACAAAGGAGGACCTGCTCTGGCGTTCGTGGAGCAGGAATGACTCCTGGAGGATCGATAAATACGGAGAACTGAATAACCTTCGCGGTCTTGACAGGGGCCGGAGGCTGGAGCTCATGCCGTATGTCAAGGCCAGTAGCCAGCAGTTCTACCGCACAGGTTCGGTCGGTTATGACCGGGATGGGCTGGCCGACCTCGGCCTCGATCTCAAGTACGGCGTGACGAGCAACATGTCGCTCGATATCGCGCTCAACCCCGATTTCGGTCAGATCGCCCCCGACCAGGCACAGATCAGCGTCACCCGGTATGAACGGTACTTCATGGAACTGCGTCCTTTCTTCCAGGAAGGACAGGGAGTCTTCAGAACACCCCTGCAGATATTCTACAGCCGCCGGATCGGGAAACAGATCTACGGCGGACCTGAAGTGAATCTGCTGGCGGGCGGGAAGCTGATCGGCAGAAGCGGTCCATGGGAGATAGGCCTGATAAACGCCATCTCCGAACGCCAGGATTACACCAACTACCTGGGCGACGAGACAACGGTCCCCATGGCCAATTATTCGGTGGTCAGATTGAAGCGGGACATATTCGCCCGATCGAGTATCGGCATCCTCAGTGTGAACAAGGATTCCGGTTCTGCTCCAGGGATCACTCCCTATCAGCGTGCCCTCGGGCTGGACGTGAACCTGCAGTCCCAGAACAACCACTACCTCACCTCGATGCTCGCGCGCAGTATCAATCACAGTGCCGCCGGGGATGACTGGGCCGGACAGCTGAAGGCCGGTCTCCGCTCCGACCTGTGGGAATACGGGCTGGAGTTCAACTACCTGGGCCCCGATTTCAATGTGGATCAGATCGGTTTCATGACCCAGGTGGATCGCCGCAGAGGAAAAGTGAACTTCGGCTGGAAACCACGACCGGAGAAGCACGGGATCCGGAGGATCGAACTGAAGGGGAGCGCGGAGGCCTCCCGCAATTTCGCCGGTGACTACACTCATGGCCGCTACCGGGCCGAGTTCAAGCTCCAGGGGATGAACTACATGGAGCTGAACGTCACCGCCGGCATGAACCACACACTCTGGTATGACATCTTCGCCGACGATCCCTGGAGCACTACCATTACGGGCAGACCGTACGATGGTCAGGACTTCAGCGTGAAGTTCAACACCGACAGGAGTCTTGACTACTCCTTCGACACAACTGTCAGCTGGGGGGATTTCCTCGATTACAGCGACTTCTACTGGGGGCGTGACCTGAACCTTCGCGCCGGATTCAGTTTCCGGTCGAGCGCGCGGTTCTCGGGAAGCCTCAGTCTCACCCATATCAGGGAATATTTCCCGAGCGGCCTGCTGGATGAGACAAAAAACCTGCTCGTTACCCGCGCTTCGTACTACTTCACCTCAAACCTGGCCCTGAAGCTGTATAATCAGTTCCGCATCAACACGAGCGAAGAACCAGGTGAAAAGAACGTCGGAGCCAATACTCTCAACGCTGTCCTTTCCTATTTCCTGAACGCAAAAAGCATCCTCTACCTTGTGTATAATGAGATTCGGGACGACGATATCGGGAACTGGGAATATTATGAGCGATATGGCCGTTTACCCTTGAGCGACCGCGCTCTGCTGTTGAAATTCACCTACTGGTTCAATCTGTAGGTTCAGGTTCAGGTTCAGGTTCAGGTTCAGGTTCAGGTTCTATCATTCTGTATCCATCAAGGAAGTGAGAGCCCGATGAAAGGTGTTGTTCTGGCCGGGGGGCTGGGTACCCGTCTCCACCCGATTACCAAAGTGACCAACAAGCATCTCCTTCCGATCTACCGGAAACCGATGGTCTACTACCCGATCGAGTCGCTGGTGGATGCCGGCATCGACGACATCATGCTTGTGACCGGCGGAAATAACGCCGGAGAATTCCTCAGACTCCTGCAGAACGGTAAGGAGTTCGGCCTCACTCACCTGAACTACACCTACCAGGAGGGAGAGGGCGGGATCGCCGAAGCACTGGCACTCTGCCGGGATTTCGTCGATAACGACAAGGTCCTTGTGATACTGGGGGACAATATTTTCCAGAACAGCATCAGGGACCACGTTGAGGCGTTCGCCCGGCAGGAACGGGGCGCCCGGATCCTGATTAAAGAGGTGGAGGACCCGGAACGGTTCGGTGTCCCGAGACTGGATGGTGACAGGATCGTGGAGATCATCGAGAAGCCGACAGATCCGCCGTCGTCCTACTCGGTTACCGGGATCTACTGTTATGACAGTCAGGTCTGGGACGTGATCGATGGACTGGAGCCATCAGCCAGAAACGAGCTCGAGATCACCGATGTGAACAACTTCTACGTCAACCAGGGTTCCATGGAGTACAGTGTGCTGGAGGGTTGGTGGACCGATGCCGGCACCTTTGAGTCCCTGAAAAAAGCAACCGAACTGGTAGCAGAGACGGGAACCGTGAAAGCCTGAGATCGGGGACCGATCAAAAGAAAGACTGAAAATGTCACATCTGGTAATCACAGGTGGCGCCGGATTCATCGGCTCGAACTTTGTCAACTGGCTCTGCCGGGAACACCCCGAACACGATCTCGTCGTGGTGGACCTCCTCACCTACGCCGGGAACCTGGCTAATCTGGAATCGGTACTCGATCAGGTACGGTTCGAGAAGGCCGATATCGCCGACGCCGATACCATGCGCGGTATCCTTGATGGCGCGGTGGGAGTGATCAACTTCGCCGCCGAGTCACACGTCGACCGCAGTCTCGAATCAGCGGCCCCCTTCCTGCACAGTAACGTGACCGGCGTCCAGGTCCTGCTCGATCTGGTGCGCGAACTCGGAATCCCCCGATTCCTGCAGATCGGCACCGATGAAGTGTACGGTTCCACACCGGCGGATGTGCGCTTCTCTGAGGGAGACCACCTCAACCCCTCCAGCCCCTATGCCGCAAGCAAGGCTTCGGCAGATCTGCTGGTGAATGCCGCCGTTCGTACCTGGGGTGTACCCGCCCTGATCACCCGGGCTTCCAACAACTACGGCCCCTGGCAGTTCCCGGAGAAACTGATCCCGCTCATGATCACCAACATCGTGGAGGGTCGCCCTCTTCCGGTGTACGGAGATGGCCTGCAGACAAGGGAATGGCTGCACGTCATCGACCACTGTACGGCGGTCTGGGCAGTCTGGACCGGGGGGGAGATCGGAACAATTTATAACGTCGGGACCGGGAACGATGTGGCGAACATCGACCTGGTACAGGGCCTGATCGATCTGCTGGGCGCTTCAGAGGACCTGATCACCTACGTCGAAGACCGACCCGGTCACGACAGGCGGTACGCCCTCGACATCTCGAGGTTGACGACCGAACTGGGGTGGCAGCCACAGATCTCTCTTGAAGAAGGCCTCAACGGCACGATCGAGTGGTACCGGCAGAATCGCGCCTGGTGGGAGAGCATCAAGAGCGGCGAGTACCGCGAATATTACGAGCGGATGTACGGAGACCGTGATCAGCCAGCCGAGTAAGTGCCGTTACCGGTTTCTCAGCGTACCACGATCCGGAGATACTCCGGCACGTCACCGAATCCGAAGAGGCGCGCGAACCAGCGGATCGGTATCCTCTCCCGTTGTCCCTGATACTCCCTGACCTGTTCGTTATAGGTGTACCGCGCACTGCCCAGACGCGCGTTCAGACGCTCCACTTCTTCGATCGACACCACGACAGATTGCAGTGAATCGATGCCCGGGCTCTGCCTGATCTCCAGGAGGAACCTGTCAGTGACGACATCCAGGTTGGCAAAGGCCGGCACTTCATCTGAGAATGTGGGAGCGGTGTCCGCTTCCTCCCGGGCCTCCCGCCATCGATCCCGCCAGGTGAGGGTATATCGCGCAACCTCGAGTTCCCCGATGACATCGGTCAGAAGTTCCCTGCGGCTGTCCTGGACCAGCTGGATCTCGCCCCAGGCCCGGGTGACTGCCTCATCATGCGAGATCAGAGATCTCAGCGATACGATCCCGACGGTGATCACCGCCATGAGGATGATGAGGAGAAAAAAGAGAATACCGAGCGAGATACGCAGGTGGTGCTTCTCTTCGGCCGGCGGGTGATCACTGCTCACAGAAGCGGCTCCACATATTCTTCGTCATCGTCGAACTTCGCAGGGCGTTCGGGGTCGAATGCCGGCTCCGAGGTCCGCTGACGTGTCCGACGGGTAAGAATGAAACCGAGAGCCAGAAGCGCAAGCACTCCTCCACCGAGCAACCAGAGGACGTCTCCGGCCGTTTCGGAAGCTCCCGCCTGCGGCACGCTGTCAGGCTGGAGAGCGATCGTTGTAATCGCCAGCCATGCCTGGAGTTTCCCCTCCATCCACGTCATTCAGCACTCCGCTCCGGTATCTCTCCA
>JALGVQ010000130.1 GCA_025774615.1 bacterium
CGGTCCTTCCTCCCCCGAACCACCGCAACGACGGCGAGCAGAAGGGGGATCAGACCCATGTAGTAGGGGTGATCGGTGAAGCTCATGAATCCCCAGTAGGTAGTGCCGCCAAACCCGAACCAGGAGGGCACCAGGAATGTGAGAGCCTCCTTCGGGTGGAACGACCAGCTCGTGGCGTATTCGTATGAGACCCCCCCACCGACCGCTCCGCCACCCCGGATACTGAACTGGCTGTACTCATACACCGGCCAGAGCAGGTAGGCCGAGAGAGCCAGCGCGAGCGCGCCGATGCCTATAAGGCCCCCGAACCGGAGCAGATGGGCGTTCAGGTCCCGCTCCTTGCGGTGCTGCACAGCATCGATGATCAGGTAGAGGCCGATCATCATCAGACCGTAGTAGGCGATCTGCATGTGCAGTGCCAGAAGCTGCAGGGCGATCACCATCGACAGCAGTGAGGCCGTCACGAGTTGAGGCCGGTTGAGGAATCTTCTGGTCAGCAGGAGGAGCAGCGGCAGCCAGGTGATGGCAAACAGCTTTCCACCATGCGATACCGGACCGAGCACGATCTCCTGGGGGGTGAAGAAAAAGACCACCGCGCCGAAAAAGGCAACGGGACGTGAGAGTCCCAGATCCCGGAGCAGCAGCCAGGTGAACAGACCGCCGAGGAGATGATGAAAAAGGATCCGGGGGGTGTTTCCGCCGAAGAAGAGGAAGGAGAAGAACGGTCTGATCCAGTCGATCGGATACGTATCGGGGTTGAACTGGAGACTCCCGAAACTGGGCATACCGGAGAAGATGTAGGGATTCCAGAGAGGGAAGGTCCCACTGCGCAGCAGCGCCTCCCCCCACTGTCCGAAGACGCCGGCCGTGATTCCGTCCGGCGACTTGAAGAAGACCGCTCCTCCGAAAACCAGCGCCCTGAAGAAGAGAACGATCAGGAGATAGATCAGGAAAACAGCCGCGATATCCTTCAACCACGAGGCGGGAGTGCGAACATCCAGGGGATCGGGATTCTTCGACAGGATCGCCATGCAGCACCCTCTCAAGACCATTATGGGTTAACAGTGGTGTCGATCACCACGTTGAATCTATCATATCTCCGGAACGCGCAACTACCCGATTGAAACGGGAGTCATCAAAGGGGACATCATGCAGGTTGTGATCGAAGGTAGATATCTGGAGGAGATCATCGTATTCCGCTCTGAAGTGTTTGAAGATGAGCGGGGGTTCTTCTCCGAAGTCTTCCGCACGGACCAGTTCTCCGAACTGGGAGTGACCGAACCGTTCCTGCAGGAGAATCACTCCGGATCGGTAAAGAGAACGGTCAGGGGACTCCATTTCCAGTGGGATCGCCCACTGAGCAAACTGATGCGCGTCACCGCCGGTACCGCGTTCCTGATAGCCGTCGATATCAGAAAGGGATCGCCCACCCTCGGTGAATGGTTCGGCATGGAGTGTTCGGCCAGAGATGGCTATCAGGTCTGGGCGCCCTCCGGATTCGCCCGGGGGTTCTGCGTGCTCTCCGAATGGGCGGAGATCCAGTACAAGTGTACCGCTCTCTATAATCCGGCAGGTGAATCGGGAATTTTATGGAGTGATCCGGCCATCGGGATCACGTGGCCGGTCGAGGATCCCATCCTCTCTGAGAAGGACCGGACCGCGCAGACCCTGGATGAGTGGCTGGCACGACCGGAATCAGGTCACTTCACCTTCTGAGACGTTCCTCCCCGCCGTAACAGACCTGCGGCGATCTGCGGGATCGTCAGGAGGAGCAGACCGGGGAGTACCGTGAGCCACTCCCACGCCCGGGCGTGGCGACGGAAGAGCAGCGCGACCATTCGGAACTTCGCACCCATCTTCCTGCGACTGAACTGTCCGCCCATGCTCGCTGATACCCGGTGGGCAATTCGTTCATCCGGGTCGAAGCAGAGCCTCCACCCTTCCCGCCGGGCCCTGAGTGACCAGTCGGCATCTTCGGCGTAAAAGGGAAAGGTCTCATCGAGCAGTCCCACGGCACGCAGGGCTTCGGTCCTGAGCAGAGCCGCCGCCCCCGTGAGGTAATCGGTGTCCACGACGCCGTCCGGCACACGATCCACAGACGCGCGGAGATACCGGTGCCCGATATATCCTCTCCACAGCGAGACCGACCCGCCGCCGTACCATACCCGATCATCCGGTTCGACATAGGTGATCAACGGGCAGACGCCGGCTATCCCGTCGTCTGCGCCAAGCACTTCCCATACTCTCCCCAGAACGCCCGGGGAAAGCACTACATCATTGTTGATGAGAAACACCGCATCGGGCGGATCTGATTCCAGCAGCGCTCTCAATGCGCGATTGACGGCCCGGGAGAATCCTTCATTCGACTCCAGCGCCAGAAGCTCAACGTTCGGCCAATGTGATGCAATCCGGTCAGGAGTACCGTCTGTGGATCCATTATCCACGATCATCACGCGGGAGGGAGCAGGATCGAGACGGGCGATGCTCTCCAGACAGAGTCGCGTATCATCCCATCCATTCCAGGTCGGGATCAGAACTGCTATCGGCAACAAGCCGCTCATCTCTTCCTTCTTCCACCCTTTTCAAAAGGTGATGTGACCGGGCGCACGCCAGCGCGCACACCATCCATCATCTCTCCGGCTATCCGCACGGGGGCCATTCGGGGCAGGCGGGAGCTGAATACGTCAATGAGCGTGATCAACAGGTGGCTTGCCACCATGATCAGGAGGGCCCACGCTTCGTGGCGGGCAAAGATCGCCGCCATGCTCCTGCTGTGTCGAGCCTCCAGCTCAAGTGTCTCTTCCGGTGAACCATCGTTCCCGATCGCCGAATGCTCTTCTTCCAGCAGGAGGCGCGCTCCCGGAATATAGAGCATCCTCCCACCTGTTTTGATGAGTCGGGTGAAGAATTCCACATCTTCGTGGGGCCATTGGGAAGTGAACGCCTCGTCGAAGCCGCCCAGCTTCAATGCCACCCGGCGCCGCACGGCGCAGTTATCTCCTGAGGCCAGCGACGTGACTGCCTGCTCCTCAGTCGCGTAATCGGTGACGAGGTGTCCGGTCCAGCGCAGCCGTCCTCCCGGGCGCGCACTCCGGTCCTTCCGGGGCACCGGCAGGCCCACCGCGCCAGCAATCGCATCGATGCCCGGATCGAGAAACGCGCTCCTGACCGATTCGAGCCATCCATCCGCCGGTATACCATCTTCACTGATGAATGCCACTACATCACCGTCGGCATCTCCCAGGATCCTGTTGCGCGCGGCCGCGAGCGAATCATTCCCTTCAACAGCAGCCAGCAGAAGAACATCATCCGGCCCGAGCTGATGGTGAACGGAATCGATGACACTCTGATGCGGCTCCCGGCCGGATCGCGCCATCATGCCGACAGTGATGACCGGTTCTGCCACGTTCACGGTCCGCCGGCGTCACCGGCCAGCCGCAGAACCGCGCGCGCCAGATCTCCCCAGTCGGGAAGACCGGACTGTCCCTCTGTCACCGGCAGGCACGCCGTCTTGCGGTCACGGGAAATATCACGCAGTACGGAGGCGAGGGCGGCCGGGTCCTCTGGCGGGACCAGCCAGCCGTTCTCGCCCTCCACGATCGTTTCAGGGAGCGCACCCACCCGGGTGGTGAGTACCGGACGATTGCAGGCGATACTGAGCGCCGCAACGCCGCTCTGCGTGGCATGCCGATAGGGCAGCACCGTCAGGTCGGCGGCAGCGAAAAACCCCGGCACCTCGCTGTTGGGGATATACCGATCGTACATGATGACCCGCTCCTCCAGACCAAACTCCCTGATACGGGCCTCATATGGTTCTCTCGACTCGTAGAATTCCCCTGCGATGAGACAGGTCCATCGAGATTCGGTCTCCAGCAGAGAGAGCGCTTCAAGCAGCACATCGAGTCCTTTGTACTCACGAACCAGTCCGAAGAAGAGAAAGACGGCCTCTCCGCTGTCAAGACCCAGCTGTTCGCGGGCGCTTTCCCTGTCCGGCATCGGTCTGGTAAAGGGAAGATCATATCGGGGATGGGCAACTATCTCGATGGCAGCATGAGGGTTCAGATCCCTGATCTCTGTTGCCATCTTTTCACCACCCGCTATGAAAAAATCGCCTCTGCGCATCACCCTGGCTGTCAGGCGCCGGCCGCCCGGCATCTTCTCGTGCGAGAGGACATTGTGACAGATGAGGCCGACAGGGACATTCCGCGGGATCCGACGAAGCAGGCCGAGATAGGAGAGCGCAAAGAAGGGATGCCACCAGTGCAGGAGGACCGCATCCGGATCGTATTCGGTGATCCGGCGCGCGCTCCGCTTCCAGCTGGGCGGCCACATCGGGCGGAGTACCGCCTCTCCCAGCGCGGGAAGCGCCCCTTCGGAGGTATCCGTCGGATCGGAACCGGGAAAGAGGAGACGCGGATAGAGACGGGCGAAGGTGAGAACCTGAACCACCGCTCCTTCACGTCCCAGTCGATCAGCAAGGGCATAGTGGTATTGAGAGATTCCTCCCCGCCATGGGGGGGCCGGCCCTACAGATGCGATTCTCATCATCGGGTAATCAGTCGAAGTCGTTCTCCCTCTGCTTGATAACCTTTGCAGGCACTCCGACCGCGGTAACGAAGGAATCGACCGACTCTATTACCATGGTCCCGCCTCCGATGATCGCGCCCTTTCCGACCGTCAGTTTATCGCTGATGGCCGCACCGATGCCGACATAGGTGCCCACTCCCAGCTCGACATCTCCCGCGATCTTCACTCCGGCATTGATCGTGGAAAAATCGCCGACACGGGTATGATGACCGATGATCGCACCGGGATTTATCACCACATGGTTTCCTACAACGACCCTGTTCGCGAACAGGCAGCCGGCCATCACGAGGGAACCGTCACCAAATGATGTGGAGGGGCTGGTTATGACAGAGGGATGGATCCCGGTCGCCCAGGTGACACCGAACTCGTCGAGTCTCCCGGCAACCTGTCTCCTGTAAGGCGGGCGACCTATCGAGATGACCACGTGGGTTTCCGCCGGAGCGGATTCCTTCAGCCAGTCGATCCCGCCCAGAACGGGCAGTTCGAGGTGCGTACTGTTCCATTTCCTCTGATCATCATCCAGGAACCCGAGGATATCCCACTGCGGTTCGGAGTCGTTCATGTCTCTGAATAACTGGGCGCAGACTTCTCCGAAATGAGTGGCGCCGAACAGGACAAGAGGTTTCACAACATACTCCTGCGTTATTGCCCGATTGCTGTAGAGGTCACCAGAGTACAGGCGGCAGGGATCCCGTGGCAAGTGATGCCAACCTGATCAGCAGTCATTCAGGCCAGTCACCAGTGTCCTGTCAGGAGCCTGCTGGAAATACCGACGACAGGTTCTCTGGCCTGGTCTTACAGGTATCCGAGATCCCTCAGGCGTTTCTCGATGAGGGCCTGCTCCTCCGGTGTGTAGGCATCCCCCGCCGGATCATCCTCCATCTCATCATCCATATTCTCCCGGGCAGGAATGATTGAGGAAGCCGGGATCTCATCCTCGAACATCGCCTGAAGCGGCACACCATCCATTTCGGGCGGGGGGGTGAATCCCATGCAGGCAAGCACTGTAGGAGCTATATCGATGAGCCTGGCGCGATACCCCTCACCCGACTTCACGCCCGACCCGGCTGCCACCACGATGCCATCAGGGTGATGCCTGCCGATATGAAAATCTTCTCCAGGCACGATCGCGCTGAAGAGGGGTGCGTCGTGTTCCCATCTGCCGGTGATCGACCAGCCGCCGGCGGGTACCACGATCAGGTCGGGCAGTTCTGTGATCCGGTCACCATGGTAGAGTTCCTCGCGCCACTTCACTGCCTCCACAACCCGTTCGCCCGTCACGGGATCCCTGATCTCCTCCAGGCTTTTCCGCAGCGCATTACCGGTACGCTCCCGCGATTTCCCCTGCTCCAGCAGATAGATGAACGCTTCATTGCTTCGTCCGCTTGAGAATGCGCTCGATCGGTCGAAATCCACCGGCGGACCCCCGGCAGCAATGTTCTCCGCCTTCAGATGGACGATCGGGGTCACCGTTGCTCCGGAAAGATCAACCTGGAGACACCCTTCCTCCTGGAGCCAACGCCAGAGACTGAACCTTCCGACATGAGTCTGGAACCCATGATCGGAGATCATAAAGGTGAGCCATGACCCGCTGGTAGAGGCTGCGAAGGATTCCCTGATCCGGGCGATCTCACGATCGAGTGTGCCGAAGAACCGTTCCTGGATGAGCCGGTTCCTGTCGGCATTGAACCGGGGATGTCCGGGATCCAGGTATGCCCACAGCGCATGCTGAAGAACATCCACCGCCTGGAAGTGGACCATGAACAGATCGAGCGGCTCTTTGCCGATCAGCCAGCGGGCCGCCCTGCCGCGTCCCTCCACGACGGCACATATCCAGTTGAGAAACTCCTCCACACTCTCGTGGCTCGCTTCCTCAACCGCGGTTTCAAGATTGAAGAGATGGTAATCGGGGTTGGCTTCCAGCAGTTCGGCTGCCAGGTGCGGCGGCCACGTGAATCCCGACTCGAAGGATGGTGTCATGAGACCTGACACCAGGTAACCGTTCACGGCCCGGGGAGGCCAGCTCATCGGCAGGTTCATGACTCCCACACGCGCGCCCGCGGATCCGGCCACCTCCCACATGGTACGGGGAAGTCTTCGCGTATCGGCTGGAACATGCCGGTGTTCAAGACGATCCCACTCCGTGAAATCGACAATCCCCGTCCGTCCCGGTCCCGCGCCAACCTGGAAGGAAGACCATGCGGCCGGTGTGATCGCCGGCACCGTCGATTCACACACTCCCCACGCCGCTTCATCGAGAAGCCCGGCCAGGTGCGGCATCGCTCCGGCCAGGATCGCCGGACGCAGAACGGCCCAGGTGCCGCCATCAATACCAATGATGAGAACGGCGCGTTCAGACACTATCGAACCTCATGCCGGGCCGGTGAATCAGAGGCGTCCGAGGAGGGCCATGAAACGCAGATACCAGACCATCCATACCGCCTCCCATATCACACCCTTCGACATCTTGCTGATCCCCGACCTGCGTTCCACGAAGGTGATCGATATCTCACGCACCCTGAAACCGTGTTTCCAGGCGCGATATACCATTTCGATCTGGAAGGCATAACCGTCGCTGCGCACCCGGTTCAGGTCGATCTGTTCGAGTACCTCGCGACGAAATCCCTTGAAACCGCTCGTGGAATCATGGACGGGCAGTCCGGTGACCGTGCGGGCATAGATGTTCGCCAACCAGGAAAGGAGGAGACGTGACATCGGCCAGTTGATCACGTTCACTCCATTGAGGTATCGGGAGCCGAGAGCGATATCGTGATCCTTGAGAACCCAGAAAAGGTCGGGGAGATGTTTCGGGTCGTGGGAGAGATCGGCGTCCATTTCAAAGATGTACTGATAATCGCGCTCAAGGGCCCAGCTCATACCATGGATATACGCGCTCCCGAGTCCCAGTTTACCGGGCCGTGTTTCCAGATAGAGGCGCTCTTCCTCCTCCATGAGTGAGCGGACCAGGTCGGCAGTGCCATCAGGGGACGCGTCATCCACAACGAGCACATCGAGGGGGAGTGCCTGATCGAACACCCCACGGATGACCCGCTGGATATTATCAGCCTCATTGAACGTGGGGATGATCACCAATCCCCGTTCCCGTTTTTCAGCGATCACCTGCCGTCTCCATGCAGTTCCACTTCTTCGCGAAACGATTCCAGACTCGCCGTCAGACCGAGGGGCTCGATCCCGAAGTCCGCCCTCAGTTTACTCAGGGTGAAGCCCGATTCGAGCGGCCGGTCGGCAGTCTGCCCGAGTTCGCCGGTACTCACCGGCTGAATGAGATTTTCGTCCAGTCCGAACGTGAGAGCAAGCGCCACCGCGAACTGATACCGGCTGATCCGATCACCTCCCGAAACGTGGTACGTACCACTCCCCCCCTGGACCATCATCCCGATGAGCATCCGGGCCAGATCGGAAGCAAGGGTTGGATTACCGACCTGATCGGTGACCGTCCTGATCTTCTCGCCCGCCCGCAGGTTCTGCAGCACCCAGAGACCGAAATTCCTGCGCACACCCTGCGCCGCCCCGAAGAGGACCATGGTCCGGATTATCAGATGCTGGCCACCGTTATTCCTCACGGCATCCTCCATGGCCGCCTTCGACGCGCCGTAGATCCCGAGGGGGTTCCTTCGATCATCCTCCTCGTAGGGACCTTCCCCGCCATCGAACACATAATCGGTCGA
>JALGVQ010000131.1 GCA_025774615.1 bacterium
GTCCGGCTGTGCTCAAGGAATTCTGTGTATTTTCCCTCATCCATCCCGGCCCGCCGGTGAAGATTGGTCACCGTCACTCCCGGGTTCACCGCGTTAACCCGGACTCCCTGAGGAGCGAGTTCCATCGCCAGGCATCGCGTGAGCTGGTCCACACCGGCCTTGCTGACACAGTAGGCAAGCACCCCGGGGAATGCCCGCGTGCCGGTCACACTGCTCACATTCACGATCGCTCCGCGCGCATCGATGAGGTGGGGGATCGCCCGCTTCGTGAGCGCGAAGAGGGAGCGGAGATTGATATCCAGCATGAGATCCCAATCTTCGAGCGTGGTCGACTCCCAGTCGGCGCTCGCGATAATCCCGGCGGCGTTCACAAGGAGATCGAGACCACCTCCACCCGTGACCACCTCCTCCACAAGTCGTCCCCGGAACCCTTCATCGGTAAGATCTCCGGCGACCGGCAGCAGCGTTCCACTGGTGTCGGCGACTGATGTGGCAAGCTGCTGCAGCGCCTCCTCTGAGCGGCCGGTCGCCGTTACCGTGCCTCCTGCCGCAGTCATCAGTTTTGCTGTCTCCAGTCCGATCCCGCTGGTTGCTCCCGTGATGAGTATGTTCTGTCCGCTGAAATCCCAGGTGATCATGTTTCCCTCTCCCCTCGGAGGCTGTGCCTCGACCGTTGGATCTGTCCGCTCTCCCTCTCTATCCAATCACGACCCGCAAACAGCCACAACCCGTTTTCCTGACACCCGCAGCACAGGTTCCCCTTGAAACCGGTACTGCCGGATGCTTCCTTCAGACATCATGAACACCCGGCTCGAACGATATCGCTCCATATTCATCGGAACTGCCTTCCTGGTATTGCTCCTTTCCGCGGCTCCCGTACACGCCCAGGAATCGGGACGCATCGAGGGCACCGTCCATGACGCGGTGACCGGTGCCCCTCTGATCGCGACGAATGTTTTTCTGCGCGGATCGATGCGTGGCGCATTCACCGACAGAGAGGGAAGATTCATCATCTCCAACCTCCCTCCCCTCGAAGATCAGCTGGTTGCCAGCCACTTCGGTTACCGGGAATATGAGGCCGCGATCTCGATCGATGAGGGTGAGACCATCCACGTGGAGATCGTGCTGATGCCGGAGACACTCGAGATGGAACGGGTGACCGTCACAGCGCACCGCCGCTCTGAATCGGAGTTCCGCACCCAGAAGGCGGTCTCGGTCGAGGATGAGGTGGCCATCGACAATCGTTCTGCCTCAAGCACCGCCGATGCCCTGCGTGAGATGCCCGGTATCCTCATACAGAAGACGACCGCAGGACACGGAGCGCCGATCATCAGGGGTCTGATCGGTAACGATATCCTTCTGCTCTATAACGGTGTACGCCTCAACCGTCCAACGATCAGACCGGGCGGTAATCAGTACCTGAACACGGTCGATGCCGAGGCGCTGCAGCGGATCGAAGTGGTACGCGGTCCCGGTTCGGTCCTCTACGGATCGGACGCGATCGGCGGCATGGTGAACATGATCACCCACCCCCCCGCCTTTACTGGCGGCGAGTTCGTCCTGAGGCCGAAATTCAGCACCCGCTACACTTCGGCAGACAACGGCCGGACCGTACATCTGGGATTACAGGCTGCCGGGGCCCGCTTCTCAGCTCAGGCAGGTGTTACAGCCAGGTCGATCGGAAATCTCGATCCGGGTGGTGAGATACCGGTACACGATCCGACAGGGTACGACGACCTGGGCATCCACGTGATCACCGCCTTCAGGTTGAGCGAGCAACAGACCATACGGGCCGATCTCCTGCATGTACGGCAATCAGAGGTTCCCCGCTACGATCAGTACGCGTCGGGCAACTTCGAGACGTATCTCTATGAACCGCAGGACCGATTTCTGGGAATGGTCGAGTACACCCACCGCAATCCGCTGCCATGGCTCAGCACTCTCGAGTGGAACCTGTCATACCAGCGTGAACATGAGGGGCGTCTCCAGCGCACTACCGGATCATCAACGCTGGTCACCGATGATGATATTCTCAACACGATAGGCACCTTCCTGCAGTGCACCGCCCTGACCTCACCGCGCCATACCCTGCGCTGGGGCCTTGAGTACTACCACGACACGGTTCAGAGCGCGCGGACCGAGAGCACTCCCGATACATCGTTTGCGACGCGGGGCGCCTTTCCTGACGGCGCGAACTATTCCCAGTTCGGTGTCTTCTTCAGCGACAACTTCACTCCCGGCCCGGCAACCGACATCACCGTCGGAATCAGGATGAGCCGGATAGGACTCGATGCCCGGATCGAGGACCCGACCGGGCATATCGTACCGTACGAGGATTCCTTTCAGAATCTCACTGGAAATCTCGGGATCAGCCACCGGTTGAAACCGTGGCTGAACCTGGTCGGTACCATCTCGCGGGGATTCCGTGCCCCCAACTTCAACGATACGGTCGTTCTGAAAGTCTCGAACTCCGGAGTCGATGTCCCGAGCCCCGGGCTGACTCCCGAGAACAGCACCAACTTCGAACTGGGCGCCAAGATCGAGTGGAATGGGAGCGACATCGAGACCTGGGTGTATCGGACCTCGATCCGCGACCTGATCGTCCGCACCGCTGGACTCTATCGTGGAGAATCGTGGATCGACATGAACGGGAACGGGCTGGAGGATGAGGGGGAACAATTCCAGAAGAAGATCAACTCAGCCAGGGCGTATATCCAGGGTGCCGAATTCCAGGGCCGATGGGCTCTCCGACCTGAATGGACGCTGCGGACCAACCTCTTCGTGACGTATGGAGAGAACATCACCGCCGCCGAACCGATGCGAAGAATCCCTCCCCTGATGGGCCTGCTCGGTATCATCTGGCAGAGGGAAGAGATGAGCGCCGAGATCTTTCTGCGGGCCGCTGCCGACCAGCGCAGGCTCTCTGCCGATGATATCGCTGATACCCGGATCGATCCGGGCGGCACACCCGGCTGGTCCGACTGGAACCTGCGGGGCAGCCGGGGATTCGGTCCTGTACGGTTGAGCGTTACCCTGGGAAATATCTTCGACCATGCCTACCGGGAGCACGGTTCAGGAGTCTATAATCCCGGGCGTCATGTCGTCGTATCGATCAACTGGAATCCGACAGGTTCGCCCCGGTAACCGCCACTGATCCCTGAAAGAGGAACGCCCCCCACTTGTTACATGGGAGGCGTCCGTTCCGGTTCCGCGACAGAGGAGTGTCGGAGAGTATCGGTCAGCCGGCGGGTGGGATCCCGGCAGGCTGTATGAAGGGAATCCCCGAATCGCCGAGCACACGGTTCAGTTCCGACACTCCTGACGAGAGGAGCTGATCGACCGCGCCGGATGCGGTCCGGATCTCCGAGTCGAGCGCATCGATCCTGTCAGTGATGTCAGTCTGAATCGCGCCGGTCACGCCGCGCAGATCACTGTTGATCCTGGCGAGTCTGGCACGGACCGAGGTTCCCATACTTCTGCGCCCGCCACCCGCGAAGTACGTCTCGGTCAGATCGCGGATCTCCTGTGAAAAGGCGCTCAGCGCATCCCTTGCCTCAACTGAAACATCCCGTTCCCGCAGGAACTGCTGCAGCTGCTGAACCTGACTGCTGACCGCCTGCAACCTCTGCCCCGGTCCGTCAAGTCGTGCCGTATCCCGCGCTATCCTGAGCTGTACATCCCGCAGGGCGATCATGTCAGCGAGGTTCACGCGACCTTCCAGCCTCGGGTCGAGTCGGACCTCGACGGTCTGCGACCGTGTCTCGCCCCCGGCGCTCACCGTCACCGTGTAGGTGCCCGGAACCGCTTCGGCAGCCGAGGCCGCGAATGTCAACGGCATCCCCGGCGCTGCCGGGGCCTGGGAGGTCTCGATCGAATGCTGGAAACGCCACAGCACCCGGTTCGTACCCTGTTGTCGCGTTCCCGGTGTGCGGAAGACGAAATCGCCGGCAGCATCGGTGATCACGATCGAGACTTCATCTCCCACATCCAGTTCCCGCGGCAGGAAGTAGTTGATGATCGCGCCGTAGGGAGGATTGGGGGCGACGAATACGAAATCCCCCTGATCCTGGAGATGACCCGACCGGGCGAGCTGCCAGGTGGAACGGATCGGGAAGAGGGTCAGCGGGTCTCGAAAGATCCCTTCGCTCATTCCTTCGAGAACGCTGATGTCATCCATGACCCAGGCGCCACGACCATGGGTGCCGATGATCAGGTCGTTCCTTTCCGGATGGATGTAGATATCATCGACCGGTACCCGCGGGAAATCTCCTTCCAGGAGATTCCACGTCTCGCCCCGGTTGTACGACCACCAGGCGCCCCGCTCTGTCCCGAGAAAGAGCAGGTTGGGATTCCGGTAGTGTTCCCTGATGACGTTGGCGTTGCTCCCCTGCGGGATGCTGCCGGAGAGCAGTGTCCACCTGCGCCCGAAGTCTTCCGTGACGAAAAGATAGACATGGAAATCATCGTTCCGGTGCCCATCGAAGGTCACATACGCCCGTCCCTCCGCGAAGCGGCTTGCCTCGATACGCGTCACATACGTACGGGGCGGCAGATCGGATACACTATCGGTGACGTTGTTCCAGGTAGTGCCGTCGTCACGCGACAGATGGAGGTTCCCGTCATCGGTGCCGACCCAGATCACACCGGCGGTATGCGGTGACTCACTGATCGTGGTGATGTTCCCGTACGTCGAGATCCCGTCGTTGCGCGAAAGCCGTATCCGGCTGTTCACCACACCCATGATCTCAAGCTCATTCCGGTCGATCTGCCGGGTGAGATCTTCGGTCCGCCGCCAGCTGTCACCTCTGTTGTCACTGATGAAAAGCCGGTTCCCGCCGAAGTAGATCCTCTCGGGGTTGTGCGGGCTGATCACGATCGGGCTGTTCCAGTTGAAGCGGTAGCTCTCACCCGATCCTTCCGGAGGCGCCGGTCTGATCGACCTGCCGCTCATGGTGGCCATGTCGCGCCGGCTCACGTTACCCCCCTGCGACTCGGCGTAGACGATATCGGGATCGACGGGATCCGCGACGGTGTAGAAACCGTCGCCCCCGTTGATGGTCATCCAGTCGCGATTCGTGATACCGATCCGCCAGTAGTTGCCGCTGTTGCCGTACCAGGTACCGTTGTCCTGCAGCCCTCCCATCACATGATAGAACGGCTCCACATTGTCGGCACTGATCTCGTAGAACTGCGACCAGGGAACCGTCTGCATGTCCACCCAGGTCTCCCCCCCGTCATACGTCCAGTCGAGTCCCCCGTCGTTGCCGACGATGATATGATCGGAGTCATTCGGATCCCACCAGAGCGCATGATGGTCGACATGGATACCACCCACGAACCCCCGGTCCCAGGTGATGGCTCCGTCCTCGCTCACATATATCTGAGTGTCCAGCACCCATACCCTCAGGTCGTTGTTCGGATCGACACGGATATGGCTGTAGTACATCGGTCGCGGATTTTCGACACACTGATGGGTCCAGGTCTCCCCCTTGTCGTCGGAACGGTATACACCTCCCAATGAGGCGCGTTCCTGCTCCTGGCCACCCACCATGTGGTTCTCCGCGGTGTCCCGGCTCTCGATGATCGCGTACACCACATCGGTGTCGGAGAAACAGATATCGAGTCCGATACGGCCGACTTCACCCGTGGGCAGACCGTTCGTCAGTTTCTGCCACGATCTCCCCCCGTCTGTGCTCCTGTAAATCCCGCCGTGGGGACCGCCGCCGTTGAAACCAAATCCGGTGCGACGACGCTGATACGCAGCCGCATAGAGGATATTGGGGCTCTCCATGTCGACCGCTATGTCGATGACGCCGGTATCCTCGTTGATGAAAAGGGTCTTCGTCCACGTGGCTCCGCCGTCGGTGGTCATGAAAACGCCCCGCTCATCATTCGGGCCCCACAGATGACCGGCGGCAGCCACCCAGACGATATCCGGATCGACAGGGTGCACCTTGATCTTGCCGATGTGGTGGGTGTTTTCCAGGCCGAGATGCTGCCAGGTCACACCCCCGTCCATCGTCTTGTACATCCCGTTCCCCCACGATGAGGACTGGCGGTTGTTCTGCTCACCCGTCCCCACGTAAACGATCGACGGATTGGCAGGCGCGATCGCGATGTCACCGATCGACGTGGATATCTGATCATCAAAGACCGCCTCCCAGGTAGTGCCGTTATTGACACTCCTGAACACCCCGCCCGAGGCATGTCCCGCCCAGATGGTGGCGGGATGATCGGGATGGACCTCGACAGCGTGAATCCGTCCTCCCAGGTTGGCCGGTCCGATGTTACGGACAGAGAGGACCTCGATAAGGGAGGGGTCGACACGCCCGGACTGGGCGCTGCTCCGTGAAGGGAGAGCCGTGACGAGCAGGAGGGCCGCGCACCAGGCGACCACGCGTGCAGAGGGAACTCCGGACATGGTCGTGAACCTCTTGTGAAGAGTATAAGGACGCCTGTTACCGTAGCAGAATCCCGGTGTTATCTCCAATCACGCCGGGGTGGAAGATCACGAATGGGGAGTATCGAGACCGAATCGGGATCGTCAATGAGCACCCAGTTGTCAGGGGGGATCTCCTGCCAGGTATCTGAGTCGTCGATCGGTTCCGAGGCGACCCATACTGCCCCATCATCACGACGGATGTAGAGTGAGTTGGGATCTATGCCACGGGCAAGGCGCGCAAAAGCCATCGAGTGGCCATCGGTCAGTCCCATGTTGAGGGAGGCGCGAGCCTTTTCCGGTCCGGCGATCGCCATAACCCTCCTGAGAGTATTTTCGAGCGCGTCCTTCAGCGCCTCAGTTCCGTCTCCCGCATTCGCTCCCGCTCTCTGCAGGTGAGTGAGCGCCAGTCCGAAGAGGACTTCAGAGTCGGCAGATCCGAGGGTCGTTGCCTGTATCTCCTCGGAGATCCCCTCCAGCAGTTTGTTGCGGAACCGATGGTTGAATCCCTCCACCGCGCCGTTGTGCATGAAGAGCAAATGCTTGTGCACGTAGGGTGGAACGTTCAGCAGGTCGACCGCGAACCCCGGCGTGGCGTTACGAACCGCGGCGAATATGCAGCCGCTCGCGATCACGCGCCCGATCCGCGGCAAATCAGGGTCACTCCAGATCGGTGTGGAGCGATGGTAGGTACCGGGTCGATCACTCAGTTCGGAGTACCAGCCGAATCCGTACCCGTCGGCGTTGATCGTACCGGTGACCATCTCCCTGGGCGCGTACGCCTGCTCGATAAGGGAATGCGGGTGGTTGATGATCGCCCTCGAGAGCAGGATCGGGGAACCCATGTATGCCAGCAGACGGCTCATGATATCATTTTACCTTCCTGCTTCGAGCATCTCAATCAGTTGCGTCCCGTGCGCCGTGACCCGTTCGACACTCTCCTCGATCACCCGCATCGTCGTTGCGGACGCTCCTCCCGATTCGATATCGACACACTCCCGGATCGCTCCGGCATACCAGTCGCGCCAGAGCCTGATCACCCGCACCTCATCGGCTCTCTCTCCCCCGCCATCGATCTCCCCGCGGCTCAACGCATACTCGGTATCGAGCCTCCGAAGCGCCGCGCTGGTAACCTCCTCGATGATCGCGATGGCGGTCGCTCCATCGGCCGAGGTAAGTACGAGGGCGCCCACAAGGGCCGATACCCCCACATTCCGCATCTCTGACGCCGAGACCTTGTCCAGGCGATCGGCGTCGGTGTGGTAGAAGTAGTCGGTGAAGTGCCAGAGAAGGAGCCCGGGCACATCCGCCCTGAGGAAGGGAACGTGATCGCTTCCTCCTTCGTAGGGATTGGTCTTGACCACCCATCGTGAGACCGCTGCCTGGTCGAGGCACCGCGAGAGGATGTAATCGTTGAAGTAGTGCGGTGTAAGCCGATCTTCACTCATCGGTCGCCGGGACCCGAACCATTCGGTATGGCTGTCCTCTCCACGGGTCACGATCGCTGAGGGATCAGGCATCTTCTCGATCAGGAACGACCCGCCTGTCAGAGAAGTGTTCTCCCCCACCATGTCGAGGCTTATACCCCACTTCACGCCTGCCGTTCGTTCGGGATCGTCCTGCAGGTACCGGTTGGTACTGCTGATCTCATCCCCCCAGATGAAGGAGATCGAACGCCCGGGCAGCGGCATGCCTGCGGCCACCATCCGCGGCACGGCACAGGCCATCTCCGACTGGGTGGCCACGCCCGAGGCGTTATCGTTCGCTCCCGGTTCCTGCACATGCGCGCTGAA
>JALGVQ010000007.1 GCA_025774615.1 bacterium
CTACTACAAGCAGCGCCGTGAAGGTCTGACCCTGCGACTGGGACGCCGGTTGCGCTGGCCCGACGATTACTTCCGGACCAGTATCGGCTACCGGCTCGAGGATACAGAATTCTACGGATTCGCCGACAGCTACAATCCGAGCCCGGCATATGATCTGCGCCAGTGGGACTGGCCGATCCGGAACTCCTCCATCTCATGGACGGTGACTCGCGACTCCCGTGACCGGCCTGAATTCCCCACGAGCGGTTCCATGAACAGTTTCCGGTTCGAGGTCGCCGGTGGTCCGCTCGGCGGAGATGAACAGTACACGAAATACGACCTGACTCAGTCTTTCTATTTCCTGACCTGGTCCCAGGTCGTCATGGCCCTGAAGGTCCGGGGTGGGCTGGTCGAGGGGTACAATGGATATGGTCGTGATGGATTCGTCCCCTTCAACGTGAAATATCTGCCCGGCGGCACTTCCTTCGACGGACAGATCAGGGGATATGAGAACCGTCGGGTTGGACCGGTCGACCGGGACGGTCTGGAGATCGGCGGGCAGTCGATGCTTATCTTCACACTCGAGTACACGTTCCCGCTGGCACAGGAACAGGCGCTCTATGGGCTTCTGTTTGCAGACGCGGGTAACTCCTGGCTCGATCTCGGCGATACCGATCCCTTCGATCTTCGTCGTTCAGTGGGATTCGGCCTTCGCATGTTCACACCGATGGTGGGACTCATCGGATTTGACTTCGCCTACGGGTTCGACCACTTTGAGAACGGGCGGCGCAAGGGCAGATGGGTTCCTCACTTCCAGTTCGGAGCACAGTTTTACTAGCGGACGGGTATCCCGGAAGGCTCCTGGATCCTCTCCAACGGTATGTCTTGAGGAGGCGTAAACCATGCGTAAATCCATGACGGCTGGCATATTCGGCGGCTTCGTATTTGCCATGATCGCCGGTGCCGTGATGGTACCGGTGCAGGAGACGATGAAGCTTGGTTTCATCGATTCACAGGCGGTGATCGGTGCGTATCCGGGAACTGCTGACGCGCAAGCGACCTTCAACACGGAGAACAGCGCCTGGGAGCGTCAGGCCCAGGACATGCAGGCCGAGGTCAACCAGCTCAATCAGGAACTGGAACGCCAGAGTATGGCGATGACCGAGGCGCGCAGGACGCAGCTCACTGCCGAGCTTCAGACGAGGTACACAGACTACCAGACCTTCATCGACGAAGTCTGGGGACAGACCGGCCGGGCCTATCTCAGGAACCAGGAACTGATGGCGCCGATCGTTGAAAAGGTGAATGCACTCCTGGAGCAGGTCGGTCAGGATGAGGGATGGGATTACATCTTCGACGCAGCCTCCGGCGGACTCGTCTATGCGGATTCCGCGTATGATCTGACTCCCAGGGTCATCGAGCTGATGGGCACCGGAGACGAAGAGCCCGAACTGCCGCAGGTTCCGTAGACATGCTGGCCAGCGAACTGGCCCGTGAACTGGAGGGGCGACTGGAAGGGGATGATCGTGAGATCACCGCGGTCGCTCCACTCGATTCCGCTGGTGCCGATGACCTCTCCTACCTCAGTTCAGCGAAGTATTCCGGCCAGATGGAGACGACCGGGGCCGGAAGTGTCCTGGTCGACGATCAGTTCAAGGGAGAGACAGCTGCTTCCCTGATACGAGTGAGCAATCCGTACGCGGCCCTGCGACGTTCCCTGGAAATGCTGTATCCACCTGATGAGCTCGAAGCGGGCATCCATCCGACCGCGCTCATCCATGCATCAGTCGCCCCGGGTGAGGGTGTATCGATCGGTCCGTACACGGCGATCGATGCCGATGTGACGATCGGTGACGGTACCGTCATCGGCGCCGGCGTCTGCGTGGGGAGGGGTGTCCGGATCGGCGCCGGTTGTACGATCCACTCCGGTGTGGTCATCTACCGTGATTGCGTGCTGGGCGACCGGGTGGAACTGCTCGCGAACGCGGTCATCGGCAGTGACGGTTTCGGACACAGCCGGGAGGGGGGTGTGTACCTGAAGATGCCCCAGGTGGGCCGGGTTGTGCTTGAGGACGACGTGCTCGTGGGAGCCTGCAGTACGATCGACCGTGCCACATTCGGTGAGACACGCGTCGAAGCCGGTACCAAGATCGACAATCTCGTCATGATAGCCCATAATTGCGTGATCGGTCCGAATACCGCGGTCGCGGGCCAGACCGGTATGGCTGGCTCCACTATCGTCGGAGGAGAAGTGCAGATTGGTGGACAGGTGGGATTCTCCGGCCATATCACGATCGGAGACCGGTCGATCATCGCAGCCCAATCAGGGGTGATCGGTGACATTCCTGAAGGGGCGTACTACTTTGGTTATCCCGCCCGACCGCAAAAGGAGTGGATGAGCATGCTTGCCGGTCTCAGGCGCCTGCCCGACCTCCGGGCGCGGGTCCGAGAGCTTGAGAAGAGACTGGCTGAGCTCGAAGACCGGGCGGAGTAACGCCCCGAACTCATCCCCGCGACAACGAGGGTTCATCATGGCTCAACAGACGTTGCAGGCCACCATTGAGAGTTCCATTACCCTGGCGGGTATCGGACTCCATACCGGAAACAACGTTTCCGTGACATTCCGGCCTGCGCCCCCCGATACCGGTGTCATCTTCATCCGTTCAGATCTCGAGGGCCTGCCTGAGATCAAGGCCGACATCGCCAATGTGCTCGACATCGACCGGGGCACCACGATCGGCGTGAATGGAGCCACGGTGACGACCGTTGAACACCTCCTGGCAGCGTTGAGCGGCCTCGGGATCGACAATATCTACGTCGAACTAGACAGTCCCGAACCGCCCGTCGGGGACGGATCGGCGATGCCCTTTGTGGAAGTTCTGCAGAAAGCCGGAAAGAAGGAGCAGGAGGCTCCGCGCAGGTATCTTGAGATCGATGAGACAATCACCTGGTCCGAGCCCGAGCGGGGTGTCGATCTCGTCATTCTTCCCTCAGATGAATTCCGCATCACGTTCATGGTCGATTACCAGAATCCGGCGCTTGGTACCCAGTACACCAGCATGTATGGACTCGACGAGGAGTTCGTCAGCGAATTTGCAGCCTCGAGGACCTTCTGCTTCCTGAGTGAAGTCGAGGAGATGTCGGAACGGGGGCTGATCAAGGGGGGGAATATCGGGAATGCCGTAGTCATCATCGACCATGACCTGTCGGATGATGAATTTACACGCCTTCAGGAGCATTTCAAGGTGCCCGCCGACGCCGCCCGCACCATGGGTGAGGTGATCGTGGGAGGCGGGTTCCGCTGGCCCAATGAACCGGTGAGGCACAAAACCCTCGACCTGATCGGGGATTTCGCTCTGCTCGGCATGCCGCTGAAGGCGCACGTGCTCGCCGCGCGTTCCGGCCACGCCGCGAACGTGGAGATCGTCCGGAAACTGCGGCAGTTCCAGGAGCGCAAAGAGATCGAAATGAAGTACCAGGGGGGGATGGCGCAGAAGGGTGTCCTCGACATCAACGCGATCAGTCGTATCCTCCCGCACCGGTACCCGTTCCTCCTGGTTGACAGGATCGTGGAACTGGTGCCGCGGGAACGGGTGGTGGGACTGAAGAATGTCACGATGAACGAGGAGTTCTTCCAGGGGCACTTCCCCGGCGCGCCCGTCATGCCCGGAGTGCTGATCGTCGAGGCGATGGCGCAGGCCGGCGGGATACTGATGCTCCATACACTAGAGGCCGCCGAAGACCTGGTCATCTTCTTCATGAGTATCGACAAGGTCCGCTTCCGCCGGCCGGTTGTGCCGGGAGACCAGCTCAGGCTGGAGGTGGAAGTGCTCCGGCTGAAGGAGAAGATCTGCAAGCTCCAGGGAAGGGCGTATGTGGACGGACAGCTGGTGGCCGAAGGTGAACTGATGGCCACCATCCAGCCGAGGCCGGAGGAACCGGAGGGCGGCAGGTGAGTACCGGGTCCGTGAACATCCATCCTACGGCACTTGTCGAGGATGGAGCTGAACTCGGCGCCGGGGTGGAGATAGGTCCCTTTGCGTTCGTTGAACATGATGTAGTACTCGGTGACCGGGTCCGGATCGGTCCGCACTCCCATATCGCCGCCGGCTCCAGACTGGCGGAAGAGGTCGTGGTGTTCACCGGGGCAGCGGTGGGGAATATCCCGCAGGATCTCAAATTCGGCGGTGAAGAATCGACTCTGGAGGTCGGTCCGCGTACCGTCGTCCGGGAGTTCTGCACGCTCCACCGGGGCACCGAGGAGAGTGGAACAACGGTCATAGGTGCCGACTGTCTTCTGATGGCGTACGTGCATGTCGCACACGACTGTGTGCTGGGCGATCACTGCATTCTGGCAAACGCAGTCCAGGTAGGCGGACATGTGGTCCTTGGTGACCATGTCATCATCGGTGGGTCTACACCTGTTCACCAGTTCTGCCATGTCGGCGATCATGCCATGATCGGAGGGGGATTCCGTATCGTGCAGGACGTGCCCCCCTTCATCCTGGCCGCGGGTGAGCCTCTCAAACCATCAGGTGTGAACTCGATCGGTCTGAAGCGGCGAGGATTCTCCGATGACGGGATCAGAAACATCAAGAAGGCCTACCGGCTCCTCTTCCGCAGCGGACTGAACCGAACGAACGCTCTTGAGCGTATCCGTGAAGAGCTCCCCGGCACTCCTGAGATCAAAACCCTGGTCAGCTTCATCGAACGATCAGAGAGGGGACTGATCGGGTGAGCAGCGCGCCCCCCCGGCTTGACGGGCTGAGGATCGGGGTGGTTGGGGTCGGCCATCTCGGGGCGTATCATCTGGCAAAGTATCTCACCCATCCGGCCGTTGCCTCCATCACACTCCATGACAGCGAACCGGGCAAAGCCGAACGGCATGTTGAGGGAATCGAAGCGCCGATCCCGCTGACCGTCGCCGGGACTCTCGATGAGTGCCTCGCGGTCAGTGACGCTGTCTCGGTGGCGGTTCCAACCACTCTTCACCTCGATGTTGCCACTTCCGCGCTCGATGCAGGTTGTCACGTTCTCGTTGAGAAGCCGATAGCCGGAGATTCCGGGGAGGCGAAACAGCTGGTCTCTGCCGCTGCAGGAGCCGGCGCTATCCTGCAGGTCGGGCACGTGGAACGCTTCAATCCGGCGTTTCAGGGACTCGATGTCAGTTCGCTCACGCCCGGGTTCATCGAAGCTCACCGTCTCGCGCCATACAATCCGCGGGGAACGGACGTCGGCGTCGTGTTCGATCTGATGGTGCACGATCTCGATCTGATCCTCTACCTCGTCGGTGAGAATCCGGCATCGGTGGAAGCGGTCGGTGTGCCGGTCATCACCGGTACGACCGATATAGCCAACGCGAGGATCACCTTTCCGGGCGGATGTGTCGCCAATATCACCGCAAGTCGCGTTTCGCTCGCTCCCATGCGCAAACTCAGGGTGTTCCAGCCGAACGGCTATCTCTCATTCGACCTGCAGAAGGGCACACGTGAGCTTGTCAGGCTCCGCGAAACAGGGGAGCATGTGGAGGCCGAGGAAACGGCGATCATGCAGATCGGTGAACACGCGGTGACGAGATCTGAGCGGGGGGGAGGAGAGGACGCGCTTGCTCTCGAGATCGACGCCTTCATCCGCGCGGTTCTGGCCGGGATTCAAAACGAGACAGTTGTTCCTCCCTACGGGGTGTCGGGAGTGGAAGCCGCAGAAGCTCTCGATCTTGCCGAGAGGATAACCAGGCAGATTGGCACGGACTGATCCCGATAGGCAGCACCTCTTCGTCATCGCTGGAGAAGCCTCCGGAGACCTGCATGCCTCCGCGCTTGTTCGGGAACTCTCTGCGCGTGATCCCGGTTTCCGGTTTTCCGGCATCGGAGGAGCACGACTGCAGGAGGCCGGTCTCGAACTCCTTCATCACAGCGATCAACTCTCGTTCATGGGATTTGCAGAGGTCATCCGCCATCTGCCGTATCTGAGACGGGTGATGCGGGACGTCCGTGTCTTCCTCGAAGAGCACCGTCCGGCGCTTGTCATCCTCGTCGACTTTCCCGCCTTCAACCTGCGCGTGGCCCGTATCGCGAAGGATCTCGGCCTGGATGTTCTCTACTATATCGCGCCGCAGATCTGGGCCTGGCATGAAGAGCGGGTGACGACGCTGGCCGAAGTGACAGATGTGATCGCCTGTGTGCTCCCCTTCGAGGAACAGTTCTTTGACGAAAAGGGAAAAACATATGGTGTGGAGACAGACGCGAGGTTCGTCGGCCATCCCCTGTACGATGGCGCCGTACCCTCGATCGGCTCTTCGGCCTTTCGGGATGAGATGCTTCTGCCCGGGAACTCAGAGATACTCGCCCTGCTGCCGGGGAGCCGTATCCAGGAGATATCCAGACTACTCCCGCCGATGGCCGAGGCAGCTGGTATCCTCCGTCAGAACCGACCTGAACTGATCCCGATCGTCGGAGCGGCTCCTGGTATTCCCGACTCCGTGTATGATCGGGTGCTTGTCCGGTCGGGGCAGAAGCGGGCGCCGTCGGTGCCGCCTGAAGGCGGGTACCGACCGGAACATGGTCTCCATCTCTCGAGGGGATGCACATACGATCTGCTCGATGCGGCGCGGGGCGCGCTGGTCGCTTCCGGAACGGCAACCCTTGAGACAGGCCTGCTCGAGACACCGATGGTGATCGCCTACCGGATGAGCCGGCTCTCCTGGTGGATCAGCCGCAGAAGGGTGAAGGTCCAGCACGTCGGACTGGTGAACCTGGTTGCCGGGAAGCGCCTTGTCCCGGAACTCCTGCAGGAGGTGGTCACCCCCCGGACACTTGCCGATCATCTCGCTCCATTTCTCGAGGATGGATCAGTCCGGGATGAGATCATCGCCGGGCTCCGCCTGGTCAGGGGGCGGCTCGGTGGAGGTGGCGCCACCGCGAGAACAGCCGACATCGCACTCGAACTGCTTGGAGACGGGACGTCCGACTCCTCCAGAGGAGAAGTGATATGAGCAGAGGCCGGATGTCCGCGCTCTCAGCTTCCCTGCTCATGGGCATCTATCAGCTCTTCAGCTATCTCATTGCCGGAATAACATTTCCCTACTGGCTGATCCGCGATGGTCGGACCGGCGGCGGTTCATCACAACGATATGGCACGGTTCCCGGGGAGATCAGGCAGAAGACAGATCGTTTCGGCTGCATCTGGCTGCATGCCGCATCGGTCGGAGAGGTGGGAGTTCTGACCCGCGTGATTCCCCATCTCGTCAGTCAGACACCGGAACTTGAGGTGGTCATGACGACGATGACATCGACCGGTCGCGATCGTGCGCGGCAGCTGTTGAGAGGGCAGGCCAATCATCTCTATCTGCCCCTCGATGCTCCTGCAATCGTGAACAGAACGATCAATCTATTACACCCCCAGGTCCTCATCATCGCGGAAACCGAGTTGTGGCCGAATCTTATCCGGAAGGTCGCCCGATACGGAGCGCCCATCGTCATGGTGAATGCCCGACTTTCTGCCCGGGCGAGTCGCCGGTACCGGCTGGTGAGGCCGGGGATGGAACGGATACTCAACGACATCTCGGTCATCTGTGTGAAATCGGAAGCAGATCGGGAACGGTTCATCGCCCTGGGGGCGGAACCGGGAAGCGTCGTGGTGACCGGTGACCTGAAGTACGAACCACTCCCCGGGGTCGTGGATACACCGATAGGTGAACGAAGAAACGATCTCGGGCTTCCCACAGACAGACCGGTGTTCACTGCGGGCAGTACCCGCCAGGGTGAGGAAGTGATCGTCCTCGATGCGTACGAGCGCGCCGCCCGAAGGATCGACGATCTGCTGATGGTCGTGGCTCCACGATATCCGAGAAGGGCCGATGAAGTGTTCGAGCTCATCACGGGCCATGGGGTACGATGCCTGCGCAGGACGGCACTGCTCGAAGGAGCCTCCGCTGAGGGAATGGAAGTGCTGCTCCTGGATACGATCGGTGAGCTGGAGCGGTTCTTCGCGGCGTCTGATCTTGCGTTCGTGGGCGGCAGTCTGGTCCCGGTCGGCGGACACAATCTGCTTGAGCCGGCCATGTACGGTGTACCGGTTCTCTTCGGACCCCATACCGGCGAGACGGCGGGTGCCGATTTGCTTCTGCTGGAATCGAGCGGGGGAATGAGAGTCGACGACGGGCAGAGCCTGGGGGACGCGATCGCCGGTTTGATCAGCGATGAGTCGAAGCGCCTGGTGATGGGAGAGTCCGCCCGGGAGGCGGTCAGGCAGGGCAGGGGGGCGCTGGATGGAGTGGTTGAACACTACCGGCGTGCCCTCGGAGTGGGGATTTCAGAGGTTCGGGCTGCGCGCACCGACCGGGGAAGCAGAGGGCCGCGGGCTGATGATATGGTGATCGGGGTCGATGCGGACTCAGGTGGGAGCGGAATCGATACAGACGCGCAGAAAGGAAGAGCTGACCAAGGAAGGGCTGACCAGGGAAGGGCTGACCTGTGAGAACAGCTCTCGAACAGATCCTCATTCAGATCTGGGCCGGTCACCGTCCCAGAGCACTCACTGCTCCGCTCTATCTCTTCTACTTCCTCCTGATCCCCTTCTCAGTACTCTATTCATCTCTGGTCTGGGGAAGGAGATGGCTCGACCAGGTCGGTCTCCTTCGATGCAGGCGTCTGTCGGGCACAAAGGTGGTATCGGTCGGGAATATCACGATCGGAGGAACCGGCAAATCCCCGCTGGTCGCGGGACTGGCGGCCACCTTCCTGGAACAGAATGTCCCGGTAGCAGTCGTCTCGCGGGGGTATGGTGCCCTGAAACGCGGTTCGGGTCCACTCCTGGTCTCAGATGGTTCCGGTCCTCTGGCTGCCCCCGACAAGGCGGGCGATGAGCCGGTCATGATTGCCGAGGCCGTACCGGTGCCGGTCATCGTTTCACGGGACCGGTATGTCGGGGCGCGGCTTGCCCGGGATCGATATGATGCTGCCGTGGTGATCCTCGATGACGGTTTCCAGCATCTCGGCTTCGCCCGGGATCTCAATATCGTCCTTCTCGAGGCAGCCGATCCCTTCGGGAACGGATGGACCCTGCCTGCGGGGAAACTGCGCGAACCACTCTCGGCTCTGAAAGCGGCTGACATGTTCATCTTCGTGCATCGGGGGGGGGAGATCGAGCCGGTACCGGACAGGCTGAAGGGCCTGTTGAGGGCATTCAGCAACAATGCCATGATCATAGACGGCCTGCTCGGCATCCGGGGAGTGCGGAGGTTCGGAGAGCGCGATGAACAGGATCTGTCAGGCATGGCAGGTAGCAATGTGATTCTTGTGTCCGGCATAGGCGCACCACACTATCTGGAGGAAGAGATCACCGCCGCCGGGATGACGGTGGTTGAGCATCTGGCGTACCGCGATCACCACCGGTACGATGAGCGGGATGTCGAGCGGATCGGAGCCCGGTTCCTCGCGTCCGGCGCGGAACTGCTGGTCACCACGGCAAAGGATGAAACGAAATTGATCAGGGCAGGCCTCAGGGATGTCGTTGAGGAAGCGTGGGTGGCGGAGGTGTCGTTCGAGTCACGGTTTCTTGAGCATATAGTGAGTGTGCTTGCATGAGAGAATCATTCGATTTCCTCATCGTCGGGAGCGGTATCGCGGGGCTCACAACAGCTCTCAAGCTGGCTGGGACGGGAAATGTGGCGGTTGTCACGAAGAAAGAGGACAAGGCTTCGGCGACCAATTACGCTCAGGGAGGGATCGCCACCGTTCTGAGCCCGCTCGACGGTATCGACTCACACCTTGAGGACACCCTTATTGCGGGCGCCGGGCTGTGCAACCGGGAGGCTGTGCGCCTGATGGTGAGTGAGGGGCCGAGGCTGATAGGCGAACTGATCGCTCTCGGTGTGGAGTTCAACCGGTCGGCTGGGTCATTCGAGGATGAAGGCAGAGGGGAATCACCAGACGGCGGGGATCCGCTCAGTCTCGGCAGAGAGGGTGGACACAGCCACTCCCGGATCGTGCACGTTCACGATCTGACCGGCCGGGAAGTGGAACGCGCGCTCGTCGAGGCCGCCAGCGCACACAAAAACATCACGATCTTCGAGAATCATATCGGCGTCGACCTCATCACAGAACACCATCTCGAGGGGATTCCGAACGGCCCCGGATCGCAGCGCTCGGTGTACGGGGCATACGTGCTCAGCACCGAAACGGAGGAAGTCATCGCATTCACCGCCAGGATCACCATCCTGGCTACCGGGGGATGCGGTCAGGTCTATCTGCACACCACCAATCCCGATATCTCGACCGGTGACGGACTTGCCATGGCGGTGCGGGCAGGTTGTTCGCTGGCGAACCTGGAGTTCATGCAGTTCCATCCTACGTCATTGTATGGGACGGGTGATCCCGCTTTCCTGATCAGCGAAGCCGTACGGGGATTCGGCGGGATTCTCAGGAACGCCGCTGGTGAAGCGTTCATGGAGGGAGTACACCCGCTCAAGGATCTTGCTCCCCGTGACGTCGTTGCCCGGGCGATCGACCGTCAGCTGAAATTGAGTGGCCAACCCTTTGTGTATCTCGACCTGACCCATCGGGAGGCCCATGAGATCGAGGAACGCTTCCCCCATATCGTCGAGACCACGCGGAGGCTGGGCATCGATCCCGCGTCTGATCTGTTCCCCGTGGTTCCCGCTGCCCACTACATGTGCGGTGGTATCCCGACCGACCTGCGGGGGAGAACGGATCTGAAGAACCTCTTCGCGGTGGGTGAGGTCGCCTGCACCGGAGTTCACGGGGCAAACAGACTGGCCAGCAATTCTTTGCTGGAGGGTCTTGTTTTCGCCGAACAGGTTGCCAACTGCGCAAGGGAACAGTTTGAGGAGATGGATGCCTCGACCATAACATCACCCTCGTGGGACGCGGAGGGCACGAGCAAAACCGCTGAACGCGTTCTGCTGAGCCACGACCGGAATGAGATCCGATCCCTGATGTGGGATTATATCGGTCTCGTTCGCTCGACTGATCGCCTGGAGAGAGCGGAGAGAAGACTCACCGTCCTCGCCCAGGAGATAGAGCGGTACTACCGCTGGACCAGGCTGACTGCCGAACTGCTGGAACTGCGGAACATCTCCCAGGTGGCGCTGCTGATCGCCCGCGCGGCTCGTAGTCGGAAGGAGAGCAGGGGGCTCCATTTCGTGACCGACTATCCGGAACTGGATCCTGCCCTGGATGGAGAGGACACGATTATCACATTCGACTGGACGGCTGTCAGTCCGTAGATACAGATTCGTATCATCTCCATCAGCAGGTCGCCGGGACGGTAGCCCGCCGGGTCGATCTACCGATCCCATGACTGATGATCAAGAACTCTGGAAGGCCGCGTATCCGTGAAGATGACCGCCGAGATCCCCACCAGACCCTTTATCGCCGTTCTCGATTTCGGAGGGCAGTACGCTCACCTGATCGCCAACCGGATACGACGACTGGGTATGTATTCAGAGATCGTACCGCCCGACGTCGAATCAGCGGCCCTTGAGAACGCCGTAGGCATCATCCTCTCGGGAGGACCGAGCAGTGTTTACGATCCGGAGCAGCCTCCTTACAACGCCGAACTGTTCGGGAGCGATCTTCCGATGCTCGGACTCTGCTACGGGCATCATCTCCTCGCTCAACAGATGGGTGGGCAGGTAGCACGGGGCGATGTCCGGGAATTCGGGAGTGCGGCTCTGCGGATCATCTCGGGTGATGGGCCGCTCAGAGGACTCTCCGACCGGGAAGAGGTCTGGATGAGCCATGGGGACCAGATCGTTGATCTGCCGGAGGGATTCGAGATACTGGGCAGTACCGATGACTGTCCGGTTGCGGCAATGGGCGATGCATCCCGCCGGCTATATGGTTTCCAGTTCCATCCCGAGGTGACCCACACTCCCAACGGTATGCGGATGCTCGAGAACTTCATCGACCTCTGTGGAGCGCCCCTGGAGTGGAATGTCGGTGATTACATCAAGGAGATCGGCCGTGATATCGCCGAGCAGGTCGGTGATAACCGGGTGCTGCTACTGGTTTCCGGCGGTGTTGATTCCACCGTCTGCTTTGCACTGCTCAATCAGATGGTCGGACCCGATAAGGTGAAGGGAGTCCACATCGATAACGGGCTGATGAGGAAGAATGAATCCCGGGCCGTCATCGCTGCATTTTCCGAGATGGGTTATGACAATCTGGAGTACGTGGATGCGATCGACCGGTTCCTGACGCCGCTCGAGGGGGTGACCGATCCGGAGGAGAAGAGGAAGATCATCGGGCGGGTTTTCGTCGAGGTCGCTGGTGATCAGCTGGGCGGTATTGACCTTCAGGAAGGATGGCTTCTGGCCCAGGGCACCATCTATCCCGACACAATCGAGACGGGCGGTACACAGCATGCCGCGACCATCAAGACCCACCATAACCGGGTCGAGGAGATTGAACGTCTCATCGAGCGGGGGAAGATCATCGAACCCCTGGCGCATCTCTACAAGGACGAGGTGCGGGAAGCCGGGATGGCGCTCGGCCTGCCTGAGGCCCTCGTGTGGAGACATCCCTTCCCGGGCCCCGGACTGGGTGTCAGAACCCTGTGCGCCACCGGAGAGGATCTGCCGGAAGATGAGCGGCGAGTGATGGCTGAAGCAGAGGTGAGCGCTTCCCTGATCGCGGCGGAGGCGGGGTACGGGGCGCGGGTTCTGCCGATCAGATCGGTCGGTGTGCAGGGGGACTACCGGACATACGCTCATCCGGTCGTGTTGACCGGTGGAGAAAGGGAGTGGGGGATCCTTGAGGAGATCTCCACCCGGATCACGAATGAGGTTCGGGAGGTCAACCGGGTCGTCTATTCAGTCAGCAGGAGTGAACCGGGCCAGCTCCATACCAGAGCCGCCACCGTGACGCGTGACCGTCTCGACCTGCTCAGAGATGTGGATGCCATCGTCATGGAGGTGCTGGCCACGGCAGAACTCGAGCGAAGCGCCTGGCAGATGATCACGGTCCTGCTGCCGCTCGTACCGGCCTCAGGCGGGGAATGCGTCGTGCTCCGACCGGTTCTCAGTACCGAAGCGATGACAGCGAAGTTCGCCGACCTTCCCTGGACGGCCGTCGACGAGATGGTCCATGGGATCGAGGCGCTGACCGGGATCTCACACGTATTCTACGATGTGACACATAAACCGCCCGCCACGATCGAGTGGGAATAACATCCCTTCAAGCCACGTTTATCTATTGCGTTGACTAAACTGAATTCCGACATACCTTTACCTAATTATCATCCGTATCGTGGGTGATGCGATTTCAACTTTAATTCTTAAGGATGTGGTAACATTGGCGTACGTTCAGGTTCGTGATAATGAATCCTTCGAGAAGACTCTCAAGCGCTTCCAGAAGCAGGTTAAGAAGGAGGGGATCACGACCGATCTGAAGCGCAAGCGGTACCACCTCAAGCCGTCGGAGCGCAAGCACCAGCGCAAGCTCAGCCAGAAGCGGAAGCAGAGACGGCGTATCGTGGGTAACGGCAAGGGCGTCTGATCCCACGGGTACTACCGGCTTGCAGAAGGGCCGCCCTCCAGGGCGGCCTTTTTTGTCTCCCCCTGGTCTCTTTCCAGTACTCCCCCAGGCCCCTCGCCGGCACATCCCGGCGCACGCTGGCACACTGATTCACCCAAAGAGGATAATCAGACCTTTCACTCCAATTGAGCATTGATTGGAGCCACGCGCGGTGTATGTTTGACCACGAAAGCACACCTGCTTTTTAACGGAGGAACCGACCCCGTCGTGAGTACCGCAACCACTTCCGAAGCCACCTTTGCCAGAGGTATCCACCCCCCTGAGGAGAAACACCTGGCAGAGGGAATGCCCATAGAAATATTACCCACCCCGGCCAGCGTCATGATACCGCTGCTGCAGCACCTCGGTGCGCCCTGTGAGGCCTGTGTTGAGGCCAAACAGGAGGTGGCGATCGGTGACAAGGTGGGAGAAGCGACATCGTTCATCTCATCCCCGGTCCATGCCAGCATTGACGGCAAGACCAAGAAGGCGACTGTCGCGACGCTCCCCAACGGTCGACACGTGAAGGTGATCCCGATCAAGGCGGCAGCCGAACAGTCGATCTCGGGTCAAGACCTCTTCGACGATGTGTTTGGTGGAGAATGGCCCCGTGACGGGCTCGATGCGTATGAACCGGATGCGATCTCAAAGGCCGCGCTCGAAGCCGGAGTCGTGGGTCTGGGAGGGGCCGCGTTCCCGAGCCATGTGAAGCTGGCTCGGAACGAAGAGACCCCGATCGAATACCTGCTCATCAACGGCTGCGAGTGTGAACCATACCTGACCGCCGATTACCGGCTGATGGTCGAAGTACCCGAGGCGATCATTACCGGAACACTGCTGGCAAAGCATGCCACCGGTGCAAAGGAAGCGATCATCGGCATCGAGAACAACAAGCCGAAGGCGATCGCAGCGTTGCGGAAGGCGGCTGAAGGGACTGGCGTCGAGGTGAGATCCCTGAAGACCAAGTACCCGCAGGGAGCTGAGCGCCAGCTGACGACCGCAATGATCGGGCGGGAGGTCCCCACGCTTGGATTGCCCCTGCAGGTCGGAGCTGTGGTACAGAACGTGGGTACCGTTGCTGCCATCGCCAGGGCCGTTCTGCGTGGCAAGGCACTCACGCACCGGGTCATTACAGTGACCGGCGCGGGGATCAGGGAGCCGAAGAACCTGTTGGTGCCGATCGGAGTGAGTTATCAGGAACTGATCGATTACTGCGGTGGAATGACCGAAGACGCAGCCAGGGTGATATCAGGTGGGCCGATGATGGGATTTACCGTCGGTCATCTGAGTGCGCCGGTCACGAAGGGGACCAGCGGCATCACCGTGCTGACACACGAAGACGTGAAGAAGAGCGAAGAGACCGCCTGCATCCGATGCGGACGTTGCGTGGACGCCTGCCCGCTCAATCTCGTACCGACGAAGATCGCGCTGGCATCGCGGGCCGGTAATGCCGAGGTGGCAGAAACGTACTATCTCCAGGCGTGTGTAGAGTGCGGCTGCTGCGCGTATGCCTGTCCGGCGAGCATCCCGCTCGTCCAGCTGGTACGCATCGGCAAGATCATGTTGAGTAACAAGTAGATCGAACAATAGTGAACGAACACAGTCACGGAAGAGCCGAAATCTGATGGCGGAACCAGAAGACCGGAACAATTCAGAAGACGTGACGGAAGAGCCGAAGGCCGTCCCGGAAGAGCCAAAGGTCGTCCCGGAGGAGCCCACGGCAGCACCGGAGGAACCGAAAGCGAAGCCGAAGAAGGAACCAGTGGAGCCGGAAGGCCCCGTTGTCGGCAACATCGTCGCGCCCTCACCCCATCTCTCCGATACCTCGCTCACCACGAAGGGAATGATGATAGACGTCCTCATCGGCCTGGCGCCGGTGATGGTCATGTCGATCGTCGTCTTCGGCTGGTACGCGGTGATCCAGGTGGGTCTCTGTCTCGTCACCGCGTTGATCACGGAGTCGATCTTCACCCGGATGACCGGGAAACCGGTTCCGATCGGCGACTTCTCGGCGGTCATCACAGCGGTGATCCTCGGCCTCTCGCTTCCGTGGAGCGCACCGTGGTATGTGGCGGTCATCGGCACTACCGTCGCGATCGGCATCGGTAAAGTCGTCTTCGGCGGTCTCGGACAGAACATCTTCAACCCGGCGATGGTCGGCCGGGCATTCGTGATGCTCAGTTTCGCGCGGGTGATGGGTTCAGGTGCCTACGTCAGAGCGTCCGAGACGATCGACGTTGTCACCCGGGCCACGCCGATGGCAGCCGCCAAGGAAGCGGCGGGCACGATGGCTGATCTGCCGTCACTCTGGCCGCTCTTCCTGGGCACAACCAACGGTTCGATCGGTGAGACAAGCGCCCTGGCGTGCCTTGTCGGCGGACTCTACCTGTGCTGGAGGCGTTCAGCTTCGTGGGAAATCCCGGCCGGAGTGATCGGGGCGACGATTCTCTTCGCCGGTTTTGCGAACCTCATCAATCTGACCGACCTTTCGATACCTCACCATCTCTTCGGGGGGGCGCTCCTGCTCGGGGCGTTCTTCATCGCCACCGACCCTGTCACCAGTCCTCTGAGTCCGAAAGGCAAGTTCTTGTTCGGTGCCGGAATCGGGGCCCTGGTCGTACTGGGCAGGATCTTCAGCGGTTACCCGGAGTGGGTGATGTTCGCGGTGCTGTTGATGAATTGTGCCGTACCGCTGATCAACCAGTGGACCATACCGCGCCCGGTCGGGGGCCCGGTCCCGCAGAAAGACTGATTTGAATGAGTGAAACTCCAGAAACGAACGAGACCCTGCCGGCCGGTGAGAATCAGCCCGCGGACGAGTCTCTGCCGGCGGGCGGTCCTCCGGAGAAGAAAAGCTACATCGGTCAGGCATGGCTGGTGATCCTGCTGGCGTTCTTCTTCGGTTCGGTACTGGCCCTGGTGCAGACCACGCTGGGCCCGAAGATCGCCGAGAACAAACGCAATGAGACCTACAGCGTCATCCCGACACTGGTGCCTGGATCCGACCGCGATATGACCGAGGAGGTCGTTGTCGAAGGCCACAACGGCCGGCAGATACGCCTCTACAAGGCGATCGCCACGGATGGTTCCCACCTGGGGTGGGTGATCCCCGCCCGGGGGCAGGGATTTGCCGACGTCATCGAGGTCCTGATCGGACAGAGTGTCGACCTCTCCCGGATCACAGGGATGTACGTGCTGGCCCAGAAGGAGACGCCCGGTCTGGGGGATTACATCAGGGGTGATGATTTTCTGCAGCGCTACAAGGACAAGTCCACCGATACGCCCCTGGTCGTCGTGAAGGCTGATCCGCGTCAGGAGAACGAGATCCTTTCGCTGACCGGAGCGACCATCTCTTCGGAGGCCGTCACAAACATCCTGAACAGCGCGCTTGAGAACCTCAAAGGGAAGCTCGAAGCCCACAACGGCAGCATCGCTGCACCGGAGAAGTGATGGCTGATCAACCAACGGCATCTGAACGCTTCATCCAGGGGATCCTGCCGGAGAATCCGGTCTATCGCCAGCTGCTGGGGATGTGTCCCACGCTGGCGGTCACCAACGGGATGAAACCGGCCATGACCATGGTGGGCGCCACAGCCTTCGTTCTGATCATGTCGAACATCCTCGTGGCACTGATCCGCGGCCTGTTGAAGCCCCATCTCCGCATTCTGGTATTCACGCTCACGATTGCCACCTTCGTGACGATCGCGGACCGGTTCCTCGGAGCGTACATGTACGAGATGAGCAAGGAACTGGGGCCCTATGTGCCGCTCATCATCGTGAACTGCCTTATCATCTCCCGGGCTGAGGTCTGCGCGTCGAAACAGAGTCTCGGTACCGCTGTTGCCGACGCGGCGGGGATGTCGCTCGGTTTCGGGCTGGCCCTGGCCAGTATCGCAACGGTGCGGGAGATCCTCGGTGCGGGGACCTGGTTCGGCATGGCGGTGCTTGGATCGGGATGGCCCGCGTGGGGGATCATGGTATTGCCACCGGGAGCATTCCTTGTGCTGGGACTGCTTCTGGGCGGCGTGAACTGGTTCGATGACCGGCGCAAGCGGCTGGCCGTCACCGCAAGCGAGTAGGAGAGATCATGGAAACGCTCAGCTCGCTCATAATGATCTTCATAGGTGCCGCACTGATAAACAACTTCGTGCTGCACTACTTCGTAGGGATCTGCCCCTTCCTGGGCGTTTCCAAACGGGTCGATACAGCGTTCGGGATGGGGTTGGCTGTAATCTTCGTGATACTGATCGCCTCCACCCTGAGCTGGTTGTTCACGTTCTTCATCCTGCGTCCTATGGCGCCGATCCCGGTATGGATCTGGCAGGTCGCCGGAGGCAATCCCGAGACAACGGTCGATCTCTCGGTCCTGAGCTACATCATTTACATCTTCGTCATCGCTTCGTCGGTGCAGTTCGTCGAGATGTACGTCAGGAAGTTCCAGCCGGCGCTCTATGAGTCGTTTGGTGTTTTCCTGCCGCTGATCACGACCAACTGTGCCATTCTGTTCGCGTGTCTCGAAATAATGAAGAACCTGCAGGACCCGACGATGCTGTGGGGTCTGCATGAAGCCCTCATCCTTGCCCTCGGTGGCGGGATCGGGTTTCTGATCGCGATCACGCTCATGGCGGGGATACGGGCCGAACTCGACCTGTGTGACGTACCGAAATCCCTCAAGGGAGCGGGTATAGCGCTCATCGTCGCCGGAATCATGGCGATGGCGTTCATGGGCTTCACCGGCATGGACAGGGGTGTTGAGCAGGCCCTTTCCGCGCTTGGCAGCAGGTAGGGAGGAATAGCAGTGCTGACCTTTGTGACAGTGATACTTGCCGCGGCAGTCCTCGTGCTCCTCGCGATCGCGATGGGTTGGGTCCTCGGTTGGGCGAATCGCGCATTCTACGTATATGTGGATCCGAAGATACTGGAGATACAGGATGCTCTTCCTGGAGCCAATTGTGGTGGATGCGGGTATGTAGGATGCAACTCCTATGCTGATGCCCTGGGCACGGGAGCTGATGAGGACCTGACACTCTGTGGTCCCGGTGGAACCAGTTGTGTGGGAGCGATCGCTGAAATCCTCGGCATCGAGGTCACCGAAGTCTGGCCCTACAAGGCGGTCGTACACTGCGCGGCCAAGCTGGATGAGCGGCTGCTCAAAATGGAGTACCAGGGTGAGCCGACCTGCGCTGCGGCGAACCTTGTTGCCGGTTTCCAGGGCTGCATCTACGGGTGCATGGGGCTCAGTGACTGCGTCAGGGTGTGTGATTATGACGCCATACACATAGTGGACGGAGTCGCGGTGGTCGATTACGAGAAGTGCACCGGCTGCAAGCTGTGCGCGGCCGCGTGTCCCCGGAACATCATCACCATGGTCCCCTTCAAGCGATCAGAGATGTTCGTCGTTGCCTGCTCCAATGATGACTTCGGAAAAGAGGTCCAGTCGGTCTGCACCGTCGGCTGCACCGGTTGCATGTCGTGTTCCCGCGTGAGTGATATGATGGTGATGGATGGGAACAGGCCGGCGATCAACTACGACCTGTATGAGGATTTCACTGATTTCGAGCCGATCCTGGAGAAGTGCAAGCGCTCGAGTCTGATATTCGTAGGTATTCCCACAGAGGGACAGGTAGCAGCTGTTGCGGATGAAGAAGTGCCGGAGAGGATCGAAGCCGATTTCCAGACAACGGTAGACGATACGGAGTGGCGGGGGTAGGGATCAGATAGTTATAGGAATCATCGATGATGATATATGCGTACTTATCACGCACCTAGATATTATCAGCATTTTACATAGATCACAGAATATCGGATACTGCATTCTATTGTATTTAATGGTATGTAACAGCATATGACAATGTATAGTAATATATAGCAGCATATAATAATATATAGTGTCATATACAGCAATATATAGCAGTACACAACAGTTATAGCAGTATATAACGATATACACTGCATAAGCAGATGATTATGCACCAATAGGCATTATATCATATATATCAGCAGTGCAACGCACAGATGATGATATATGAGGATATGAGTAGTAATATATGGGTCAATAATGAGATATATATGGAATAAAGATGTGTACAGATGTTATAAGACACAGTAAAGAGTATAACATATGTAATAACATCATCAAGAAAATATAATAGATGATAGTAGCCAATAAGAATTGTCAGTGCTGATTACGGCTGAAATATAAATGAAAGCCTGCCGAGGAGACCCTGGCCAGCGCCATCCCGTCATGTACCAACAGCATCGCTTCGATGCCTTCCGGGAGAGATTCGATGCCATCCGGCCCCAGAACACTCAGGGCTGTTGCCCAGATATCAGCCTGAAGCGCTGATGGAGCCAGTACCGTTACCGAAACGGCCGATTCTGCGGGTCGCCCGGTTCTCGGGTCGATTATGTGACTGAAGCGTTCTCCACCGATCTCATTGAAGCGGGAGTAATCACCGCTGGTGCATACAGCTCCCGATTCGATGGAAAGGCGGCCAACGATGCCGGAATCGGCTGGATCGTGGATCTCCACAGGCCACGAATGCCCATCTGGCGGTTGGCCGAAGACGCGAAGGTCGCCGCCGACGTCAACGAGTCCGCCCGCGACACCCGCGCTCCGCATCACTTCGATCGCCCTGTCGATGGCATATCCCTTGGCGATGCCGCCCAGATCCACTTCGACACCATCTGATCTCCTGGCGATCTCATCTGGTCGCAGATCGATAAGGTCCCACGATGATGTCCCTCTGGCCCGAGTGATCTCTTCGGGAGTCGGGAAGCGCTGTGCCTGGACTGATTCTCTCCAGAGCAGTATGAGTGGGCGGACTGTTATGTCAAAAGTACCATCGGTCTCCAGGTATGCTGCCTGTGCATGATGCAGAATGGCTGAACTGATATCTGAAAGTTTGATAGCCTCTCCAGCAGGGGCCATGTTGAAGCGGCCGATCAGTGAGCTGTTCAGCCAGCTGCTCACTTCCAGTTCAATACCTCTCAGAATACTTTCGGCATCGGCAAGCGCCTCCTCGGCCCGCTTTTCGTCAACAGGACGGGTGACCACCGCAATCTGACAGGTGGTGCCCATGATACCGGCAGGTTCCGAGGTGAGGGTGATGAAGCGCAGTGCATCACGCTCGGAGCGCGTCTGCCAGAGAGCGATACTAACAACGATAGAACTTATTATAAGAAGGGCATATCTGGCAGTATGATTATGTATCACTTTATCTCCGATCGTCAGGATATCTCATAGTTTGGAGATCCCCTCAGCACTGTTTTCACTGTACAGGAACGTACATCGTTCCGGTCCGATACTGTATGGAAAACGTCGAATGACCCGAACAGAAGGAAACCGGCAATTTAGGCTATCGTCGCCTCCATCGTCTGAATGATATTGATTGGGTTACATCTGAATGATTCCAACCGGCTTCATGGAAAGAAAGCGCGCAAGTGAGTACGTCCGCTGACGGAAAAAGTGAGCGCCAGACAGGCGGAAATGATGAGCTTCGATCCGCTCTCGGATCGATGTGGCTGGAACGAAGGGACGAGCCGTTCAGGCTGGTGAGTGGATTCGAACCAGCCGGGGACCAGCCGCAGGCTATCGAGCAGCTCGTTTCGGGACTCGATCGGGGTGACCGGTATCAGACGTTGCTCGGCGTGACCGGTTCGGGGAAGACCTTCGCGGTGGCGAACGTGATCGCACGCGTGAACAGGCCTACGCTGGTCATAAGCCACAACAAGACACTTGCAGCCCAGTTATATGGGGAACTGAAGGGATTTTTCCCCCACAATGCGGTCGAATATTTCATCTCATACTATGATTACTACCAGCCGGAGGCGTACCTGCCGGGGCGAGACCTCTACATCGAGAAGGAGACCAGTGTCAACGAACTGATCGAGCGCCTGCGGCTGCGTACGACCAGCGCGCTGCTTGAACGCCGCGATGTCATCGTGGTGGCTTCCGTTTCCTGCATTTACGGTCTGGGAAATCCGGCCGATACGTACAAAATGCTGGTCGGGCTTGAGAAGGGGCAGAGTCTCGATCGCCAGGATCTCCTGCGGGCTCTTCTCGACCTGCAATATCGCCGAAATGATATCGCCTTCGATCGGGGAACATTCCGTGTCCGCGGTGATGTCGTGGAAGTCCATCTCGCCTACGAAGAGAGTGCCGTGCGGATCGAGTTCTGGGGGGATGAGGTCGAGAACCTCTCCATCGTCGATCTGCTGACCGGCGAGATCATCGAGGAGCGTGAACGGGTGGTCATCTTCCCCTCCAGTCACTTTCTCACCAACAGGGAGAAAGTGGACGAGATACTTGCGGTGATCGAACAGGACGCCGAGGAGGAAGTAGCGATTCTTCAGGACGCCGGAAATCTGGTCGAGGCGCAGCGTCTGAAAGCACGGTCGAAATATGATCTCGAAATGATGGCCGAAGTCGGCTGGTGTACAGGGATCGAGAACTACAGCCGCTATTTCGACGGCAGGTCTCCCGGTGACCGCCCGAACACATTGATCGATTACTTCCCCGATGATTTTCTGACGGTCATTGATGAATCGCATGTCTCTGTTCCCCAGATCGGCGCCATGTATGCCGGGGATCGCTCCCGGAAGGAGAACCTGGTCTCTTACGGATTCAGGCTCAAGGCGGCCCTGGATAACCGTCCCCTGCAGTACGCGGAGTTCGAATCACTTCAGAACAACACCATCTTCGTTTCAGCCACACCGGGAGGCTTCGAGCTGGAGCGGTGCAACGGGATCGTGGTCGAACAGGTCGTCAGACCGTCAGGCCTGCTCGATCCTGAGGTGGTCGTGCGTCCGGTGGCAGGGCAGATAGATGATCTGCTCGAAGAGATCAGGAAACGGATCGATCAGAGTGAGCGCACCCTGGTAACTACCCTCACCAAGAAGATGGCGGAGGATCTGACCGACTATCTGGTCAAGGTGGGCGTCCGGGCGCGCTATATGCATTCCGAGATCGACGCTCTCGATCGTGTGGAAGTGCTGCGCGGTCTCCGCATGGGGGAGTTCGACGTACTGGTCGGGATCAACCTGCTCCGGGAAGGTCTCGATATGCCGGAGGTGAGTCTGGTCGTCATCCTCGATGCCGACAAAGAGGGATTCCTTCGGAGTCAAACAAGCCTGATCCAGACAATGGGAAGGGCGGCCAGGAACGCGAACGGGCTCATCATCATGTATGCTGACCGGGTGACCGGTTCGATGGAGAGGGCGATGGACGAGGTCGATCGTCGCCGCGAGATTCAGAAGGCCTGGAACGAAGAACGGGGGATAGTGCCCACGACTCTCACCAAGTCACGGGAAGAGGTGTTGGCGAGTACATCACTGGCCGATGTACTCGATCCTGAAGGGGCGGGGAAGCAGGAGGAACTGGAAGCGAAAACACTGATGAAACAGTTCCGGGGACTCTCTGACGAGGGATGGGAGATGGCGGTGGAGCAGCAGATGCTCACCTACGCGACTGGGCTCGACTTCGAGAAGGCGACTGTTCTGCGCGATGAACTGGTACGGTACCGGACCGCAAGCGGCAGTCATGGTGAAGCCGACAATGGAACAGGAGAGGAATCATGATCGATGCGGTGGCGCTCGGCCGACTCATCCAGATCGCGCTCGAGGAGGATGTGGGATCAGGTGATGTGACCAGCGATCTGACACTCGATCCGCAATCGGAGAGCGAGGGGATCATCCTGGCCCGTGAAGGCGGGATCATGGCCGGTCTGCCGGCCGTCGATCAGGTGTTCTTCCAGGTCGATCCGAATGTGGTCGTGACACCCGGTGTCGATGAGGGAGAGGAATTCAACGCAGGCGGGATCGTTGCGAACATCGCCGGGCCGACCCGCTCCATCCTGGTGGGGGAGAGAGTGGCGTTGAATCTGCTGCAGAGGTTATGCGGAGTTGCGACAGAGACGAGCAGGTACGTGAAAATGGTAGCCGGGACGGGGGTCACCATTCTCGATACGAGGAAGACAACACCCGGAATGCGCGACCTGGAGAAATACGCCGTCAGGCAGGGTGGTGGCGCGAACCATCGTATGGGGCTCTACGACGGCATCCTTATCAAGGAGAACCACGCCCAGGCATCCGGCGGTATCTCCGAGGCGCTCGATCGGGTACATCGGGGGCTTGCAGAGACAGATTCGAGATACCTCATAGTGGCTGAAGTCGGTGACGATGCGCAGGCCCGCGAGGCGGTTGCCGCGGGTGCCGACCGGCTCCTGCTGGACAATATGGATCCCGTCGCGATGGCGAAGATCGTGAAGTGGATCCGTGATTCAGATCGACCCGATGTGGAACTCGAAGCATCCGGCGGGATGAATCTCGATAATGTGAAAACGGTTGCGGAGACAGGGGTGGATTACATCAGTGTGGGAGCGCTCACCCATTCGGTGAAATCGATCGATCTCTCACTCCTCCTCCGTTGATCGATGATCGACGACACGTGGAAAGCCTCTGATCGATGAACAGGGAAACATGGATAACGGAGTTTCTGGGACTGCTGGAGCGGGCCCGCGGGCAGAACGACGGACAACCTCTGCAGTGGGCCGGGGATCTGCCCGGGATCTTGCAGAAATCGGGAGCCGTACTCCATTACCATCAGAGTCTGCCATCCACGAATGAACGGCTCCGCAGCCTCGCTGCCGGGGGTGCGAGCCCGGGTACCGTCGTCATGGCCGGCCAGCAGACCGCCGGACGCGGCCGCCACGGCAGATCGTGGTTCTCTCCTCCGGGTGGGGGACGGTACTGCTCCCTCCTGCTGGAATCGGGGATCGCCCCGGATAGGGCGGGATGGATAACCCTTGCAGCGGCGCTCGCTCTCGTACGGGCGGCCAGGCCGCTCGGGGCGGATCTCCAGATCAAGTGGCCGAACGATATCGAATGCAACGGACGCAAGATCGCCGGAGTGCTTGCTGAGATGATCTCACAGGAGGGTGTTACAGACGGGATCGTGCTTGGTACCGGTGTGAATATCGACTGGAGCGGGTTCGAGGTACCCGAGGATATTCGTGAACGGGGCGGTACCCTCAGCGATTGCACCGGTGATATCGTGGATGGTGACCGGTTCATTGCACACTACCTGTGGGAAGTCCGGCATCTTGTGGCAGAGCTGGAGATTCCGTCTGGATCGGAAACAACGGCTCCGGTCAACGCCGCGAGCGAGGCAGTATCACCACCGCCGTTTGCCAGTGAGGTCATGGCCTATATGGGGTATCTCGGTGAAACCGTCACCATCCGTGCCGCGGGGGATGAGATAAGCGGGATCTGCACCGGTCTGACCAGCGAAGGGTTCCTCGAACTGGATGGGGGACGGAGAGTTGTGGCCGGAGAGCTGATCACCCATACTGAAACCCCGTGATGATCCAGGATAACCTGTGATTGCCCGTGATAACCCGTGATACTACGTGAGAAGAATGGGGGAGAGAGATGCTGATCGCGGTTGATATCGGCAACACCCATACCGTCATGGCGCTCTTCGAGGGTGAAAACCTGAAGGCGCACTGGCGTACCGCGACCGCTGCTGAGGTGACCGGCGACGAGATGTGGATGGTGTTCCGGCCGTTCATGGATGATGCCGGGATATCCTCTGGTGAGATCGACGCGATGGTTGTGGGATCGGTCGTCCCTGCCCTGACCGAGGTTGTGCACGAAGTGTGCTCTCAGCGCTTCGGTTTCGACCCACTCATCGTCACCTGTGACCTCGATCTTGGGATCGGTGTCGCGGTGGAACCTCCCGAAGCGGCCGGAGCTGATCGACTCGCCAATGCGGTTGCGGTCAGCAGGAAGTACCGATCGCCCGCGATCGTCGTGGATATGGGAACCGCGACGACATTTGACGTGATCGATGCCGCTGGCACCTACATCGGCGGCGTGATCGCCCCGGGAGTGCTCACCGGTTCGGAAGAACTGTTCAAGCGGGCAGCCCGGCTGGCCAAGGTGGACATCAGACCTCCCGAGAGTGTCATCGGCTCGACCACACAGTCGAGTCTTCGATCGGGTATCTATCATGGGACTCTGGCGATGATCGATGGGATGATCACCAGGATCATTGCTGAAATGGATGTCGAACCGGTCATCATCTTCACCGGAGGGCTGGCATCTCTTTTCGAAAACGACTTCGAGCAGAGAGGAACGCTCGATGCACTCCTCACCCTCGAGGGTCTGCGCATGATCCACGAGCGGGTGGTGGGGCAGGTAGTGAGGTAGTGGATTGGCTGGGATGTGTGGGGATGGGCCTGGAGGGATAAAATCTTTCTTGCCTTTGAAATCCGGCTCTCTATATTCCGTATTGTTGTTAGCACTCACCTGTAGTGAGTGCTAACAGCTCTTTCTGCCTTCCGGCAGGAAACTATTGAAATTCGTATCTCAGAACAGAGGTTGAACCGGTTTCTGACCGGTTATGACCGCACGTACACACTGCTCAACAAGAGCAAGGAGGAGAGAGTATGGCTCTCAAGGTAAAACCGCTCGCAGACCGGGTGGTAGTGAAGCCGCTGGAAGATGATGTCCAGGAAGTCGGTGGGATCATCATTCCCGATACTGCCAAAGAAAAGCCCCAGCAGGGTGAGGTGGTCGCAGTAGGACCTGGTGCCCTGACTGATGATGGATCACGTAAGCCGATGGAAGTCAATGCAGGGGACAAGATTCTCTACGGCAAGTGGACGGGCAGTGAAGTGCGCATCGACGTCGAAGAGTACCTCATCATGCGCGAGAGCGACATCCTCGCCATCATCTGAGGCCCCATTCAGACGATTGAACAAGATCTGATCACTGTAACGACTGTATTGAAATGAATCCTGAAAACGATTCTGGAGGAAATAAATCAACATGGCCAAGATCATCGAATATGACGTAAAGGCCAGAGACCTGCTGAAGCAGGGTGTGGACAAACTGGCCAATGCCGTCAAGGTCACCCTTGGTCCGAGGGGACGTAATGTAGTGCTGGACAAGAAGTTCGGCTCTCCCATGGTCACCAAGGATGGTGTGACGGTTGCAAAAGAAATCGAACTTGAAGATCCGATCGAGAACATGGGCGCCCAGATGGTGAAAGAAGTCGCCTCCAAGACCAGCGACGTCGCCGGTGATGGAACCACCACCGCGACCCTGCTGGCGCAGGCGATCTATGCTCAGGGACTGCGCAGTGTCACTGCCGGTTCCAACCCGATGGAGCTCAAGCGGGGTATCGACGCCACTGTCAAGGCAGTCGTCGGTGAACTCAACAAGATCTCACGTGATCTGACGACCGCGGAAGAGATCGCACAGGTTGCTTCGATCTCGGCGAACAACGATTCAGAGATCGGCGACCTCATCGCCCAGTCAATGGAGAAGGTCGGCAAGGATGGTGTGATCACGGTAGAAGAAGCCAAATCGATCGATACCCATCTCGACGTGGTCGAGGGTATGCAGTTCGACCGCGGCTACCTCAGCCCCTACTTCATCACCGACCCCGACAGCATGGAAGCAGTGCTGGAGGAGCCGATGATCCTCGTATTCGACAAGAAGATCAGCGCGATGAAGGACCTCCTGCCGATCCTGGAGAAGGTCGCC